>NZ_JBQQBR010000005.1:0-406049 GCF_052245935.1 Nonomuraea sp. 3N208 | reverse complement strand
GATGCACATCGCCGGACGGAGGGAACGAGAACGCGGGAGACCAGCGCATCCAAAACCGTTCGGGATGCGCGCAGTTCCGGGACGTGGCATCAGATGTCACTCCTGGCTACTGTTTAGGAACGGTTCGATGCGGTACGGGATCTGGGTGGAGAGCGCGATCGTGGTGTCCGTACGCTGCACCGCGGGCGAGGCCAGGATGCGGGCGATGACCTCCTGCAGGTGATCGGTGCTCTTGGCGACCACCCGGCACAGCAGGTCGTGCTGGCCGCTCGTCCCGTGCACCTCCAGAATCTGCGGTACGGCACGCAGCGCCGCCACCGCCTCCTCCAGCCGGCCCTGGGCGATCTGCAGCCAGACGAACGCCAGGATCGGATGCCCGGCCGCGGCCGGCGACACCGTGGGCCCGAAGTCCTCGATCACCCCGCGTGTGGTCAGCTTCTCCACCCTGGCCTGCACCGTGCCCCTGGCGACGCCCAGGAGACGGGCGAGCTCGGTCAGGCCGATGCGCGGGTTGGCCCGCATGGTCACGAGCAACCTGGTGTCCAGCTCGTCCATGCCGACCTTCCTCCAGGACTGTGCGATTCGACCAGAATATGTGACTTTGGGAGTGCGAAAGTAAGCATGTCGCGCAGGAAAACTACGCGCTCTTGCCAGGAAAAGCGGAACTTGCTGTTATCTGGGCATGTTTGAGGAAGCACAGTACTTCGCCCCGGTCGCGGCCCAGGACGACGGGTCGGTGGTGGTCGAGCTCTCGGCGTCGCATCCAGGCTTCGCCGACCCGGTCTACCGGGCGCGGCGCAACGCGATCGCGAAGCTCGCGGTCGACTATCGTCCGGGCACCCCCATTCCCGCGGCCGAGTACACCGAGCAGGAGCATGAGGTGTGGGCGATGGTCACCAGGGAGCTGGCGGTCAAGCACGCCAAGTACGCCACGGCCGAGTACCTCCACGGCGTGGCCCGGCTGGGGCTGCCGACCGAGCGCATCCCACAGCTGGAGGAGGTCTCGCGGCTCTTGGAGCCGCTGACCGGATTCAGGTACCTGCCGGCGGCGGGGCTGGTGCCGCTGCGGGACTTCTACGGGGTGCTCGCGGACGGGTTCTTCCACTCGACGCAGTACATCCGCCACCATTCCGTGCCCTTCTACACGCCGGAGCCCGACGTCGTCCACGAGGTGATCGGGCATGCCAACGCACTCGCCAGTTCCCGGTACGCCGCCCTCTACCACCTGGCCGGTCAGGCCGCGCGGCGGGTCGAAGGGGAGGAGGCGCTGGAGTTCGTGTCGAAGGTGTTCTGGTTCACGCTGGAATTCGGGGTGATGGAGGAGCGGGGCGAGCTCCGGGCATACGGGGCGGGGATCCTGTCGTCGTACGGGGAGGTCGAGGAGTTCCGCGGCATGGACATCCGGCCGCTGGATCTGTCGGCCATGGGCACGACGCACTACGAAATCACGAAATATCAGGACGTACTGTTCCGGGCCGAGTCCTTGGAGCACCTTGAGGACGTCGTGGGCGGCTTCTGGGAGAGCTGTGACGACGACTCGATAGCGAAACTGGTCGCCGCTGCCGTCTAGCGGCGCGCCGCGGATCTTCGTGATAATGCCCGGGTGGTCACGGGCCGGGCGCAGGCGCCAGCACGGGTGGTGCTCGTCCTTGCCCTGCTCCTGTCACTGATCACAGTGCCCGTGGAGCCGCGGCTCCGGCCTCCCATGGCTTGGGCGGCGCCGGTGGCCCGGGAAGAGGCGCTGGCGAGGATCGAGAGCATCGCGGCCGAAGAGGCCGTGGGGTCGATCCCGGCCAAGCGGATCACCAAACGGCTCGACCGCTACCTGGCCGGCCGTCCTGGGCCGGTCACCGCCATGGTCAAGGACCTGGCGACCGGTCGGGTCTACCGTTACCACCCGGGCGAGCGGCTGATCACCGCGAGTAGCGCCAAGGTCCAGATCCTCATGGCGTTGCTGCTCAAGACACCCTGGAAGAAGTTGCCCGAGGCCGTCAGGCGGGACGCCGACCTGATGATCCGCTACAGCGACAACCACGCCGCCGACCGGCTCTGGCTACGCATCGGCGGCGCGCCGGGATTCACCAAGGCCGGCCGGCGATTCGGACTCAAGCACACGCAGGGCGTTCCCGGGGACTGTCTCGACCTGTATTGCTGGGGAATCACCCGGACGTCCGTGGACGACCAGATCCGGCTGATGAGCGTGCTCGTGTCAGGCAAGAGTCCGCTCAAGGACCGCGAGCGGGTGCTGGGGCTCATGGGCAAGGTCGTCGACGGCCAGAACTGGGGCATCAGCGCCGCCGCATGCCGAGGCGACCAGGTGGCGCTGAAGAACGGCTGGCTCAAGCGCGTTTCGACCAAGCGCTGGGCCGTGATCAGCGTGGGCCTGATCAGGAACGACGGCCACGACTACGCCGTGGCCGTGCTCACCGAGGGCAGCCCCGACGTCGGGTACGGAATCGCGACGGTCGAAGGCGTCACCAAGAGGATCATGCAGGACTTCCGGACATGCCCGGAGTGACCAGCCGGTAGCCCACGCCGCGCACAGTCTGGATGAGCTGGTCGTCCTCGTCTCCTAGCCGTGCCCGCAGCCGCTTGACGTGCACGGCGATCGTGTTCGTCGAGGTGGTGGCGGCGGCGTGCCACACGTTGCGCATGATCTGCTCGCGGGTGACCGTGCGGTCGGCGTTGCGCATGAGGTACTGCAACAACTCGAACTCCCGCAGCGGCAGATGGACGGCCCGCCCGCCCACGCGTACCTGGTAGGCCTGCACATCCAGCTCCACCCCGCCCACGATCAGCACCTTGCGCGACTCGGGCGAGGAGGCCTGGATGAACGGCAGCAGCTCCAGCACGCGGTAGGGCCGGGCCACGCAGGCGGCCGCGCCGGCCGCGAGAGCGCGGACGGCCTGCTCGGCGTGCCCCTCGCCGACGCCGAGCAGCACCGGTACGGCTCGCGCGAGCCGTACCGCGCGGACGAACTCGACCGCGTCGATGACCGGGAGCGTGGCCGAGACGAGCACCACGTCCGGCTGCAGGGCCCCCGCCTGCAGCAGCCCTTGAGCCCCGTCAGGCGCGCCGGTGACCGCCACGCCCTCGCGTTCGAGGGCGGTGGCCAGGTCCTCGACCACGGCACTGTCGGGGTCGGCGATGAGCAGTACGGGCTTGGTCCTCGTGTCCCCGTTCATCGTGGATGCCGCCTGCTGTTGGGTCATCAGCCGAAGCGTCCCGTGATGTAGTCCTCGGTGCGCTTGTCGGACGGGTTCGTGAAGATGCGGCTGGTCTCGTCGTACTCCACGAGGCGGCCGTGCCGCACGCCCTTGTCGTCGACCTCGGCGGTGAAGAACGCGGTGCGGTGGGAGACGCGAGCGGCCTGCTGCATGTTGTGCGTGACGATCACGATCGTGTAATCGCGCGCCAGCTCCTGCATCAGGTCTTCGATCTTGGTGGTGGCGATCGGGTCGAGGGCCGAGCACGGCTCGTCCATGAGGATGACCTCGGGGCTGACCGCGATGGCCCGCGCGATGCACAGGCGCTGCTGCTGACCGCCGGACAGGGACAGGGCGTTCTGCTTGAGCTTGTCCTTGACCTCGTCCCACAGGGCCGCCCGGGTGAGCGCCTGCTCGACCAGGTCGTCCATCTTGCCCTTCGTGCCGTTGACGCGGGGGCCGTAGGCGATGTTGTCGTAAATCGACTTGGGGAAGGGGTTGGGCTTCTGGAAGACCATGCCGATGCGGCGGCGTACCTCGATGGGGTCCACGTGGTCGCCGTAGAGGTCCTCACCGTGGTAGAGGATCTTGCCGGCCGGGCGGGCGCCGGGGATGAGGTCGTTCATCCGGTTGAAACACCGCAGCACCGTGCTCTTGCCACAACCGGAGGGACCGATCATGGCGGTGATCTCACGATTGCCGATCAGCATGTCGACCTCGCGCACGGCCTCGTAATCACCGTAGAAGACGCTGAGGTCGGAGACGGTGAAGACCGGATCCAGGGCCTCGAGGTTGCGGGGTGCCTCGGGGCCACGGACGGTGACGTTCGCCATGGGGGTGCTTCCTATCTCAGTCATATCTTCCTTCACCAGCGCCTTTGGTAACGGTTGCGGAGCCAGATCGCCACCGAGTTCATCAGCAGCAGGATCACCAGCAGGATCACGATCGCGGCGGCGGCCAGGATGTGGAATCCCTCACGCGACTGGGAGATCCAGTTGAAGATCTGGATCGGGAGGACGGTGTAGCTGGCGAAGATGCCGTCCGGGTTGAAACGGATGAAGGACACCGCGCCCAGCATGATCAGGGGAGCGGCCTCGCCGATGGCCCGGGAGAGGGCCAGGATCGAGCCGGTCGCGATGCCGGGGACCGACGCGGGCAACACCTGGCGGTAGATCGTCTGCCACTGCGTGGCGCCCAGTGCCAGCGACCCCTCGCGGATGGACGGCGGCACCGCGCGGATCGCCTCGCGCGAGGCGATGATCACGATGGGGAGGACCAGCAGGCCGAGGGTGATCGACGCGGTGATCACGCTGAAGCCGAGGCCGATCGTGCGGGCGATGATGCCCAGGCCGAGGATGCCGTACACGATCGACGGGATGCCGGCGAGGTTCTGGATGTTGAGCTCGATGACGCGGTTGTACCAGCGGGTCCGGTCCGCGTACTCCTCCAGATAGATCGCTGCGGCGATGCCGGTCGGGATCGTGAAGACCGCGGTCAGCGAGATGACCCAGAGCGTGCCTGTGATGGCGGACTGGGCGCCGGCGATCTCCGGGTTGCGGATCGACGGCATGTTCTCCCAGAGCCGGGCGTCGAGCCGCGGCCAGCCCTGTGTCAGGACGAAGATGAGGAGGGTGACCAGGAAGATGAGCGCCAGCGCCAGGCTGGCGAGCAGGATCATCCGGAACAAGATCTCCTTGACCGGGCGTCCCTGGCTCGCCAGTTGAACGGCGGAGCGTGGCGTCGAGAGAACAGCCATTACTCGTACACCTCACGATATTTCCGCACCAGGCGGGCGCTGATGTAGTTCATGAAGAACGTCATCACGAAGAGGAGGGCGCCGACCGCGAAAATGGTGTTGTAGTCGACCGTGCCCACCGGAACGTCGCCCGAACCTGCCGCGGCGATGAACGCGGCCATGGTCTGCATCGCCTTGCCGAGGTCGAGCGTGAAGTTGGGCTGACCGCCACCGGCGATGTAGACGATCAGCGTCTCGCCCGCGGCCCGAGAGATCGCCAGGATGACGGCCGCGACGATGCCGGAGAAGGCCGCGGGCAGCACCACGCGGAGCGAGGTGACCATCCTGGAGGCGCCCAGGGCGAAGGAGCCCTCGCGCAGGCTGTTCGGCACCGACGACATCGCGTCCTCGGACAGCGACGCCACGATCGGAATGATCATGAAGCCGACCACGAGACCCGCGCTCAGCGCGTTGAAGATCTCGATCTCGAACCACAGGACGCCCTGCAGCAACGGGGTGATGAAGCTCAGAGCGAAGAATCCGAAGACCACGGTCGGGATGCCCGCCAGCACCTCGAGCATCGGCTTGAAGAACTTCCTGACGCGCGGCTTGGCGTATTCCGACAGGTAGATCGCGGCGGCCAGGCCGAGTGGCACGGCGACGACGATCGCGATGGCGGTCGTGATGAGGGTCGCGCTGACCAGCGGCAGCACGCCGTAGCTCGGGGGTTCGAACAGCGGTCCCCAGTCGGTGGAGGTGAAGAACTCCGCCGCGCTGACTTCCCCGAAGAACCTGATCGTGGGCTCCAGGAGGGAGACCACGATGCCGACCGTGGTGGCGATGGAGACCAAGGCGGCCACCATGAGGATCGCCTTGATGGCCATCTCGCCATAACGCGGGCGCGACCGCGCCAGGGACTGGGGAGTCCCCGGCACGGTCGCGGAGTCGCGAACCGCCATCAGCTGCTCTTCAGCGTGGACAGGTCGGTCTTGAGCTTGCTCTCCTGCTCGGTGTTGAGCGGGATGTACTTCGCGTCCGTCGCGATCTTGTTGACGTTGGCCACGTAGTACTCGAGGAAGGCCGCGACCTCCGGCCGCTTGGCCGCCGTGGTGGACGGGTAGATGAACAGCGGCCTGGCCAGCGGGGTGTAGGTGCCGTTCTGTGCGGTCTCGGCGCTTGGCGCGACGCAGCCGTTGCCGGAGTCGATCTCGACCGCCTTCAGCTTGGCGGCGTTCTCCTCGAAGTAGGTGAAGCCGAAGTAGCCGAGGCCGCCCTTGCTGCCCCCGACGCCCTGGACGGTGACGTTGTCGTCCTCGCTGGGGCTGTAGTCCTTGCGGCTCGCGCCTTCCTCACCGTTGATCTCGTCGGTGAAGTAGTCGAAGGTGCCGGAGTCGGTGCCCGGGCCGAAGAGCTTCAGCGGCTCGTTCGGGAACTTGGGGTCGACCTGGTTCCAGCTGGTGATCTTCTTCTCCGCGCCCGGCTCCCACATCTTCTTGAGCTGGTCCGTGGTGAGGCAGGTGGCCCAGGTGTTCTCCTTGTTCACCACGACGGTCAGCGCGTCGGTCGCCACGGTGAGCTCGGCGTACTTGATGCTCTTGGCGTCGCACGCCGCCTTCTCCTCGTCCTTGATCGGACGGGAGGCGTCGGCGATGTCGGTCTCGCCGTTGCAGAACTTCTCGAAACCGCCACCGGTGCCGGAGGTGCCCACGGTCACGTTGACCTTGGCCTGCTCCTCGCTGAAGAACTCAGCGGCGGCGCTGGTCAGCGGGGCGACCGTGCTGGAGCCGTCAACCTTGACCTGCCCGGCCAGCTCGGCGGGGGCGCCCTGGCTGGCAGGGGCGGAAGCTGTGCCCTCCCCGGCGGGCGGAGTGGTGTTGGTGCCGCCGCATGCGGCTGAAAGGCCCACCACGATGGCGGCCGTCGCCACCGCGCTGAGGCGGCGCTGTCCACGGGTCACGGTATTTCCTCGTCCCTAGTGAGATCTTTACTTCGACACCTCCGATAACACCGGGCGAAAGTGAACGGAAGTAGAACGACCCGTGACTGAGGTCCAAAGAGGTGTTCCTGGTCGTATGAATAGCCTGTAAGGGTCATCCTGGTGACATGAGCTATCGCGTATGTCTGGTGTGCATGGGGAACATCTGCAGGTCACCTATGGCGGAGGCGGTGCTGCGGAAGGCCCTCGCCGACCGGGGGCTGGCCGATCGCGTCGTCGTCGAGAGCGCCGGGACCGGCGGCTGGCACGAGGGAGACCCCATGGACGAGCGGGCGCTGCGGATCCTGTCCGACCACGGTTACGACGGCTCTACGCACCGGGCCAGGCAGTTCACCAAGGATTGGTTTGACCGGTATGACCTGGTGCTTGCCATGGATCTCGACAATCTTGCCAATCTGCGGCGGATCGCGCCTCCCGGGGTGGAGGTGCGGTTGTTCCGCTCGTTCGATCTCGCGGCACCTGCCAATGCCGAGGTCCCGGACCCCTACTACGGGGGCCGGGAAGGGTTCGAGGAAGTGCTCGCGCTGGTCGAGTCGGCCGCCGAAGGGGTGGCCAAGCACGTCGCCGATGAGATCGACTGAGGACCTGGGCGCCTCGCACGGGTGGCGCCTGCAGCGGGGCGTGCTCGATGACGGGCGGCAGGTGTTCGCGAAGACGGGCGTCGTTTCCGAAGTGTTCACTTCGGAGGCGGCCGGGCTGCGGTGGCTCGGCGAGGCGATCGCGGTTCCCGAGGTGATCGAGGTCGGTCCCGACCGGCTCGTGTTGTCGTGGGTGGAGCAGGAACGCCCGAGTATGGCGGCGGCCGAGCGGTTCGGGCGGGAATTGGCCCGGCTGCATCGCTCGGGAGCGCCGGGCTTCGGGGCGCCGTGGCCCGGGTTCATCGCCGAGTTGCCAATGGACAACGCGCCATGTGACGACTGGCCGGCGTTCTACGCGGAGCGGCGGGTGTTGCCCTTCCTGCGTCAGGCACAGTTGCCTGCCTCGGACGTGGCCGCCGTCGAGCGGGCCGTGGAGCGGTTCGCCGAGATCGCCGGGCCGGCCGAGCCGCCCTCGCGGATCCATGGGGATCTGTGGAGCGGGAACGTGCTGTGGTCCGGCGGATCCGCCGTGTTGGTCGATCCGGCCGCGCATGGCGGGCATCGGGAGACGGATCTGGCCATGATGGCGTTGTTCGGGCTGCCGTACCTGGATCGGGTGCTGGGGGCGTACCGGGAGGAGTGGCCGCCGGCGGAGGGGTGGCGGGAGCGGGTGCCGCTGCACCAACTGCATCCGCTCCTCGTGCACGTGGTCTTGTTCGGCGGGTCCTATCGGGACAGCTTGATGGAGGCGGTACGGCGGGTGCTCGCGCTCTAAGAGCTATCCCTTAAGTCTGGATAGTCCGGGTTGCGGGTACGTCTGTCCGGCGTGGTCCCCTGGGCGGGAGTCTCATCCGGGGTCGGCGCATCGCATTTGCCGGCATTTCGCTGAGCAGAGGCCACATCGGTGGCTGCCGCATGGTCCCGGCCAGCAAGGGCGGGTGAGGGACGTGCTGCGGTTGACTCAGACAGGGCTTCTTGCAGCCCTTGGATGGTGTAGGTGTCGATGAGGTGGCGGGCGTGGGTGTAGTCGACGCGGGCGGTGCTCGGGTCGGCGGGGTCGGTCAGGGTGACACAGGAGGCGAGCGCGGCGGCCACCAAGTCACGCGGCGCGGTCAGCCCGCACTGGGGGCAGTGGTGGACGCGTTGGGCCAGCGATTTGGCCACCTGGGCGCCGCACAGGCAGTGCTGTGACAGGGCGGTCTTGGTCGTGGAGGCGCGCAGCATGCTGCCGCCGCAGGCGGCCGCCTCGCGTTCCAGCGCGGTGATGAGCATGCCGGGGGTGAACCGGGAGATGCCCTTGCCCCACAGCCGGGCCCAGGTGCGGATGTCGCAGTCCTCGAGGACCATGTTGGCGCCGTGTGCGGCGACGATGGCGGCGGCGGTGCGGCGTGCCCGATCCTGCCGGGCCTCGGCGAAGGTCTGCGACGCCTGCGCATGCCGGGCCCGCATCCTGTGGTAACCACCCGACAGGGTGTCGGTCCGGTACGCCTGCCGGGGCACGCCGCGCTTGTTCGCGACGCGCGGCCCCTTGGGAAGGGCGACCGTCCGCTCGGGCAGGCCCCGGTCGGCGCGGCGTTTGGCGCGCGTCTCCTGTCTCTTTGAGAGGTGATAGCGGCCGGTGTTGGCAGCGCGGCGGGAGCGCTCCAGCGCCCGGGCGCGGCCTTTGGCCTTCTTCTGCTCGCGGGCCAGGCGGGCCTTCTCGGCGTCGGTCAGGGTGAGCATCGTGGCCGACAGCGTGGCCGGCATCGGGCCATCGCCTGCGTGTCCCGCAGGCTCGGCGCGCGTGGGGGCGGAGAACACCGACAGGTTGGAGACGTTGCCGTCGATCCCGGCCCGCCGCTCCAGCCCTGCGGCCCGGTGGCGGCGGTGCTGGGTCGCCGGTGAGGCGTGCCCACCGTCCAGGATCATCAGGTGCGCCTCATACGCCCAGCCGCCGGGCGCGGACGGCTTGCGCCGCCGCACCAGATCGATCTTGTGCCAGGCCTCCAGCCGGTCCAGGAAGTGGACGATGCGCTCCCACCGGCCCGCGCCCTGGGGCAGCCGGACCGGCACGACCAGATTGCCGGCACCCGCGCCGGTGAACACGAGCGTCAGCGGGCCGGTGTGGTCCCACCACGAGGCGGGGCGAGTGATGGGCCTGCCCGAGGCGGCGCGTTCGCCGGTCGCGATCGGCCCGGACGGGGCGGCCGGGACGGGCAGGTGGCGGGGCTGGGCCAGCACTGACTCGCCGGCCGGGACAGCGCGCGCGTCGGCAACACTGGCACCTTCCGGCAGGTCGCGGGATCGGAAGGCGTCCAGATGCCCCTGCAGGGTTCCGGCCAGGCGGAAGGTCTCCCACTTGCGCGCCTGGATGTGCGAGCGGGCCCGGCCGGGGATACGGGTGAATTCCCACCAGGAGCCGACCCTGGGCCGCCCGGCCCGATGGCCGCTCGCGTCGCCGAACAAGTGCCGCTCCACCCCCGACCAGACCTCGTCGGCCAGGTGCATCGCCAGCGCCTTGGTCACATGATCCTTGAGATGGCCGGAGGCCTCCAGATGAGCGTAGGCGGCGTGCTCCAGGCCAGTCCGCGACAGCCCGAGCCGCTCCCGCCAGGCCTTCGCGTCGCCCACGCGGCGCTGGGATCCGGCCCAGTACGCCTCGACCCGATCCCGCGCATCGTGCTGCACCGCCCGCTTCAGCGACCACGCGGCCGCAAACAGCTTCTCCACCCGTACCCGCGTCGCCGGGTCGGACACATCCAACGCCAGCCGGATCACCGACACCGGCGCATCCTTCGGCCGCCGCCACGCCGGGCCCTTGTTCTTCCCCCGAAACCGCCGCCCGCCAGCCTGCTCCTCACCCGACCTCGCCCGAGCAGCCGGAGAAACCCGCACATCAGGGACAACCGTAACGACACCAGAAACACCTGCTGTCGCATTGTTCTCCCTGACCTCGGCCACGACGCCACCATGCCTGAGCCCACCGACAATTTCGCCGCTTCTCGCTCTCAGTGGCGCATGACAGCCCGCCTGGCGGGGTGACGCACGAGAGGAAAGTGGCGGTCAAAGATGAACGAGATCTGAACGCGGCCACTGCTGGCATCCGGTCCTGGGCAGGGCTTTTGCGTCCGCGGCCGGGAATGCGTATGTCGACCCGTGCGACGGCCGCCGAGGTTTGAGCTCGGTGGTTCTTGTGGTTATCGCGTGACGCGGTTGAGGCGGTGGATGACCTCGTCGTGCAGGACGCCGTTGCTGCAGACCAGGCTGCCGCCCTCCAGGCCCCTTACTCCGGCCACGTCCGTCCAGACGCCGCCGGCCTCCTCGACGATCACCGTGAGCGCGGCCATGTCCCATGGCGACAGCTCCGGCTCGGCGGACAGGTCCACCGCGCCCTCGGCGACCATCATGTGCGACCAGAAGTCGCCGTACGCCCTGGTCCGCCAGCAGGCGCGGCTGAGGTCCAGGAAGTTGTCGAGCTTGCCGGTCTTCTCCCATCCGCCGAAGCTCGAGTACGAGAACGACGCGTCCTCCAGCTTGGACACCGAGGAGACCCGCATCCTGGACGCCTTCGTCAGGCTCTTGCCGGTCCACGCGCCGCCCTCGGTCGCCGCCCACCATCGCCGGCCGATCGCCGGGGCGGACACCAGACCGACGACGACCTTGCCGTACTCCATGAGCGCGATCAGCGTCGCCCACACGGGCACGCCGCGTACGTAGTTCTTGGTGCCGTCGATGGGGTCGATGATCCACGACCGGGCACCCCACCCGGTCTTGCCGAACTCCTCGCCCACGACCGCATCACGCGGCCTGGCGCGGCGCAGCGTGCCCCGGATCGCCTCCTCCACGGCGCGGTCGGCGTCGCTGACCGGCGTGAGATCCGGCTTGGTGTCGACCTTGAGATCGACCGCCTTGAACCGCCGCATGGTCATGTCGTCGGCGGCGTCCGCCATGACATGCGCGAGGCGTAGATCATCGGTATAACCCTGCACGATCGCCCACGCTACCGTGTCGGGTATACAGAACATCAGTCACAGACGGCTCTTTTCTGGTAACTCCTATTTCTATTACTTGCCAGTAACATGTCCATCATGTCGCAAGATGTCGGTGCGTTGCTGCTCCAGACCGTCCCCTTTGCCCGCACCTTGGGCATCACCTTCGACTCCGTCGGGAACGGCCAGGCCGTTTCCCGCCTGCCCGATCGTCAGGATTTGCACAATCACGTGGCGGGTCCGCATGCGGGGGCCCTGTTCACGCTGGCCGAGTCGGCGTCGGGTGCGGCGATGCTGTCCGCCCTGGGCGATCAGCTGGAGCGGGCGGTTCCGCTGGCCACGTCGGCGAGGATCGAGTATCGGAAACTGGCCAAAGGGGAGGTCCATGCCGAGGCCCGGCTGTTGGTGACGAGGGATGAGGTGGTCGCCAAGCTGGATGCGGGGGAGCGGCCGGTGTTCGACGTGGCGGTCGACATCAAGAACGCCGACGGCACCCTGGTGTCCGCATTCACCGTCACCTGGACTCTCCGCCCCCACACCCGCGACTGACCGCCACAAGGCGGCGATGGCCGCCGCCGCTCCCCACACCTCTTGTCTGCAGGGTGCTGCGCCGAAGTGCGGTGGAAAACAGGCGGATGCTGCCGGCCGTGTTGCCGACCTTCCGGCCCGTCGGGGTCTGGGAGCTGGCCTGGCACTGACGTCAGGGTGCGTCGTCGGCGGCCGCTTCCCGGCGGGACACGCCCGAGTCGTCCAGGGTGCCTTCGCGGCTGGACAGGAGACGGCGGAGGGACTCCAGGCGGACGGGGTCGGCGTTGCCTGCGGCCGCCCAGGCGTCCAGCGCGCAGCCGTCGCCCAGGTGCGTGCAGCCCTTGGGACAGGTGACCGTGCCCTCCACCAGGTCAGGGAACGCGGCCAGGACCGTTTCCACCGACACGTGCGCCAGGCCGAAGCTGCGGACCCCTGGCGTATCGATGATCCAGCCGCCGTCGGGGAGTTCAAGCGCCACGGCGGAGGTGGAGGTGTGGCGGCCGCGGCCGGTCACCGCGTTGACCTGGGAGACGGCCCGGTTGGCGTCCGGGACTAGGACGTTGACCAGGGTGGACTTGCCCACGCCCGAGTGTCCGACCATGACGCTGATCCGGCCGGTCAGGTGCTCGCGGAGCTCCTCCAGCGGGCCGCCCTTGTGGACGACGACGTGCGACACACCCAGCGGCTCGTACAGTGCGATCAGCTCGTCCGGCGGGGCGAGGTCGGACTTGGTGAGGCAGAGCAGGGTGTCGATCTCCGCGTCGAACGCTGCCACCAGGATCCTGTCGATCATGCGTGGCCTGGGTGGCGGGTCGGCCAGGGCGGTCACGATGACGAGCTGGTCTGCGTTGGCCACGATCGGGCGTTCGATGCCATCGGTGTCCTCGGTGTCGTCGGCCGAGCGGCGCAACATCGAGGTGCGCGGCTCCACGCGTACCACCCTGGCCAGGGTGTCAGGACTGCCGGACACGTCGCCGACCAGGGCGACCCTGTCCCCGACGACGATGCCCTTGCGGCCCAGCTCGCGGGCCTTCATGGCGACGACGAGCCGGCTCTGCTGATGTTGTCTGCGTTTCTGGGCCGAACCCCTGGCGCGTTCGGGCTCGACCAGCGTCGTATAGCGGCCGCGGTCGACGGCGACCACGAAACCTTCGACGGCGTCCTCATGGGCGGGACGAATTCGAGTCCGCGGCCGGGAACCCTTGCCCGGCCTGACTCGTACGTCGTCCTCGTCGTACTCCCGCTTTCTCAGCGGTCCGCTCCCATACGCTCGCTTCCCTTCCATGGATTGGTCGATTGATCGCCGGCGCGGTCGTCAGCGGTTGCGGCGGCTGGCTTTGCCCCGGCGTGGCCGGGTGGCGTGGTGGATCCTCACGTCGGCATGCGGGCAGCGTGCTAGCACGTGTAGCCCTTTTCCGACGTGCCCGGAGCATTGGTCGTGAAACCAGCCGGACCTCGGATGCCGGTCATATTGTGACCAGTCCCGGTTTCAGGCGTCGGGTGCCGGTCATCGTGTGACCGGTCCGGGAATCAGGCCTTGGGTCCCGGTCATCGTGCTTCCAGCATCGTCGTCCACATCTGGACGAACTCCGGGAGGGTCTTGGCGGTGGTCGCGATGTTCTCCACCTGCACGCCGGGCACCCGGAGGCCGATGACGGCGCCGGCCGTGGCCATGCGGTGGTCGTCGTAGCTGTGGAAGGTGCCGCCGTGGAGCGGGCGGGGGCGGATGACGAGGCCGTCCTCGGTCTCCTCCGCGTCGCCGCCGAGGCGGTTGATCTCGGTGGCCAGCGCGGCGAGGCGGTCGGTCTCGTGGCCGCGCAGGTGGCTCACGCCCCGGATGCGGCTCGGCGTCGTCGCGAGCGCGGCCAGGGCGGCGATCGTCGGGGTCAGCTCACCCACCTCGTGCAGGTCGGCGTCGATGCCCGAGATCTCGCCCGTCCCCGAGACGACCAGGTCGGTGACGGCCGCGCCGGGTGCCTCGGCCCTGGTGACCGTGCCGCCCATGGCGGTCACCAGGCCGCGCAGGGCGTCGCCCGGCTGCGTGGTCTGCAGCGGCCAGGCAGGGATGGTGATCGTGCCGCCCGTGACGAGAGCCGCGGCCAGGAACGGGGCCGCGTTGGACAGGTCGGGCTCCACCGTCAGATCCGTGGCCGCGATCGGCCCGGGCTCGACCCGCCACACGTCGTGCTCGCTGTCGTCGACCGTGACGCCGGCCGCCCTGAGCATCTGCACGGTCATCTCGATGTGCGGCTGAGAAGGCACCGGCGGGCCCACGTGGCGGATCGTGACGCCCTTCTCGAACCGCGCCGCCGTCAGCAGCAGACCCGAGACGAACTGCGACGACCCCGACGCGTCCAGCGTCACCTCGCCGCCCGCCAGCGGGCCGCTGATCGTGAACGGCAGCGCGTCGTTGTCCACCCGCGCCCCCAGCGCGCGCAGGGCGTCGAGGATGGGGCCCATCGGGCGTTTGCGGGCGTGCGGGTCGCCGTCGAAGGAGACGGGGCCGTCGGCGAGGGCCGCCATCGGGGGGACGAAACGCATGACCGTGCCCGCCAGGCCGGCGTCGATGGCGGCGCCGCCGCGGATCGGGCCGGGCGTCACATGCCAGTCCACGCCCGCGGTGGTCTCGTCACCGGCCACCAGCGTGGCGCCCAGCGCGCGCAGCGCCGCCACCATGAGGTCCGCGTCACGGCCGCGCAGCGCCTTGCGCACCACGCCCGGGCCCTCCGCGAGCGCGGCGAGGACGAGCGCCCGGTTGGTCACCGACTTGGAGCCGGGCAGCGGGACGGTGGCGGTGACGGGGGCGGTCGCGGTAGGCGCGGGCCAGTGCGAAATGGACATGGTCAAAGACTACTGGGGCGCGGAGTAACGAGGTCACAGCCTGTGGATAACGACTACGCGGCGGAGGCAAACATGCGAGCGAAAGCCGTACGTGGCAGTGTGGGGTCATGTGCGGTAGATACGCGTCGGCGCGCAAGAAGCACGAGCTGCTCGAGGAGTTCCAGGTCGAGCAGGACGCCGAGCCCGACAAGGAGCTCAACGCCGACTACAACGTCGCCCCCACCAAGAACGTCTACGCCGTCCTGAGCCGCGTCCCCAAGGAAGCCGAGCGGGCGGTGCGGCAGCTCAGGGTCGTGAAGTGGGGCCTGGTGCCCGTTTGGGCGAAAGATCCGTCGATCGGGTCGCGGCTGATCAACGCCAGGATCGAGACGGTGGCCGAGAAGCCGTCGTTCCGTCAGGCGTTCGCCAAGCGCAGATGCCTGCTCCCGGCCGACGGCTACTTCGAATGGATGCCGGTCGAAGGCGAGAAAAAGAAGAAGCAGCCGTACTTCATCCATCCGCAGGACGGTGGGGTGCTGGCCATGGCAGGCCTGTACGAATTCTGGAAGGACCCGTCGCGCGACGACGACGACCCGCTCAAGTGGCTCGTCACCTGTACCGTCATTACCACCAACGCCGAGGACCACTTGGGCCGCATCCACGACAGGATGCCCATGATGATCGAGCGGGAGCGCTGGCAGGAGTGGCTGGACCCCAAGCTCACCGACACCGAGCAGGCCTCGCGGCTGCTGGTCCCGGCCGAGCAGGGGCGGCTCACGGCGTACCCGGTCTCGACGGACGTCAACAATGTCAGAAACAACGGGCCGGACCTCATCAAACCCATCCCTGAAGGGGGGGAAACGGCGCTTTTCTAAAGGTGTAAGAAGCGCGGTAAGTGGGCATCCGGTGAGGAAAGCGATGCATCCGTCTACTCGGTGTCACCGCCACAAAAGCCCCTAATTGCCACCTGGCGGGACAACCGGGGAGTCCTCGCCGCGGGTTGCCCTCTTTTACCCGGAGGTGCGGATTCGTGAATGTCACGACCGCTCGTGAGCGGCTGGAAGACATGCTGGCCGCGCTGGATCGCTCGATCGGGGTGCTCCAGGGCGATCCTGTCGCGGTACGCGAGCACTCGGCGGCCGACGCAGGCTCGGACCTGACCGACGCCGACCGTGCCCAGGCCATGCTGACCGTGGCCACCGCACAGCGGCGCGCGGTGATCGAGGCGCTCAAGCGCCTGGAGGAAGGCGTGTACGGCAGGTGCGTCGACTGCGGCAAGCCGGTGCCCGAGGGCCGCCTCGAGGCGCGGCCCGAGGCGGCGCGCTGCGTGCAGTGCCAGTCCAAGCAGGAGCGCCGCCACTAAGAAGCCGAGCCCGGGAGCGAGCCGCCGGACACGAAGAACGGCGGGTTCAGCTCTTACAGGCGTCGGCCACCAGGTGGGTTCAGCTCTTACGGGCGCCGGCCGCCAGGTGGGTTCAGCTCTTACGGGCGCTGGCCACCAGATGGATGCCGACCGTGTCGTCGTCGTCCGGGTGGGCCTCGAGCTCCGTGCGCACGAGCCAGGCCAGGGCCCGTGCGTCGGAGCCCAGCACGTGGTCCACCGTGGACGGCGACAGCACCGTGCGCGGCCGCATCCACTCCACCTCCAGGCCGGCGCCGATCAGCAGCTCGCGCAGCTGCGTGCTGCTGAAGCAGCGTGTGATGCTGCCGTCAGGCCAGGGCACGAGCATGACCTCGCCGGTCTGCCGCAGGTGCTGCCACTGCTCCTGCTCGGCCAGGATCGCCATGCCCAGGACCAGCGAGTCGACGCACACCAGCGCCCGCCCGCCCGGCCGCAGCACCCTGGCCACGTCGTTCATCGCCGACTCCGCCATGAGCTCGATCGACATCACCCGCTCCTCGGCGAGCACAGCGTCCACGCTCGCGTCCGGCAGGAACGCCAGATCGTCGGCGCGAATATGGCGGACGCGGTCGGCGTCCCGCAACCGGGACTGCCCGTCGACGGTACGGCGGAAGTCGAGCAACTCGATCACCCGATGCCCCGCCCTGGCCGCCTGGCCGGACCATCGCCCGCGGCCGCCGGAGAGGTCGAGGATCACGGAGGGTTCGGCGGGAAGCCAACGGTTGAGTTGTTCGGCGGCGACGGCGCGGTAGAACGTCCAGTACGGCCCGAGCGTCCCTGAGCCGTTCAGTTCCTCGGCCGGAATGGGCAGCACACGCGACTCCTGGGTTCCGGAAAAAGGGCTACCAGCCGGTACGTTTGACGTTCCCCGCACCGGGTCCTTCGTACCTTCTATCTTGCGGGAACAGACAACGGCGCGGGGATGTTGCGACGAGCATGCTCACATTGCTAGACCCCCTCCCCGATGCCCGGCCGGCACCGGCACAGCGGGTATCCTCCCCTGAGTACGGTGTCCTGCCACAGCCGGTCACCGGTGATCTTAGGGGGGTGGGTCCGGTGCCCGCGACAAACGCGGAGACGCTGGAGCAGCGCAGCGAGCGGTTCGAGCGAGACGTCATGCCATATCTCGAGCAGCTCTACTCCGCCGCGCTCCGGATGACCCGGAATCCCGCGGACGCGGAGGACCTCCTGCAGGAGACCTTCGCCAAGGCGTTCGCCTCGTTCCATCAGTTCCAGCAGGGCACCAACCTCAAGGCGTGGCTCTACCGGATCTTGACGAACACGTTCATCAACAGCTATCGCAAGAAGCAGCGTGAGCCGAAGCAGTCCGGCACGGAGGAGATCGAGGACTGGCAGCTCGCCAGGGCCGAGTCGCACACCTCGAGCGGCCTGAAGTCGGCCGAGGTCGAGGCGCTCGAGCACCTGCCCGACGGGGACATCAAGCAGGCGCTGGCGGCGCTGCCCGAGGAGTTCAGGATCGCGGTCTATCTGGCCGACGTCGAAGGCTTCCCCTACAAGGAGATCGCCGACATCATGGGCACTCCGATCGGCACCGTGATGTCCAGGCTGCACAGGGGACGCAGGCAGCTGCGGGGCCTCCTTGAGGATTATGCTCGCGAGCGTGGCCTGGTCCCGGCGGAGGGATCGAAATGAGCTGTGGCAACCCGCACGACACCGACTGTCGCGACGTGCTGGACAAGGTCTACGCCTATCTCGACGGCGAGCTGACGGAGCACGATGTCGTCGAGATCCGCGTGCACCTCGACGAATGCAGCCCGTGCCTGAAGGAATACGACCTGGACAAGGCGATCAAGCAGCTCGTGCACAAGCACTGCGGGTGCGACCCGGTCCCGGCCGACCTGCGCTCCAAGGTGCTCGCGAGGATCGCTCAAGTGAGGGCGGAGCTGGCCGACTAGGATTCACCCCATGCGTCTGTTGGTCACCGGGGGTGCCGGGTTCATCGGTTCGAATCTCGTCGATCGTCTGCTCGCGGACGGTCATGAGGTCGTCGCGGTGGACGATCTTTCGTCGGGGAGCAGGGCCAATCTGGCCCAGGCCGTCACCAGTGACCGCTTCCGGCTGCACGAGCTCGACGTGCGCGATCCGGCCCTGGCCGATCTGACGGCCGAGCTGCAACCCGAGGTGATCTGCCACCTGGCGGCGCAGATCAGCGTGCGCAAGAGCGTCGCCGACCCGGGGCACGACGCCTCCGTCAACGTCGAGGGCACCGCGCGCGTGCTGGCCGCGGCCCACGTGGGGCGCACGCGCAAGGTGCTGTTCGCCTCGTCCGTGGCCGTCTACGGCCGGCCGAGCACGATTCCGGTGCCCGGCGACGCGGTCACCGACCCGCGCTCGCCGTACGCAGCCTCGAAGCTGAGCGGCGAGATCTACCTCGCCACGTTCCGCGCGCTCTACGGCCTCGAATACACGACGCTGGTGCTCTCCAACGTCTACGGCCCGCGCCAGTCGCCGGAAGGCGAGGCCGGAGTCGTGTCGATCTTCACCGACGCCCTGCTCAACGGCACGCCCACCGTCGTCTACGGCGACGGGAGCCAGACCCGCGACTACATCTATGTCGAGGACGTGGTCGACGGCTTCGTCCGGGCCTGCGGCCAGGCGGGCGACGGGCGCAGGTTCAACCTGGGCACCGGCATCCAGACCACCGATCGGCGGCTGCACTCGCTGATCGCCGACGCCGCGGGCGCGGCCGACAAGCCGGGGTTCGCGCCGCCACGTGTGGGTGACCTGCCGGCCATGGCGGTCGACCCGGTGCCGGCTCACGAGGGGCTCGGCTGGCAGCCGCGCACCGATCTCGGGACCGGGATCAAGAAGACCGTGGAGTGGGCCAGATCACATCGCGGGTCGTAGTGACTTGATTACGCTTTGCTTGCGATTTCCCGCTCCGCCAGTGTGGCCACGGCGTCTTCTGTAGCGTGAACCCCAGAAGTCGACGTGGAGGCATTCGGATGTTGAAGGTAATGGTCGCCCGGCTGCTCACCGCCATCGTGCTGATCACTCCGGTGGTGGTGGCCATCGGCGGAGCGCTGCCTCCTGGAGTGTCCTGGACCTGATCAGACCGTAGGGGGGCCGCAATGCGTGACCTGCCATGGCCGGCGCGGGTCTATTTGGTCGCCGTGATCGGCGCGGCGGCCGCTCTCGTCGTACGCGGCGCGATCACCTCCGGCGCTCCGGTGGCCCCGGAGGATCTCGACGTCCTGCTGGTGCTCGCTCTGCTCTTCCTGGTGTGCGAGTCGATGCCGACGCTGCTCAACGTGGAGCAGTTCGCGGTGTCGGTCAGCTTCTCCGCCTCGCTGGCCGCCGTCGTGCTGATCGGCCCGGAGGGCGCGGCGTTGGTGGGGCTCACCGCCGTGGTGAGCGTGCGGCCAGGGCTGCCGCTGATCAAGCGGCTGTTCAACGGCGCGCAGTTCGCCATCTGCGGCTACGTGGCCGGGCGGGTCTACGTGGCGCTCGAAGGAAAGGTCGGCGTGCCGGAGGTCAACGCGTTCGACGACCTCATCGGACCCTACGTGGCGGCCACCGCCGTGTTCGTGCCGCTCAACATCGCGCTGACGCTCACCATGGTCGCGCTGGCCACCAGGGTGCGGCCCGCCGAGGTGCCATTGCGCGGCATGGTCCAGTTCCTGCTGTCCTATCTGGGGTACGGCACGTTCGGGCTGCTCGTGGCCGGGCTCTGGGCGACGGTGCAGTCGATCTCGGCGGTGCTGGTGCTGGTGCCGCTGTTCGTGGCGCGCTGGGCGTTCGGGCAGTACCACGCGCAGCAGCGCTCGTACGACGCCACCATCGCCGCGCTCTGCCAGGCGGTGGAGACCAAGGACTACTACACGCGCGGCCATTGCACGCGGGTCTCGCTCGCCTCGTCCATGATCGCCCATGAGATCGGCATGGGGCTGGAGCGCGTGCGGGCCATCCGGTACGCCGGCATGCTGCACGACGTGGGCAAGCTCGGCGTGCCTACCAAGGTGCTGCAGAAGGACGGGCCGCTCACCGAGGAGGAGTTCGCCGCGATCCAGCTGCACCCGATGCGCGGGCTGGAGATCGTGCGCGGCATCGGCTTCCTCGACGAGGCGTACGCCGGGATCATGCACCACCACGAGAAGCACGACGGCACCGGTTACCCCATGGGGCTCGCCGGCGACGAGATCCCCGAGTTCGCCAAGGTCATCGCGGTCGCCGACGCGTTCGACTCGATGACCTCGGACCGTTCCTACCGCGGCGCCAGGCCTGTGCCCGAGGCCGTCGAGGAGCTGCGCAAGAGCGCGGGCACCCACTTCGACCCCGTCATGGTCGCGGCCTTCATCCGAGCGCTGGAGCGGGAGCCGTGGCAGCCGCCGCGCCGCGTCGAGCCGCCGCCCGACCCGGCCGAGGCGCCGATCAAGGACCACGACGACCCCACCATGCCGATCCAGGTCGTGACCGGGCCATGATCACTACGGAACGCGCCGGGCGTACCGAACGGACCACTGTCCTGCGCAGGCTCGACTCGGGACAGCTCCTGCTCATCTGCGCCGCCGGCCTGGTGGCGGTCGCGGGCGTCGCGCACACGGCCGCAGTAGGCCTCGACCGTGCGGAGATCGCCGTCGGGTTCGGCGCGCTGATCGCGGTCGGCGAGCTGGCCAGGCTCACCATGCCGGGCAACAGGGAGGTCGCGCCCATCGGAGCCGCGGCGGCGCTCGGCTACACGTTACTGCTCGACCTGAGCCAGAATCAGCTGGAGCACTCGGCCCTGCAGGTCGTGGCCGTGATCGCGGTCGGCATGCTGGCGGGCGCGCTGCCGCACCTGGCGGTCGGCCGTCCGCCGCGCCTGGACGCGATGGCCCGCCGCCTGCTCACCGGCGCGTTGCTGGCCTTCGCCTTCCGCCCGCTGGCCGACCCGCTCTACGACCTGACCAAGCCGCCCACCAGCACCTGGTGGCCGGCGCTCGCCGTCATGGTCATGCTCTTGGTCGCCAGCCTGCTGATCGACGTGCTGATCGCGGCCTGGCTCAGGTCCGAGCAGGTGCGCACCGCGTTCCGGGTGGCCGTGCGCGACGAGATCAACATGGCCCTGCCGCTCGGCGCCGCCGTGGGCTCGTCAGGGGTGTTGCTGGCGCTGGCCACGCACAGCATGGACCTGGTCGCGCTACTGGTGTTCGCGGCGCCGCTGCTCGTCACGCAGGTGGCCTTCAGGAAATATGCCGGGATCCGCGCCACATACCTGCAGACCGTGCGGGCGTTGTCCCGGGTCACCGAGGTCGGCGGTTACGTCGAGCCCGGCCACTCGCGCCGGGTGAGCCGCCTGGCCGTGGCGATCGGCAGGGAGCTGGGCATGGCCGAGCCCGAGCTGCTCGAGCTGGAGTACGCCGCGCTCATGCACGACATCGGCCAGCTGTCGCTGCGCGACCCCATCCCCGGCGGCGCCACCGTGCTCAGCGAGCCGGAGCAGGCCCGCCGCATCGCCGAGCTGGGCGCCGAGGTGATCAAGCAGACGGGCGTGCTGGACCGGGTGGCGGAAGTGGTCAGACGCCAGTGCGACCCGATCGCCGCCGATCCGCCGCTGTCGAGCCGCATCATCAAGGTCGCCAACGCCTACGACGACCTGGTTGGGCCCTCGACCGACCGCGACCGCGCGGGCGCCGCGCTGGAACGCATCAGGTTCGCTCCCGGCGGCGCGTACGATCCGCACGCGCTGGAGGCGCTGACCCGCGTGATCGACCGGGGCCGTCTGTAGCCAGTTTGTGGCTCCTACGCAGTCCAGCGGGTATGTTGCGCGTTTCCTCCGGCTCACTTTTGTGGAGTTCCCACAGAACGTGGTCGCCGGCTCGGTGGTTTCGGGGGGAAGGAGGCAAGCCGCTGGCGGCCATAGGGTGGGCGCGTGCTTACTGATTCGCTCGGACCTGTTCTGGTCGCCAACCGAGGGGAGATCGCGCGGCGGATCATCCGCACGGTCAAGCGGATGGGGCTGCGTGCCGTCGCGGTCTACTCGGAGGCCGACGCCGACCTGCCATTCGTGCGCGAGGCCGACGAGGCCGTGCCGATCGGCCCGGCCAGTCCCGCGCAGAGCTACCTGGACGTCGCGAAGGTGCTGGAAGCGGCCAGCGTGACCGGGGCGAGGTCGGTGCACCCGGGCTACGGGTTCCTCGCGGAGAACGCCGCGTTCGCCAGGGCTGTGATCGACGCCGGGATGGTGTGGATCGGCCCCGCGCCCGAGGCCATCGACCGCATGGGCGACAAGATCAACGCTAGGAACCTCATGGAGGCCGCCGGCGTGCCGGTCGCCGCGGGCACCCGCGAGCCGGTCACGGATCTGTCACTGGCGCTGCGGGCGGCCGAGTCCATCGGCTACCCGGTCATGGTCAAGACCGCGGGCGGCGGCGGTGGCATCGGCATGAGCGTGGCGCACGACGACGAGGGCCTGGTCAAGGCGTACGAGCAGGCGGCGCGGGCGGCCGCCAGGTTCACCGGAGGCGACGCGCTGGAAGGGCCCGCGGTGCTGCTCGAGCGGTACGTCGAGCGGGCCCGCCACGTCGAGGTGCAGATCCTCGGGCTGCCCGACGGCCGGGTCGTGGCCCTAGGAGAGCGCGACTGTTCGGTGCAGCGCCGCCACCAGAAGGTCGTCGAAGAGTCCCCGTCCCCCGGCATCACACCCGAGCTGCGCGAGCGTATGCTCGCCGCCGCCGTGCGCGCCGGCGAGGCGGTCGGCTACCTCGGCGCGGGCACCGTCGAGTGCCTGGTCGACGCCGACAAGCAGGACTTCGTGTTCATCGAGATGAACACACGGCTGCAGGTCGAGCACCCGGTCACCGAGCTGGTCACCGGGCTCGACCTGGTCGAGCTGCAGCTACGCGTCGCCGCGGGCCAGAGCCCCGACGTGCGGCCCGAGACCACGGGGCACGCGATCGAGTTCCGCGTCTACGCCGAGGATCCGATGCGGTTCTTCCCCGGACCTGGCAAGATCATGGAATGGGAGGAGCCCGCCTTCGACGGCGTCCGCGTGGACTCCGGATACGCGGCGGGCAACACGGTCACCCCGTTCTACGATCCCCTGATGGCCAAGCTCTGCGTGCACGGCGAAGACCGGGCCGACGCGCTGGAGAAGGGCCGCAAGGCGGTCGGGGCATTCGTGGTCGCGGGGCCCAAGAACAACCTGCGGTTCTGTGTGGAGCTGCTGGACAACGCCGAGTTCGTCAGCGGCGACTACGACACGGGCCTGGTCGCGCGGATGCGGGCCTAAGGTGAGTACATCGATGGTGAGAGGAGCCCTGGTGGCTGAGATACGCGCTGAGATGGTGGCGAACGTGTGGAAGGTCATCGTCAGCGAGGGCGACACCGTCTCGGACGGCGACACGCTGGTCATACTCGAGTCCATGAAGATGGAGATCCCGGTGCTCGCCGAGGACGATGGCGTGGTGGCGCAGCTGAAGGTGGCCGAGGGCGACGTGATCCAGGAAGGCGACCTGATCGCCGTCATCGAGTAGCGCGAGCCATGAACTTCGCGCGGTCGACCACGACACGCTCGATCGTGCCCCGGCCCACGACGGTGCGCTTGTCGTGGGCCTCGAAGGCGAAGACCAGCCGCCGGCCGTCGACCTCGGTCAGCTCGACGCCGATCTGGACGTGCGTGCCCAGCGGGCTGGCGGCCAGGTGTTCGAGCTCGACCCGGGTGCCGACGGACGTCTCGCCGGGCGCGAGGTGCTGCTCGACCGCGCGGACGGTGGCCGCCTCGGCCAGCGCGAGCAGCCGGGGCGTGGCCAGCACGGGCACGTCGCCGCTGCCGGCCCTCTTCGCGGTGTCCTCCATCTCGACCATGATGAGCAGTTGGGAACGGAGACCCGGAGTGAGCGTCATAGGATCAGCCTACGGTCGGCCGCGCCTACTAATAGGTTCCTTGACTTCCTGGAAACGCGGACAACTACCGCCATAAGGCCGCAGGATAGGGTTTGTACGGCTTAAGGCATATGAGTGGCATGTGAGACTAGTGAGTCGTACACTCTCTGAGTTCCGTGACCGCTGTGTTACCTCACCGCGACAAAGGTTCGCTTTGTTGGAGAACTGCGGGGTGGAAGAGGTTACCGAGGTAGGGGGGTAGCGGGGGGATCATGGTGGCCCAAGGGACGACACTGGCGGGGCGGTATCGGCTGGATACCCGCATCGGCGCCGGTGGCATGGGCGAAGTGTGGCGCGGCGAGGACATCGTGCTCGCCCGCACCGTCGCCGTGAAGGTGCTGCTTCCGGGCCGCATGGAAGATCCGGGGTTCGTCGCTCGCTTTCAGGGGGAAGCGCGGGCGATGGCCACGGTCAACCACGCCGGCGTCGTCGACGTCTACGACTACGGCGTCAGTGGCGACACCGTTTACCTGGTGATGAAGTTCGTGGACGGCGAGCCGCTGGACCGGCTGCTGTCCAGGCTGGGCAGGATCCCGCCGCAGGCGGCCATGGAGCTGATCGCGCAGGCCGCGTCGGCGCTGCAGGCCGTGCACGACCAGGGCATCGTGCACCGCGACGTCAAGCCGGGCAACCTGCTCGTGCAGCGCGACGGCACGCTGGTGCTCACCGACTTCGGCATCGCCCGCTCCGACCTGGCCAACCGGCTCACCGACGCCGGCATGGTGCTGGGCACGGCCGCCTACTGCGCCCCTGAGCAGGCCGAGGGCGCGCCCGTCACGCCTGCGGTCGACATTTACGCGCTCGGCGTGGTCGCGTACGAGTGCCTGGTGGGGCAGCGGCCGTTTGACGGCGACAGCGCGGTCACGATCGCGCTCAAGCACATCCGCGAGGCCCCGCCGCCGCTGCCGCCCGACATCCCGCAGGCGGTGCGCACGCTGGTCGAGATCGCTCTGTCGAAGGACCCGGCCAGGCGTTATCCGACGGCCAAGGCCATGAGCGAGGCGGCCCGCGCGATCGCCAGAGGCCAGGCCCCCGAACCGATGCAGCCGCCGGTCACCGGGGCCACCATGCTGCCGCCGGCGGACTACCCGGCGCACCAGACCGGACAATACGCCGCGGGCCCGCACCAGACCGGTCAGTCAGACGCCGACCCGTACCGGACCGGCGTGCGCATGGCCGGCCCGGAGGAGACGACGGTGGCCGAGCGGCGCGGCCGCCGCGCCGCCAAGGCCCCGCGCAGGACCGGCCTGATCGCCGGCATCGCCGCGGTGGTCGTGCTCGGTGCCGGCGCCACCGCGGTCGCGCTGACCGGCATGACCACCGGCGACCCGACGCCGACGAACACCACGGTTCCCGCCGCGAAGGAGAGCACGCCCAAGACCACGCCCAAGCCGTCCACCACGAAGCCCAAGCCCAAAATCACCCCGACACCGGATCCCAGGCCGACGACCACCCGGCCCAGGCCCACGAAGACCGAGAAAGAGGAGACCCCGACTCCCACGCCGTCGAAGACGCCTACCTCGACACCGTCGAAGACGCCGTCGGGCACGCCCACGCCGACCGTCAAGAAGGTGCTCGTGCCCAAGGTCGTCGGGATGCCGTTCCTGAAGGGCGAGGAGATGGTGAAGGCGGCCGGCTTCGACACGCACGTGATCGACAACACCAGCACCACCGCCGGCATGCGCTGTGGCAAGATCCAGAAGACCAATCCAGTCGGCGGCACAGCCTACGACGTGACCAAACCGATCTCGCTGGTCGTCATCGACGGCGTCTGCTCGACGTCGTCGGCGACTCCCGGCACGTCCGCCACGCCGTAGTGGCGGCTATACGCCGGTGGTGTTGCGGGGGTAGGCGACCTGCGGGTCGGTCGCGATGTTCACCATGTACGGGATGCCGGAGTCGAACGCCCTGCGCAGCGCCGGGCCGATCTCCGACGGCTTGGTGACCAGCTCGCCCCCGCCGCCCAGCGCGGTCACGACCTGGTCGTAGCGGCACTGCGGCTGCAGGTCCGCGGCCACGTCGTAGCCGTACAGCAGCTGCATGGGGTGCTTCTCCAGGCCCCACATGCCGTTGTTGCCGCAGATCATGACGACCGGCAGCCGGTGGCGTACGAGGGTGTCGACGTCCATCAGCGAGAAGCCGGCCGCGCCGTCACCGAGCAGCAGCACCACCTGGGAGGACGGCCTGGCCAGGCGGGCGGCGATGGAGTAGCCGAGGCCGGTGCCCAGGCAGCCGTACGGGCCGGGGTCGAGCCAGTTGCCCGGCTGCCGGGGCTCGACGTATTTGCCCGCGTAGGAGACGAAGTCGCCGCCGTCGCCGATCACCACGGCGTCCTCGGCCAGCACCTTGCCCAGCTCGCCGTACACGCGCATGGGGTGGATCGGGTCGGAGTCCGAGGCCAGGAGCTCGGCGTCGCCTGCGATGGCCGCGGCGGCCGCATCGGACAGCTTCGACACCCACGAGGCGTACGCGTCCGGCTTGACCCCCGCGTCGCCGCAGGCCGTGCCGAGGCTCCAGAACACCACCGACAGGTCGCCGCCGGCGGACGCGGCCGGCTGCATGTGCGTGGCCAGCTGCGACGGAGTGTCCGTGATGTGCACCACGCGGGCCAGCGGCGACCCGTCCTTGCCACCGAACCACCCATAGCCCAGGCGGAAGTCGAGCGGGGTGCCGACCACGATCACCAGGTCGGCCTGGGCGAAGGCCTGCCCGCGGGCCCGGGTGACCAGCAGCTCGTGCCCCGAGGGCAGGACGCCGCGGCCCTGGCCGTTGGGGATGACCGGAAGCCGCCACGTCTCGGCGAAGTCGCGGGCGGCCTCCTCGGCCCGGTCCATCCACACGTCCGAGCCGTACACCAGCACCGGGCGCTCGGCCTCGGCCAGCAGCCGCGCGATCGCGGCCACGTCGTCGGGATCGGGCTCCAGCGGCGACGGCGTCTGCGTCTGCACCGCGTGCACCGGCGAGGGGGAGAACAGGTGATCCATGTAGAAGTCGACGAAGACCGGCCCGCGATGAGGGGCGATGGCCGTACGGAAGGCCGACTCGACCTCCTGGCCGACCGACTCTGCGTCGCTCGCGGTGAACGACAGCTTGGTGATCGGGCCCAGCAGCGGCGGGTGGTCCATCTCCTGCAGCGCGCCGCTGCCCCAGCGCGACTTGGGCGCACGCCCGCCCATGACGACCACCGGCGAGCCGTTGAAGTGAGCGGTCGCGATGCCGCTGACGCCGTTGGTGATGCCGGGGCCGGCGGTCAGCACGGCCAGTCCAGGCCTCCTGGTCAGCCTGGCAGTCGCCTCGGCGGCGAACACTGCGCTCTGCTCGTGGCGTACGTCGAGGATGCGCATGTCCTCGTGCACCGCGCCGTCGTAGAGCGGGAAGACGTGACCCCCGGACAAGGTGAACATGGTCTCAACGCCATAGGCCTTGGACACGGCGACGGCGGCGTCACCGGCGTGCTTCGCAGACTCCATGCCGGGGAACTTACCAACCAGTCACACGGGTAAACAGACCTTCAATGGTCGAACAAGGTCACGGAGCCCTCCGCCGTCGTTGCGACGATCTTCCGCGGTGATTCCCTGTCCCGTTTGATGCCGAGTGTGGAGTTGGTGGCGTCGACCGTCACGTTGTAAGCGACGTCGGGCACGAGCACGGTGATGTTGCCTATGGTCCTGACCACAGCCCTGACAGACGTCGGCGGGCTGTTGAACGACAGGCGCAATTTTCCCGAGCCGGCCTCCACGTCGGCTTCGTCGCCGTCGAGCCGTTCCCCCTCGATGTTCCCGGTGCCGGTCCTGGCCCACACAGGGCCGGCGACGTCGTGGAGGCGGACGTCGCCCGAGACGGAGGTCAGACGCAGGCTCCCGAAGGCCTCGGCCACGGCGAGCTCGCCCCGGGTCGTGCTGGCCACGATGTCGGTCTCCGGCGGCACGGTGATCGTGTACGCGGCCCAGCAGACGGGGCCGTCCGGCTGGTCGGAGCGCGGGCAGACCGCCTCGAGGCGTAGGGCCGAGGCGTCGGCGTCCCAGTCCTCGGTGACGTTCGGCCGGTCCCTGGACCACCGCAACGTTCTTCGGATCAACAGCTCGCCTGCCTGGCCGGGCACGAGGAAGAGATCGACCTGCCCCGCGGCCGCCGCGATCTCGACCTTGTCCTTCGTGAACGGGATGGACCTCTCCGTGACGTCCGTCGGCGTCCTGGCCCTGGCGAACCCGCGCCAGACCAGCACCGTGGAGATGAGCAGCGCGATCACCGTCACCACGGCGCCCGCCGTCAGCCAGACGGCTCTCACGGCAGGCTCCTGATCTTCAGGAACTGCAGCACGGCGAGCACCCGCCGGTGGTCGCCCTCGGCCGGGGACAGGTCGAGCTTGGCGAAGATGTTGCCGATGTGCTTGCCCACCGCGCCCTCGCTGAGCACGAGCGCCTGGCCGATGCCGGCGTTGGACCGCCCTTCCGCCATCAGCCTGAGCACCTCGTGCTCTCGGGGCGTCAGCCGCTCCAGAGGATCGCTGTTACCCCTCAGCAACAGCTGGGCCACGACCTCAGGGTCGAGCGCGGTGCCGCCGGAGGCCACCCTGCGCAGCGCGTCGATGAACTCGGTCACGTCCGCCACCCGGTCCTTCAGCAGGTAGCCGACGCCGCCGTTCGCGGCCGAGGCCAGCAACTGGGCGGCGTAGCGCTCCTCGACGTACTGCGAGAGCACCAGCACCGGCAGGCCCGGCTGCTGGCGGCGCAGCACGAGCGCGGCCCGCAGGCCCTCGTCGGTGTGTGTGGGGGGCATCCGCACGTCGGTGATGACCAACTCCGGCCGGTGCTCCTCGGCCGCCCGCAGCAGGCCCTCGGCCTCGTCCACGGCCGCCACGACCTCCATGCCCGAGGCGCCGAGCAGTCGGATCAGCCCCTCGCGCAGGAGCACGGAATCCTCGGCGAGCACTACTCGCACGGCAGTTCCACCTCGATCGTCGTCGGGCCGCCGAGCGGGCTGGACAGCCGGAGCGTCCCGTCGACGGAGTGTATGCGCTGGGCCAGGCCGCGCAGCCCGGTGCCGCCGTCCAGCCGGGCGCCGCCGCAGCCGTCGTCGTACACGATCACGTGCAGCCGGTGGTGCTCGCGCCGCACGCGCACCTCGGCCTTGGTGGCCGCGGCGTGCTTGGCGATGTTGGTGAGTGCTTCGGACACGGTGAAGAAGGCCACCGCCTCGATGGTCGGAGTGGCACGCCGCTCGATGTCGACGTGCAACCTCACGGGGAAGGGGGCGCGGGCGGCGACGCCGGACAGCGCCGCGTCCAGGCCCTGGTCGTTGAGCACGGCCGGATGCAGGCCGCGGACGAAGTCGCGTAGCTCCTTCAACGCCTGCTTGGCCTCCTCGTGCGCCTGCACGATGGCCTCCTTGGCCGGCTCGGGCAGGTCGGTCAGGGTCGCCCTGGCCAGGCCCAGGTTCATGGCGAGGGAGACCAGCCGTTGCTGGGCGCCGTCGTGCAGGTCCCGCTCGATCCTGCGGCGCTCGGCGTCGGCCGCGTCGATCACGCCGGCCCGGCTCTCGGTCAGCGTCTCGATCCGCTGCCCCAGCTCGGACCTGCTGGGGCCGAGCAGCGTACGCGCCACGGACAGGTCCAGTGCCGCCATGCCGCGGGCCAGGATCGGCGCGAGCAGCAGCAGCGCCAGTCCGACCACCATGAAGACCGCCACCACCCGGTTGTCCCTGAGGTCGATCTCGAACTCCAGCGGCGGGCGCTGCACCTTCGCCGGCAGGGACGACAGCAGCCCCACGACCGCTCCGCCCCACGCCACCGCCACCAGGAACGCGGCACCCGCCCCCACGAACGGGGACAGCAGGTGGTAGCCGATCTGCCGCCACGTGGCCGCGCTGCGCCACTGGCTCGGCGTGGGCACGGGCGGGATGCGCACACCGAGGAACGCCTCGAACCGGGAGCGCTGCACCCGGGTGAACCACGGCAGCCCGCGCCGCAGCAGGGGAGGCGCCACGATCAGGACGAGCGTCAGCCCACCGAGCACTATGGCGACCGGCAGGCCGACCATCACGTGCGCCGTGTCGAGCCAGGCCCGTGCCGACCATGGACGGGGGACTTTCATGCTTCAACGGTATTGACCTGTGGGGAAGACGCGAAATAGGTCTGGTGTGCGGATGGATGGTGGGGCTAGCCCTACCGTGGAGACCTACAGGGAGACCGACTCCAAGAACCTGCCGCTCCGCTCAACCACTGATGGACTGCGAGAGGGCTACAGGACCTGCTGCCGGAACGCCGCGGGATCGAACACCCCGCCCAGCGTGGCACCCAACCCGTGGCGCGCCACCTGCGTGAACGCCTCCTTGCCGAGTCCGCCCGCCCCGTCCGGCAGTGCACCCGCCAGCGGCCGCGCCGCCAGCATCTCCAGATCGGCCACGTTGCTCCGCTCCACGACCCCGGGCTCGTCCGGCCACCGCCCGATGACGAGCCCGGCCAGATCGAGCCCACGGTGCGCGAGGGCCTCCAGAGTGAGCGCCGCCTGATTGACGCTCCCGCGCCCGGTCCTCACCACCACGAGCACCTGCGCGCTCAACGACCGCGCCAGATCGGCGATGGTCGCGCCATCCTCGTCATACCGCTCCAGCAACCCCCCGGTCCCCTCCACGAGCACCAGCCGGTTGCTCTCCCGGAGCTCCCGCACCAACCGCACGACATCGACCATGGAAACCGTCGGCGTCCCAGTAACCCTGGCCGCCGCCGCAGGGGACAGCGGCTCGGCAAACCGACACAACTCGAAGGTCGTGGTGACCCCGGCGAGCCGGATGATCAGGTCGACATCCCCGGCCTCACCCGGAGCGAGGCACGTCTGAGCAGGCTTGACCACAGCCACGGAAGCCCCACGCCCCCTCGCCAGCACAGCGACCGCCGCCGCGACAACGGTCTTGCCGACCCCACTGTCAGTCCCTGCGACGACAACGATGCTCATAGCACCAGCGTAGGCACAGCAGCGTGGCAGCCATGAACCACTTAGCCGGCCCACAAGACGCTCGTAACGGCGAGAACCACGTGAGCGTTCACGACCGGCGCTTGAATGTCGCGCGCCGACGTCGGCGAGGCGGCCAAGCCGGCCACGCCGTAAAGAAAGAAGGGTTGGGGGGTTTATGGACGGCGCAGACGCGTGACGAACTTATACCGGTCGCCGCGGTACAAAGATTGCGCCCACTCAACCGGGTTGCCGTCGGCGTCGAAGGCGTGGCGGGTGAGGAGGAGCATGGGGAGGCCGACGTCCACGCCGAGGGCCTTGGCGTCGTAGGGCGTCGCCAGCACGGTCTCGATGATCTCCTCGGCGTCCGTGAGCCGCACGTTGTAGGCGTTGTGCAGCGTCTCGTACAGCGACGAGTGCACCTCCAGCTCCCGCCGCAGCCGCGGGAAGCGCCGCGCCGACAGATGGGTGGTGTCGATGGACACGGGCTCACCGTTGGCCAGCCGGAGCCGGTGGATGCGCAGCACGCGCCCGCCCGGGTTGATGGCCAGCCGCCGCGCCAGGGCCTCGTCCGCGGTGATGTAACCCATCTCGAGGATCTTGGTGTCCGGCTCCAGGCCGGCGGTGCGCAGGTCCCCGATGTACGAGGTCAGCTGGAGCACCTGCGCCACCTTCGGCTGTGCCACGAACGTGCCCTTGCCCTGGATGCGCAGCAGCCGCCCCTCCACCACGAGTTCGGTGAGCGCCTGGCGGACCGTGGTGCGCGAGGTCTCGAACCGCACGGCCAGCGTGCGCTCGGGCGGCAGCGCCGTGCCCGGCGGCAGGCTCTTGGTGAGCTCTAGCAGGCTGCGTTTGACGTCGTAGTACTTCGGTACGCGGGGGCTGTCTTCGGTCACGCGCTCACCTTCACTTCTGCCACGGCGGTGAGGCGTGTCTGATCACCGCGAGATCATCGGAACCCACATTGGCCAGAACGGTCAACCGCGGGCGACAGCGGCCGACCGGCACCGGGCGCGGACGGTGCCGGGCATGCGCGAATCCGGGCTGCTCAGGCCGATGGTGAAGGATATCCACAGCGGTGCGCACGCTCGCAACCGAGGCCGGTACGGTGGCCGCGTCCAGCGGCCCGCCGCAGGTCTGCGCATGTACGAAGCGGTACCACCTGCCCGTGGAGATCACCTCCGGCTTCCCCCGCACAACCCCGCCCTGGGATCCGAGCGACTTCGGCAGTGTGACTGTTCTCACAATATGAGATTTCACCAAAAGGCCAGTCGCGTGAACGATGCCGTATTCGTGTTCACTGCGCGAGTAGGCGGGCGTGCGGCGGCCTACCGGGGAGTAATGCCCGCTCATCGGCGTCCTGACTCCCCGGGACTCCGCCGGGCCGGTTTGGTTCTGACGGGGCAGAGCACGCATGATGCATTCGTGCCGACTCTCAGCGACCTCGTCGCCCGCCACACCGCACTCGATGAGGCGGACCTCGATTGGCTGCACTCGCTGGTCTCCGACTGGCAGCTGCTGGCCGATCTGTCGTTCGCCGACCTCATCCTGTGGGCGCCCCTGTTGGGGGAGAACGGCTGGATCGCGATCGCCCAGATGCGCCCCACGACCGGGCCCACCGTCTACCACGACGACATCGTCGGCAGCGTGGCGGCAAAGGGCGAGCGCCACCTCATTGACACGGCCTGGAACGAGCGCCGCATCTGCCGTGAGGGCGACCCCGACTGGTCCACGGGCGTTCCTGTCAGGGAGGAGACCATCCCGGTCCGGCGCGCGGTCGAGGGCGGCGAGGGCCGCTTCCTGGCGGTGATCCAGCGCTCCACGAACCTGTCCTCCGCCCGCACGCCTTCCCGCCTGGAGCTGACCTACCTGCAGAGCGCCTCCGACCTGGCGCAGATGGTGGCCGAGGGCCGCTTCCCGTTCTCCGGCGAGGAGCCGATCCTGGTGCGTTCGCCGCGCGTCGGCGACGGCCTGCTCAGGCTCGACCGCGCCGGGCGTGTCACGTACGCCTCTCCGAACGCTCTGTCCGCCTACCGCCGCCTCGGCCTGCACGCCGACCTGGTCGGCGCCGAGCTGGGCCGGGTCACCGCCACCCTGTGCTACTCCGACGAGCCGATCAACGAGGACCTCATGATCGTGGCCAGCGGGCGCGCGGCCAAGGAGACCGAGGTCGAGTCCGGCGGCACGATCGTGCAGCTCAGAGCAATACCGCTGATTGTCGGCGGGGGCCGCATCGGGGCGCTGGTGCTCATCAGGGACGTCACGGAGCTGCGGCGCCGCGAGCGCGAGCTGATGACCAAGGACGCCACCATCCGCGAGATCCACCACCGGGTGAAGAACAACCTGCAGACCGTGGCGGCGCTGCTCCGCCTGCAGGCGCGGCGCCTGCAGGTCCCGGAGGGCCGGGAGGCGCTGGAGGAGGCGGTACGCCGGGTCGGGTCGATCGCCATCGTGCACGAGACCTTGTCGCACGCGCCCGAGGAGTTCGTGAACTTCGACGAGATCGCCGACCGGGTGATCGCGATGGCGGGGGAGGTGTCGTCGCCCGAGGTCGCGGTCACGCCGCGGCGCGTCGGCGGGTTCGGCGTGCTGCCGTCGTTGATCGCCACGCCGCTCGCCATGGCGCTGACCGAGCTGTTGCAGAACGCGTTGCAGCATGGACGGCCCAAGCGGCTGGAGGTGGTGGTGGAGCCGGCGCTCGACCGGCTCAACGTCACCGTGTGGGACGACGGGCGAGGCCTGCCCGAGAGCTTCGACCTCGACAGCTCGACCAGCCTCGGCCTGCAGATCGTCCGTACGCTCGTCGAAGGGGAGCTGTCGGGCAGGATCTGCATCCAGCCGCGCATCGGAGGCGGCACGGAGGCCGTGCTGTCGATCCCGCTCCCGACGGGCGTGAGCCCGTGAAGCGAGTCAGGCGGTGGCGCGGGCGCGGGCGCGAGCGCTGCGGCGCTTGAGCGCGCGACGCTCGTCCTCGCTCAGGCCGCCCCAAACGCCGGCGTCCTGCCCGGACTCCAGCGCCCACTTCAGGCAGGCGTCGACGGCCGAGCACGACCGGCAGACCTGCTTGGCCTCCTCGATCTGCATGAGGGCAGGGCCGGTGTTGCCGATCGGGAAGAACAGCTCGGGGTCCACGTCACGGCAGGCAGCTCGGTGGCGCCAGTCCATGCGTCCACTCCTTAGTAGATGGAGCCTTAGGTCGGCTCCGTGCGGCTACTACTTTGTGAAGAGTTTCACTAACTCGCGCGAACAAGTACCCCAAATCCCGTCAGGGACCGGGGGCTGCCCGCTGACGCCCTGGTAGGACCTCTGGGGTTGTTAAAGGTCCTACGTTCCGACGTCAGTAGTGAGCTTTTCAGCCACGGAGAGTGCACGCAAGGGGGTTGGGGCGAAGTTTTGGCCGTTATGGATGTCGGATGCGTCACACAATGACCGAATGTAACCGGCTAGACCAGAACTTGTAACGCGTTCGGTGTAGACCGGAATGTCACCTTTTCGCGCTCTCCCAGGTAGTCCCCGTCCAGCTGAAAGGCCACGGGGCGGTCCGCTCTGAGTGTGAACTCGGCCTCGTCATGCAGCTGAACGAGATGCCGGCCGGAGGGAAGGTGGTCACTCTCCGTGAGGATGTGCCGGATCACCGGTGTGAGCGTCATCAACCCCATGCGGCGCAGTCCCAGCAGGTCGAGTCCCGTCTCGAAACTCGCCCACGGGGTCGGCCGCACCGGCCTGCCGCCGACATATGTCCACGGTGAGGTGTTGGAAACGATCGCCATGAACACGCCCTCGGCGGTCGGGATCCCCGGGCCGGTCAGCGTCATCGCCGGATGCCGTTTGTCCGTGGCCAGATAGTGCCGTAGAGCCGTGTTCACATACCGTGCCGGTGACGCTTTGCGGCCCGTGCCTCTCAGGCCCTCCACGGCCCGTACAACCTCGGCGTCGTACCCCATTCCCGAGCAGAACGTGAAGTACCTGCTCCGCCCCTCCCAGAGGGCCTGGCCCAGGCCCACGGTCCTGCGCCGGCCCTCCCTGAGTGCCTCCAGCACCGCGCCCGTGGACTCCACCGGGTCGTTGGGCAGGCCGAGCGCACGGGCGAACACGTTCGCGCTGCCGCCGGGGATGACGATCAGCGCGGGCCGGCCGGCGCTGGGATCGTCCAGGGGCGGGGCGTCGTCGCCGTTGACCGGGTTGAGCAGGCCGTTGACGGTCTCGTTGATCGTCCCGTCGCCCCCCAGCACCGCCACCACGTCGTATCCCTTGGCCCGGGCGGTGGCGGCCAGCGCCGCCGCGTGCCCCCGGTAGCGGGTCTCCTCGACGGAGAGCTCCACGGCCGCGCCGAGCGCGCGGATCAGCACGTCCCGCGTGCGGGCGTTCGTAGTCGTGGCCTTGGGGTTCACCAGCAACATCGCGCGCATAGCGCCAGCGTAGCCCGCGATCGCCACCTGCTCGGGACGTGGTCTTCGCGGGATAGGGTACGGGCGTGAATCGTCGTCCACTCACCCTCATGATCGCCGTCGTCGTCGTCGCCCTTGAGGGCCTCGTCGCCCTCGGGCTAGGCGTCTTCGTCGCGGTGGAGGCGCTGACCGGCAAACCTGACGACATGACCACAGCCGTGGCAGAGGCGGCGTTCGCGGCGCTGGTCGGGGCCGGGCTGCTCTGGGTGGCCTGGGGTGGCCTGTTCAAAATGGAGCGGTGGGGGCGTGCGCCCGGCGTGCTGGCCCAGATCTTCGTGGCGCCCGTCGCCGTCACGCTCATCCAGTCGGGCCAGCCGCAGCTCGGGATCCCGCTGACCGTGGTCGCCCTGACCGGGCTGGTGACGCTGCTGGTGCCTCCCACCACCCACGCGCTCTACGGCGACGGTTAGTCGTCGGCTGTCAGTCCCTCGCGCAGCTGCGCCAGCGTGCGGGCCAGCAGGCGCGAGACGTGCATCTGCGAGATGCCCAGCTCGGTGGCGATCTGCGACTGCGTCATGTTGCCGAAGAAGCGCAGCAGCAGGATGCGCTTCTCCCGCGGCGGCAGCCGCTCGAGCAGGGGTTTGAGCGACTCGCGGTATTCGACGCCCTCGAGCGACTCGTCCACGATGCCGAGCGAGTCGGACACCGCGGGGGCGTCGTCGTCGCCGGAGTCCGGCGCGTCGAGCGAGACGGTGGAGTAGGCGTTGGCCGACTCCAGGCCCTCGAGCACCTCCTCCTCGGTCATCTTCAGGTAGGAGGCCAGCTCGGCCACCGTCGGGGCGCGGCCCTCGCGCTGCGACAGATCGCTTATGGCCTTGGTCAGCGAGAGCTTGAGCTCCTGCAGGCGGCGCGGCACCCGGACCGCCCAGCCCTTGTCGCGGAAGTGTCGCTTGATCTCGCCGACGATGGTGGGCGTGGCGTAGGTGGAGAACTCCACGCCGCGGTTGAGGTCGAAGCGGTCGATGGACTTGATCAGACCGATCGTGGCGACCTGGGTGAGGTCGTCGAGCCATTCGCCCCTGTTGCGGAAGCGGCGAGCGAGGTATTCGACCAGGGGAAGGTGAAGCTCGACCAGCTCGTCCCTGATGCGCTGGCGGCGCGGCTCCTCAGGTCCCAGCTCGGCCAGCTCGGCGAAAAGCTGGCGGGCGCGCACCCTGTCGGGCACGGCGTGTTCGCTGGTGGCCATGGCTCCAGTCCCTTCCGTCACGCCGACCTCGCCGCGCCTCGGCGCTTACGCAGGACGATCGCCATGCGATCGGGGGAGTCGGTCACCGCGTCGACATCGTCCGCCAGGGCGGTCAGGACCATCCAGGCGAAGTCGTCCCGCTTGGGCGCGGAGCTGCCGACCGTCGCCACCTCGACTCTGACCTGCATCTCGTGCCCGGTCAGCTCGAACTCGGCCGTCAGGTCGGTGCCTGGCACCGCCTCGCTCAGCAACATGGCGCACGCCTCGTCGACCGCGATCCGCAGATCCTCGATCTCGTCCAGCGTGAAGTCCAGCCGCGCCGCCAGTCCGGCGGTGGCCGTACGCAACACAGATAGGTAGGCACTCGCGGCGGGGAGCCTGATGCTCACCACGTCGCGGATGTCGGCCACGCCTTCCGCGCGCGTCTCGGTTTCCTCGGTCACGTTCCTCCTCGCGAATCCGATGCCAACTGCAACTTACCGCCCCGGAGAGGTGCTTGGACGATTCAGACTCGCCATCGACCGAAAAGGCTCTGCGCGGCTTGTGACCGCACAGAGCCTTATGTGCCGTTTTAGGCGGCCTTGGTCTCCCAGAAGATCTTGGAGATTTCGTCGATCTTGCCCAGCAGGTCCTCGGCCTTGGAGACGTCGACCGTGCCCTTGGCACCGGCGGCGCCCGCGAGCTTCGTGGCGTCCCAGAAGAGCTGGTGAAGCTGGGGGTACTGTTCGAGGTGCGGAGGCTTGAAGTAGTCGGTCCACAGCACCCACAGGTGGTGCTTGACGAGCTCGGCGCGCTCCTCCTTGATGGTCAGCGCGCGGGCCCGGAAGACCGCGTCCTCGTTGGCCGCGTACTTTTCCATGATCGCCTTGACCGACTCGGCCTCGATACGGGCCTGAGCGGGGTCGTAGACCCCACAGGGCAGGTCGCAGTGTGCGGAAGCGACATGCTTGGGTCGTAGCAGTCGTGCGAGCATCAGAAAGTCCTTCCTGGATGCTGAATCAGCTTGGTCCACAACCGACCTTACTCGGGTCCGAACGCCTGCGGAGTGGGGGGTCAGAGCGTATGCGAGTGCGTGTCGAGGGGGACTCCATGCGCCCAGGGCTGGTTCCCGGTGACTGGCTCCTGGTGCGCAGGAACGCCACCGTCCATCCGGGCGATCTCGTGGTGGCCAGGCTCCCCGGTGATCCCGATCAGCTGATCGTGAAACGGGCCCAGTGGCACGGGGCGGACGGGTGGTGGCTGGAGAGTGACAACCAGCGGGCCAGTGGGCGGCGCGACAGCTGGGACTTCGGGCCGGTCCACGACATCGTGGGGCGTGTCGTGCTGCGCTACTGGCCCCTGATGAGGAGATGGCGACGCTAGAGCGGCCTGGGGCCGTTCTGGCGGCTCAGGAGACGTTCTTGCGGCGGGCGCGGAAGGCGGCGACGTTGGCGCGGCTGGCGCAGCGGGCCGAGCAGTAGCGGCGGGAGCGGTTGGAGGAGGTGTCGAGGAAGGCCTGCCCGCAGTGCGGCTCACGGCAGCGGCCCAGCCGATCCACGCCCAGCTCCGCCACGACCGCGGCCAAGCCCATCACGGCGGTGGCGGCGGGGTCCTCGGCCAGGTGGAGGTGCCAGCCGTGGCCGTCGTGGTCCGACAGTTGCGGACGCACCGGATAACGCACGAGCAGGGCGTTGAGCAGCTCCGCCACGGCCCGATCGTCACCGGCCGCGTCGAAGACCGCGGCCAGCTCGTCCCGCAGCCGCATCAGGTCGGGCGGCGGCGCGGGATCGTTGGCCAGGCGGACCGCCCACTCGGCGTAAGAGGTCAGGTCCATGCCGGAGTATTACATGAGCGGCGGGATGCCGGCGCATCCCGCCTGCTCGGTGCCATCCCCTTGGGTGGTCAACCCTCCGGGTGCAGGACGCGGTGCAGGAACGCGCGGGTGCGTTCCTGGCTGGGGTCGCCGATCACCTTTGCCGGCGCGCCGTCCTCGACGATCACGCCGCCGTCCATGAACACCACCCGGTCGGCCACCTCGCGCGCGAACCCCATCTCGTGGGTGACGACGAGCATGGTCATGCCCTCCTCCGCCAGCTTGCGCATGACGGTGAGGACGTCTCCGACGAGCTCCGGGTCCAGCGCCGAGGTCGGCTCGTCGAACAACATCAGGTCCGGGTCCATGGCCAGCGCCCTGGCGATCGCCACCCGTTGCTGCTGCCCGCCGGACAGCTGCACCGGGTAGGAGTCGCATTTTTCGCCGACGCCGACCTTCTCCAGGTTCTCCCTGGCGACGATCTCGGCTTCCTTCTTGCTCCGCTTGAGCACCCGCTGCTGGGAGATCATCACGTTCTGCAGCGCGGTCATGTGCGGGAAGAGGTTGAACTGCTGGAACACCATGCCGATGCGGCGTCGTACGGCGTCGATGTCCACGTCGGGGTCGGTGACCTCGACGCCCTCGACGAACACCTTGCCCCTGGTGGGCGCCTCCAGCAGGTTCACGCAGCGCAGCAGGGTGGACTTGCCCGACCCCGAGGGGCCGATGACGCAGACCACCTGGCCGGGCTCGACCGCCATGTCGATGCCCTTGAGCACTTCGTTCTGGCCGAAGTACTTGTGCAGGTCTCTCAGCTCGATGGCGTGCGTCATACGGTCCTCCCCTTGCGTCCACCCAACCGAGTCACGAGGTATCCCAGCGGGATCGTGACGATCAGGTACGTCACGCCGGTCACCATGATCGGTGTGGCGTTGGCGTACTGGGAGGCCAGGTCATTGCCGAACTTGGCCAGCTCGACGTACTCGCCGGAGACGCCGAGGAACAACACCAGGGAGGAGTCCTTGAGCAGGGCCACGAACTGGTTCATGGTCGGCGGGATGACCATGCGGATCGCCTGGGGGATCACCACGGTGAACTGCGCGCGGGAGGCGGACATGCCCAGCGATCTCGCGGCCTCGGTCTGCCCCTTGGGCACGGCCTGCAGGCCCGCGCGGAAGACCTCTGCCTGGTAGGCGGCGCCCACGAGGCCGAGCCCGAGCATGCCCTGGCCGTAGGTTCCGCCGGGCACGGCGAACCCGGGCAGCGCCAGCGGGAGGAACGTGATCATCAGGAAGATCAGCAGCGCGGGCAGGCCGCGGAAGATCTCGATGTAGACGATCGCGATCCAGCGGTAGGGCCGGACCTGGGAGATCCGCATGAGCGCGAACACCAGGCCCAGCACGAACGCGATGACGAACCCGCCGACCGAGTAGACGATCGTGTTCTTCAGTGCGACGGTGAACAGCTCGGGCAGGGCCTCCTGGGCCACCTCGGCCTTGGCGAAGTTCTGCGCCAGGCTGCCCCAGTCGGCATACGACGCGACACCGACGAGCACCAGAACCAGGACGACATACTGGATGCCCCGGACGATCCGCTGCTTCTTCCGAGGGCTGAGCCTGGCGCGGGCAGGCTCAGCCGTCTTCGGCTGGTCGGCCATGGATCAGCCCAGCTCGCCCGGCTTCTTGCCGAACCACTTCATGTAGATCTTCTCGTAGGTGCCGTCCTGCTTGGCCTTGGCGATCTCCTCGTTGATCGTCTTGAGCAGGACCGGGTCGGCACCCTTCTTGAGGCCGACGCCGTACTGCTCGCCGGTGTCGAGGCTGCCGATCAGCTCGAACTTCGCGGCGATGTCAGGCTTCTTCAGCCAGGTCAGCACGACCGGCAGGTCCTGGACGATCACGTCGGCCTGTCCGGCCTGCAGGGCCAGCAGCTCCTTGGCGGAGTCGGCGTACTCGGTAGGGTTGAAGCCCTGCTGCTTGACGTAGTCGAGGCCGGTGGTGCTGGCCTGGGCGCCGAGCTTGAGGTTCTTCGCCTTGACGTCGGCCAGCGACGTCGCGCCCGTGCCCTTCTTGGCCAGCAGCGCCTGCGTGGCGTCGAAGTACGGGTCGGAGAAGTCGATGTTCTTCTTCCGCTCGTCGGTGATCGTCATGCCGGCGGCGGCCACGTCGCACTTGCCCGCGGCCATGGCGGCGCCGCTCTTGATCACCGCGAAGTCGATGTCCACGATGTTCTGCGTGACGCCCAGCTTCTTCGCGGCCAGGTCGACGATGTCCACGTCGAATCCGACGATCTTGCCGCTCCCGTCCTTGAACTGGAACGGCTCGTACGGAATGTTCGTGCAGACCGTGAGCTTGCCGGGCTGGACCAGCTTGACTCCGCCGGCTGCGCCGGCGGTCGCAGCGGTGGTGCCGGAGCTCGAGCCGGTGTCGCTGCCGCACGCGGTCAGCGCGAGAGCAGCGGTCAGGACGAGCGCGCCGGCGGCGTAGCCACGGCGGCCCTTAAGACTGAGGGCCATGTACGGCCTCCTCGAAAGTGGTACTCGGGGTTTTGTGCAGTTTAAGTGGGGTTTTGCACCAGTCGGTCATCAGAGGTTTAACGATGCGTCAACGGAACGGCGACAACGCCGACACCGAACACCATCTCACCATGTGGCAGGATGGGATGACGGGTGACCCCCGAACCCCCTCACGACGATGATCGCCGAGGGGATCCTGGCAGCTACCGAAGCCAGACCGCTCGCGCTCGTCCGCCGAAGGTTTCTACGCTTCTATCGATTTCCAACGATTGTCAGGGGTCGCTGTGGCTGCCACGCCCGCTTCTGCATCCGTCGAAAAACTCGATCTCGATCCGGCATTCGCGCTGCACCGCGGCGGCAAGATCGAGGTTCGCTCCACTGTTCACGTCCGCGACGCGGACGACCTGTCGCTCGCCTACACGCCCGGCGTCGCCCGGGTCTGCACCGCCATCGCCGAAACGCCCGCGCTCGTCAACGACTACACCTGGGTCTCCAGGGTGGTCGCCGTCGTCACCGACGGCACCGCCGTGCTCGGCCTGGGGGATATAGGCCCTTCGGCCGCCATGCCGGTCATGGAGGGCAAGGCGCTGCTGTTCAAGGAGTTCGCGAACGTCGACGCCGTCCCCATCTGCCTCGACTGCACCGACGTGGACGCCCTCGTGGAGACCGTCGTCCGGCTGGCGCCGTCGTTCGGCGGCATCAACCTCGAGGACATCAGCGCACCCCGCTGCTTCGAGGTCGAGGCCCGCCTGCGCGAGCTGCTCGACATCCCCGTCTTCCACGACGACCAGCACGGCACCGCCATCGTGGTGCTCGCCGCGCTCCAGAACGCCGCCCGCCTGACCGGCCGCCCCCTCGGCGACCTGCGCGCGGTCGTGGCCGGCGCCGGCGCCTCCGGCGTCGCGGTCACCCGCATCCTCCTGGAGGCCGGCATCGGCGACATCGCGGTCTCCGACTCCAAGGGCATGATCTACGAGGGCAGGGAAGGCCTCAACCCGTTCAAGGAGGCGCTGGCCCGCGACACCAACCGGTCCGGGCACACCGGCTCCACGGAGGAGGCCCTGGCGGGCGCCGACGTGTTCGTGGGGCTGTCCGGGTCCACCGTGTCCGAGCAGGCCATCGCGTCGATGGCCAAGGACGCGATCGTGTTCGCCCTGTCCAACCCGACCCCGGAGGTCCACCCCGAGGTGGCCGCCAGGCACGCCGCGGTCGTCGCCACCGGCCGCTCCGACTTCCCCAACCAGATCAACAACGTGCTGGCGTTCCCCGGCGTGTTCAGGGGCGCGCTGGACGTGCGGGCCTCCACCATCACCGAGAACATGAAGGTGGCCGCCGCCGGCGCGCTGGCCGGCGTCGTCGGGGACGACGCCACGCCCGCGTACGTCATCCCGAGCCCCTTCGACGAGCGCGTCGCACCGGCCGTCACCGCCGCGGTCGCCGCCCAGGCCCGCGCCGACGGAGTCGCCCGCATCTGAGTTTCGGCTGAATTTCGGCACGTCAAGACCGCTCTCCGATTGCTTGGCGTTCCCTTGGGTAAGTGAGGTACTCGCCCGAGACCGAACTCGTTTCGCCGCCGCCGGCGACCCGCAGCACACGCGGAGCCGGCGGCGCAAGCGAAACGAGTTTGGACGTCCTTTGGGAACTGCCATAAATCCCTTACGCAAGGTGCTATAACAGTAGCTCGCTGTAATGATGTGGGCGGCGGCTCCTGCGACAAGGAGAGCGATGGTACGCGAGCCGAATCGACTGCTGCAGCAGCTCATCGCGGAGGCGGGATTTTCCCACAAGGGATTGGCCAGGCGCCTCAACGATCTGGGAGCCGCGCGTGGCACCCCCGGTCTGAAGTACGACCACAGCTCGGTATTGCGCTGGATCGGTGGCCAGCGCCCGAGAGATCCGGTGCCCTGCCTGCTCACGGAGCTGTTCGCGCTCCGGCTCGGCAGGCAGGTCACCTCGGAGGACCTCGGAATGCCGGCCATCATTACACCCCTCGATCTCGGGCAAGAGTTCATGCACACGTGGCAGGAGGGGGTCGCGACTGTGACCGCGCTGTGGCGGGCCGATGTTGAGAGACGGAGGTTTCTGATCGACTCGACGTTCGCTTTAGGAGCAGGCTCCATTGGAGCCATGCGCTGGTTGACGTCCCCGTTAGAGGGACGCCTTGGCGGCACGGGAACGCGGCGCGTGGGCCGCGCCGAAATCGCCGCCATCCACGAGGTCACCCGATCTTTCGGTGAGCTCGACAATCGTTTCGGCAGCGGCCGCGTCCGCACGTCCGTGGTCAAATACCTCGACAGCGCCGTCTCGCCCCTGCTCAAGGACGGCTCATACGCTGAGGCCACCGGCCGCAAGCTGGCCGCCGCGGCCGCCGAGCTGACCCGGCTGGCCGGCTGGATGGCGTACGACATGGAGCAGCACGGCCTGGCCCAGCGTTACCTCATCCAGGCACTCCGCCTGGCCAGGGGCGCAGGCGACAACACCCTCGGCGGCGAGATTCTGGCCGGCATGGCACACCAGGCCATCTACGTGGGCCAACCAGCTCACGCCTTGGACCTGGCCAGGGCCGCCCAGCTCGCAGCCCGAGGCGCGGGCGTGAACACCCTGCTGGCCTCCGCCCACGTCCTGGAGGCGCACGCCCACGCCGGCCGCGGCGACGCCCGCTCCTGCGGCGCCTCGCTCCACGCGGCCGAACGCGCCTTCGACGCCCGCAAACCCGCCGACGAACCCCGGTGGCTGAGCTACTTCGACGAGGCGTACCTGTCCGCCAAGTTCGCCCACTGCTTCCGCGACCTGGGGGAGGGGGAGCGGGCCGTGCGGTACGCGCGGCGGTCGCTCGACATGGACTCCCGGTACGTACGGGGGCGGATGTTCAACCTGTCCCTGCTGGCGGCGGGGCTGTTGCAATGTGGGGAGCTGGAGGAGGCGTGCTCCACGGCCTCCAAGGCCATGGCGATGGCGGGGGAGTTGCAGTCGGTGCGGTCGCGGTCGTATGCGGAGGATCTGCGGAGGCGGCTGCAGCCGCACAAGAACGAGCGGAGGGTGAAGGCGCTGCGGGAGCGCACGCGCGAGCTCACCTCCGCATGAGCCGGACGTCGTGAATCGGACGTCGTGAATCGGTCGTCTGAAATAGGGACGGATGTAGGGACGGCCCGGAGCGGTCTGCTCGCTCCGGGCCGTCCCCTTGTCTCTTCCGCTACTTCAGGAGCTCGCTCGCTTACTTCAGGAGCTCGCCGCGAGGGCCGACGATGCTCTTCGTCTCGGCGTATTGGGCCTTGTTGTAGACGGCGGCGACCTCACCGTCGAAGTACGCCGAGCTGATGAAGTCGATCCGGCCGTTGCCGTCCTGGTCGTGGAACATGCTCGTCACGCCGTTGACGTAACCGCTGCGCTTGCCGTTGTCGTACCGCATGAGCCACGGGCCGCCGTCGGCGCCGGGCGTCATGGAGCACTTGAGCACCTGGTGCGTGTCGACCCTGAACGTGTTGACCTGGTACGTCTTGGTGCCGGTCTTGCCGGCGCACCACTTGGGCGTCACACCGGAGAAGGGGCGGTCGCCGTCGGGGTGCGAGGCGGAGGGGTAACCGAACGCCACGACCGACTGACCCATCGGCTGGTTCCAGGCCACGCCCTGACCACCGATCACGTCACCGAGGCGACCCATGTCCCTGGCGATCCCGATCATGTAGTGGGCTTCGTAGTACTTACGCGAGGTGCCGGGCCTTACCCACTTCTGGGTGTAGTAGTGGGTAATGGTGTAGTTCCCGAACTTGTCCGGACCGCTGCCCTTCTCACCGGGCCCCTTGTAGGCGTCCCACGCGGCCTTGTCGACTTGCTCCACGACAGGATCGCCGAACTTGAAGCCCTGGCCCCTACCGGTGTTGGCGGCGTTGTAGGTCTCCTTGGAAACCTCGACCTTCTCCAGAACCGCGCCGGGGTAGTCGGGGCCGACCAGGTCAGCGGGCTTGTCCTCGCCTACGGACCAGCATTCGCCGAGGTTGATCTGGCACTTGGCGAATTCCTTGGCGTCGATCTCGCGCGGCTTGATCCACTTGTCGCCCGCCCACGCCTTGAAGTCCTTGTGCGACACCTCCTTCTCGCCGGCCAGCGCGAAGCCGTTGTGGACGGCCACGAAGGCGAAGTCGCCGTCGTAGTCGTCATAGGTGTCGAGGTCGTATGCCGTGAAGGCGTAAGCGCCCGCATAAATGCCGAAAGGCGCCTTGCCCTGGTAGTAGCCAGGGACGAACACCCACTTGTCGTAGACGTCGTCCTTGCCGTTCGCGAAGACACAGTGGCCCGCGGTGGCGACCAGGTTGCGGTTCCTGGACTGGATGGAGGTCGCCGAGCACCAGCGGTAGTGGCCCGACTTGTCGAGGAAGAAGACCTTGCCGATGGTCTTGGGCAGGTTGACGTTCTTGGTCACGCCAGGCTTGGTGGTGCCGGTCGCACCGGTCATGCCGGGCTTGCCGTCGGGAGTGCTGTTGCTCCCGGATGACACGAGCTTGGGCACGCTCTTGGTGTCCAGGCGGTACTGGGTGGCCTTCCGCAGAGCGGCTCCGTTGGAGTCGAGCCAGAAGTAGGCGGCGCCGTACGCGTCCGCGGGCTTGGGCTGGAGGTTGTCCGTGGCCCAGTGCGGCTCGGCGCTGGTGGGGAAGGCAAGGGTGGCGGCACTCAGGCCGGCGACGGCGAGGGGAACGAGCAGGCGCTTCAACGGGGGGCTCCACTACGGGGTGTCAAGAAACTGTGTAAAGACCCTATCGACCCATTAGTCACTCTGGTAAGGCCTGTTGCCAGATTTTTCACCAAAAAGGCCAAAGGGCCCGGCTGGAGGCCGAGCCCTTTGGTACTGCTAATGAACGAAGACCAGGTCGACGTTCCGATCCGCAGCGAACTACGGGATGAGCTTGCCGGACCACACGGCCGCAGCGGCGTTGTAAACCGTCGCGGTCTCACCGTCGAAGTACGCGGTCGTGATCGTGTCGTAGCGCTTGTTGTCGTCGGTGTCAGCGATGAGGCTGGTGACACCGTTGACGTAGCCAAGACGCTTGGCGTTGCTGTACTTGTACAGCCACGGACCACCAGCGTAGCCGCCGGTCACGGCGCACTTCAGCGCGACGTGCTCTTCGACCTTGTACTTGGCGGCGGTGTAGGTCTTCGTGCCGGTCTTGCCGTAGCACCACTTCGGCGTGACACCCGTGTAGGGCTTGTTGCCGTCGGGGTGCTCACCCTGCGGGTAACCGAAGGTACGGACGTACTTGCCGGTCGGCTGGTTCCACGCGAAGCCCTGCCCACCAACGTTGTCGCCGAGGCGGCCAACGCTCTTGAGCTTGTGGGAGATCACGAAGAAGTCGAGACGGTAGTACTTGGTGTCCTTGCCGGGCACGGACCACTTCTGGACGTAGTAGTGCGTGATGAAGTAGTTCCCGGCAGCGTCCGTGCGCTTCGAGTCCGCAGCCCAGTCGTCGTACTTGGCCTTGTCGACCTGCTCCTCGAGCGGGTCGCCCCAGATGAAGCCCTGGCCGCGGCCGGTGCCCTTGGCCTTGGCGGCCTCGTACTGGGCCTTGGTGACCTCGACCCTCTCGACGACGGCACCCGGGTAGTCAGGACCGACTTCCTTCGCGGCCTCGCCCGGCTTGCTGGTGTAGTACACCGCGTCCGGGGTGTTCTGGGCCTTGTCGTACTCGGCCTTGGGGACCTCGGTCGCCTTGACGTCGGTCTTCAGGCCCTTCTTGTTGGCGTCGACGTACTCGTCGTACGTGACCTTGTCCGCAGCGTTGATGACGCCGCCGATGCCGTCGTAGACGGTGACGAAGGCGTAGTCGCGGTCCAGGTCCTCGTAGATGCTGAGGTCGTAGTGGGTGAAGGCCTGCTTACCCACGTAGAGCCCGAAGGGAGCCTTGCCCTGGTAGTAACCGGGGACGAAGACCCAGCGGGACACGACCTCGTCGTTCGCAGCCAGGTCGTACACGCAGTGACCGGCCGTGGCGACCAGGTTGCGGTACTTCGACTGGATCGAGGTGCCCGAGCACCAGTAGAGGTTGCCGTCACGGCCCTCGAAGAACACCTTACCGATGGTCTTCGGCAGGTTGACGTTCTGGACCTTGGCGGTGGTCTTCTTCTCCTCGCCAATGGGGGCCGTGGAACCCGGCTTGCTGTCCGGGGAATAGCCGCCCTTGGCGGAGATCTTGGCCACCTCGAGGTGGTCGGGGCTGAACGCCTTGGCGCCCCTGAGAGCCGCGTTGTTGGACTTGGTCCAGAACTCGACGGTCTCGGCCGCCTTCGCCGCGGTGGCGGCCAGGTACTCGCTGTCGTAGGTCGGGTCGGCCTGGGCAGAGCCGGCCAGACCAGCGGCAAGCAGACCAGTGGCCAGAATGGCGCCACCGGCCGGGAGGAGGATGCGCTTCACAAGTAACTCCTTGCGCTGTCGTGGAACGCCTCTTGCGTCCCATGCGTCAGTAAAGGGATAGCCAGGAACATACAGTGTCGATCTTGAACTCGGGTAGTCGCTTTGGTCGGAAAAGATGCGACAAGCCGGGCGTGATCGTTCTGTGATGTTTAAGCGGCTGATGCGCAGGAGCTGAGGGAGAGTCTTCCTGTGACCGTTTGCCCTGATCAACATAAGGAAGTTGTCAGTGTGACGGGCGATGCCGAGGCGTCCTCCTGATCCGACCCGAGGCGGCGGTGTGATGCAGATCACATCTAGCTGGTGGCACCGTTTCGGTGTGGCGTGCGTCCAAGCGCCTTCACTTTCGGGGCGAAAGCGGAAGGGCCCGGCGTTGTGCCGGGCCCCCGCTTGCAAGGAGTTACGCGATTCGGGTCAGAACCGTTTACTGAGCGTTACCTAGACGATCTTGCCGGACCAGACGTTGGCCGCAGCCTTGTAGACCGTGTTCGTCTCACCGTCGAAGTACGGCGAGGAGATGTAGTCCACGCGGCCGTTGCCGTCCTGGTCGTTGAAGGTGCTGGTAACACCGTTGACGTAGCCGAGACGCTTGGCGTTGCTGTACTTGTACAGCCACGGACCGCCGTCGGCGCCCTCGGTCATGGCGCACTTGAGGGCGACGTGCTCCTCGATCTTCTTCTTGGCGGAACCCACGAGCTTGCCCGAGGTCTTGCCGTAGCACCACTTCGGCGTGATGCCCGTGTAGGCCTTGTTGCCGTCGGGGTGCGCCGCGGCCGGGTAGCCGAACACGCGCACGTACTTGCCGGTGGGCTGGTTCCACGCGAAGCCCTGGCCGCCGACGTTGTCGCCGAGGCGACCCGCGTCCTTGGCAAAGCCCTCGATCACGTAGTAGTCGACTCGGTAGTACTTGGTGCTCGTACCGGGCACGAACCACTGCTGGACGTAGTAGTGCGTGATGTAGTAGTTACCGAACTTGTCCGGGCCGTCGCCCTTCTCGCCGGGACCCTTGTAGGCGTCCCAGGTGGCCTTGTCCACGTTCTCGACAATCGGGTCACCGTAGATGAAGCCCTGGCCCCTGCCCGTGCCCTTGGCCTTGGCGGCCTCGTAGTCGGCCTTGGAGACTTCCTTCTTGTCGACGACCGCACCGGGGTAGTCGGGCCCAACGATCTTCGGGTCCGTCCCGGGCTTGGTGTCGTAGTACGGGTACTTGTTCGGGTCCTTGATGGCCGACTCGTACTCGTCCTTGCTGACCTCGCTGGCCTTGACGTCGGTGACCTGGCCCTTGGCCTGAGCGGCCTTGTACTCGTTGATGGTCACCTTGACCGGCTTGCCGGCGTCGAGCTTGACACCGTTGTACACGGTCACGAACGCGTAGTCGCGGTCGTAGTCCTCGTACACGTCGAAGTCGTAGTGGGTGAAGGCCTGCTTACCGACGTAGATCCCGAAGGGAGCCTTGCCCTGGTAGTAGCCGGGCACGAAGACCCACTTGGACATGACGTCGGTGTTGTTGGCGGTGTCGTACACGCAGTGGCCGGCCGTGGCGACCAGGTTGCGGTACTTCGACTGGATCGAAGTGGCGGAGCACCACTTCTTCTCGCCCTTGCTGTTGACGAAGAAGACCTTGCCGATGGTCTTCGGCAGGTTGACGTTCTGGACCTTGGCGGTGGTCTTCTTCTCCTGGCCGATCGGGGCGGTCGAGCCCGGCTTGGTGTCCGAGCTGTAGCCGCCCTTGCTCTGCAGCTTGGCGACGTCCGCCTTGTCCCAGACGTTGGACTCAGTCGCGGCCTTGAGGGCAGCACTGTTGTTGTCCGCCCAGAACTCGGCGATGGCCTTGGCGTTGGCAGCGCTCGCCGCCATCGGGTCGGCGGCGGTCGTCGGGTCGGCCTGGGCCGCACCGGCGAGGCCGGCGGCCAGAAGGCCGGTAGCCATGATCGCGCCACCGGCGGGGATGAGGATGCGCTTCAAGGGAACTGCTCCTTGCTCTGTCGTGGGTCGCAACATGCGTCCCATGCGTCAGTAAAGGGATAGCAAGGAACATAGCGTGGCGATCTCCGCAGGTGGAACCCGGTTTGGGGCATCTGGTAGGCGCCGTTACCGGCGTTACCGCGCTGTTATCTGTCAGAGGCCGCGCCGTGTCGTTACCGGAAAGAGATGTCTTTGCAGGCTACGTGGGGGTTATGGCGGACGGGACGAATGTTCCGTTAGTGGGATGTTGCAGAGAGTGGTCGCCTGAATGTGATTCAGATCACAGGAACCAGATCTGCGCCTGTTCCGTCTAACATGATCCTGTCTTCACAGGTGATCTTCAGATATCGCCCAAAAATGTCCATCTTCGTTCTGTGTACCCGGTTTATGTGTATATCGGGGCCGACGGGGTGAGATGCGCTAGTGGGCCAGAACAGAGACGTGGAGCGTTCGTGGCCAGGCCTGTGTGACGCTCTCTCCATATGTGGGTGCGGCTTCTCTCGCGAAGCGTTGTGTTCCGGCCAGGGGCGGACGGCCAGCTGGACCTCGTTGATCATCGCCGGGCAGACCCAGCTTTGCCGCGCCTGCCCGTCGACAGTCGATTCGCGCCGCCCCTGAGAGAAGTTGGCCTGCCCGGCAGCGGGTCTCACCGGCGTGGTAACGGCAACAGAGGGGCAGGCTGTTCGCGGGCGGTTCTCTGGGAGAGCGAGCCCTCCTTGCCTAATCGGGCCGCTTCCTCCGGTGATGAGACTGTGATTCCTTCATATGAAACGGATGGCTCTCCCGTGGACAATTCCCCGGTGATCCGGTCTACGCCTGGCGGTCCTGTGCCTGCTCCTGCTGGCGCCGACCGCTAGCTGCGGGGTCGCCCACCTGGCCTCCGGCAGGATCAGTCTCACATTGTCGAGCGAGCCCATGGAGCCGGCCATCAGCAAAGGCGCGTGTCTCGGCGCGGCGGACCGATGGCGCCTACGTCCTGCGTCGCGGCGACATCATCGTCTACCGCGCCCCCCGGGACTGGACCCGCATCACTCCAGGCAAGCTCTATATCTCGGGGGTCATTGGTGTGCCGGGGGACAGGGTGACGTGCAGTGACGACCCCAAAGCGCGGCTCCAGGTTAACGGCGCGCCCCTGGAGGAGGCGTTCGTGGCGCGCGGTCCAGCCGCCCACTTGTGGTTCGACGCCACGGTGCCGCAGGCCGCATCTGGATCACGAGCGACAACCGCCACATTGCCCCCGATTCCCGCTCCCAGATGGACAACGCCGGCGGGGCACCATTGGGCGTTCGGACGTCATCGCAGTGGTGAAGGATTATTGGGTGCTCCCGTAGGGCCGGCTGGGCGCATGCTGCGTGGTGGTCTAGGTCCTGCTGAGCGGCGATGGCACGCGCGTCTTCCGCCGTATCCACCAGACCAGCCCTCCGAGAGGCGCCTGCGCCGGACTTAGGCGGCGGCCAAGGGCGAACCATCTCTGGAAGTTGCTCCGCGCAGGTGAACTCGCTGATGGCCTCTCGCTCCGCGCGGACGGGCTCGCCCGTGCGTGCGGATTGACGCAGCTGTCATCCCCTCTTGCGAAAGACGGGGTGTTCGAATCGCGGTGGGCGGATGCCACAGCGCACTTGATCAACTCGGACTTTGCCGTGCCACCCCGGGTCGTCCTCGTTGGGAGGGCGGTCAGGAGCGGGATTTGGCCATGGCCTCGGGTGCGCTCATGGGCTGCGGCGGTTTGCTCCAGGGAGGATTGCAAGCTGTGGGCGCTCTCGTTCTGATCAGGCACAACGGCTTACCAGTGTGACGTTAGTCACAGGAGTTAAGCATGTGCGCTCTGCAAGCTGCGCCGATGTCAAGTCGCGTTTGTTCCGTTCCAGGCGGTAGGGACCGGTGTTCGCGACGGGATCTATGCGCCGATTGACTACTCGGCTATACAGGGGGTGATCTTCTTTATGTCGATCTTACGGTGGGCATCGGAGCGCATTCGCCTCTCGTTTCGGGTGCGCCCCTTCACGGCAGGAGCAGTGACGCATGACGTTTTGGCGTGCGCGAAATCGGTCGAGTGCCGTGATGGGGCGCAGCGTTTTTGGGCTGAAGCCGAAAGGCCGCTTGCGAGCCAGGATCACCGTGGTCCTGGCTGCCGCACTCATTCCAAGCCTGATCCACTTACAGATAGAGCCTGCGGCGGCCGATCCGGTCCGTACGCGTCTCGATATTCCGCAGTCGCCCGCCAAAGGCGCGTCAAGCAGCGTCCCCGTCCAGCAGACGGGCAACGCCAAGAACCTGCCCCACCTGGTTGGCCCCGAGGCCACCCAGACCAGCATTGACACCGCCACCGTGAAAGGCGGCAAGCGGCCCAAGGGCGCGTTACCGCTGGACGAGCCGCACGAACTCGGCGATTCGTCCATCGAAGGCCTGAAGACCCCGCCACCCCTCCCTGAAGGGTCTGAGCCGGAGCCCGCCAGTCCTCCAACCGGGAATGCGCCAGCCGCTGTACCTCCCGCTCGGAACGCATCGGCCGCCGCTCCGCTGCCCCGTCCGGCCGTGGTCCGGTCCGGTGTCAAAGAACGCGCCCGAGATGCACAAGTGGCGGTTACCTTGGCGGGGCCGACGGTGTCGAACCTGTCGTCGTCCGGGCAGTTGTCATCGGGGTTGTGGACGTTCTCGACGTTGACGCCGACGTTTTCGGCGTACGTGTCCGATGCCGAATGCCGAGAACTGCTGCTCAAAGTTGAGGTGGAGCATGACCCATCGGCTGCGGGTCAAGGCAGTGGGTTGATCTGGTCGGGGCAAAGCCCCTACAACACCGGAGCCTGCGGCATCACCCTCACCAGCTCAGCGGTGGCATCCGGGAAGCTTCAGGATGGGTGGCTCATTCGCTGGCGGGTTCGGGGGCAGGCGGGTGGCGTGGACGGTCCTTGGTCGGAATGGCAGGCCGGCAGGATCGACACCACGAAGCCGACGGTGTCGAACCTGTCATCGTCGGGGCAGTTGGCGTCGGGGTTGTGGACGTTCTCGACGTTGACGCCGACGTTTTCGGCGTATGTAGACGATCCTGAGTGCCGGGAGTTCATGCTGAAGGTCGAAGTTGAGCACGACCCGTCGGCCGCTGGCCAGGGCAGTGGGTTGATCTGGCTGGGGCAAAGCCCCTTCATGACTGGAGCCTGCGGCAGCACCCTCAGCAGTTCAGCGGTGCCAACCGGCACTCTTCAAGACGGGTGGCTCATCCGGTGGCGTGTCCGAGGACAAGCCGGAAACGCCGCAAGCCCTGTCGCGGGTCCTTGGTCAGAGTGGCAGGCCGGCAGGATCGACACCACGAAGCCGACGGTGTCGAACGTGTCGTCGTCGGGGCAGTTGGCGTCGGGGTTGTGGACGTTCTCCACCTTGACGCCGACGTTCTCGGCGCACGTGTCCGATCCCGAGTGCCGTGAGCTCCTGCTGAAGGTCGAAGTTGAGCACGACCCGTCTGCCGGTGCCCAGGGCAGTGGGTTGATCTGGACGGGGCAAAGCCCCTTCATGACCGGAGCCTGCGCTACCACTCTGACCAGCTCAGCAGTCGCATCCAGCACCCTCCAGGATGGATGGCTCATCCGGTGGCGTGTCCGAGGACAAGCCGGAAACGCCGCAAGCCCTGTCGCGGGTCCTTGGTCAGAGTGGCAGGCCGGCAGGATCGACACCACGAAGCCGACGGTGTCGAACGTGTCGTCGTCGGGGCAGTTGGCGTCGGGGTTGTGGACGTTCTCCACCTTGACGCCGACGTTCTCGGCGCACGTGTCCGATCCCGAGTGCCGTGAGCTCCTGCTGAAGGTCGAAGTTGAGCACGACCCGTCTGCCGGTGCCCAGGGCAGTGGGTTGATCTGGACGGGGCAAAGCCCCTTCATGACCGGAGCCTGCGCTACCACTCTGACCAGCTCAGCAGTCGCATCCAGCACCCTCCAGGATGGATGGCTCATCCGCTGGCGCGTCCGAGGACAAGCAGGAAACGCCACAGGACCCTGGTCAGAATGGCAAGCGGGGAAAGTGGAGGTGAACAAACCGGCAGGAAGCGGGCTGGGGGCCTTGCCCGCGACTCAAGGTTCGGGCACATGGGTTCTGTCCTCGTTAACGCCTTGGCTGTTTATGAAGGTGACCGATCCCGGCGGTTCCGCGTCGTACCTTGACGCGGAGCTTGAGCATGATCCATTGTCGTCAGGGCAGGGTAGCGGGCTTATCTGGGCCGGTAGGGGACAAACCTCGTATGCGTCGGGCTCCAACGCCTGGCTTCAAGTGCCTGCTGGGAAACTCGCCGACGGGTGGTTGATCCGCTGGCGAGTGCGAGGGGTCACCACAACGGGCACCAGCGGCGTGTGGTCGGAGTGGCAATTGGCCACAGTTGACCTGAAGAAACCTTCGGTCGCTGGACTGGGAGTCACGCCGGGTACGCAGGGCTCAGGTCTATGGACGGTCCCATCACTGACGCCGTGGGTGTACGCGAAGGTGAGCGATCCCGAGTCGCGTGGGTCCTATCTGAGCATTGAGATCGAGCACGATCCCGCAGCGGCCGGTCAGGGCACAGGGCAAATCTGGGCGGGCAAGGGATCGAAGGCGTACGACTCGGGCTCGAATGCGTGGGTGCAGATTCCCGGTGGCAAATTGAGTGATGGCTGGCTGGTGCGATGGCGGGTCCGTGGCGAGACCACCTCTGGCGTCGCAGGGCCGTGGTCAGATTGGCAGTCGACCAGGGTTGACCTGAAGAAGCCGTCGATCGAAGGGCTGGGGATGGACCCAGCTGTGCGAGGTACGGCGTCGTGGACGGCTGCCACCTTGACGCCCTGGCTGTATGCGAAGGTCACGGACCCGGAGAATCGCAGGTCCGTTCTCAATGTCGAGATGGAACACGATCCGACCGTGGCGGAACAGGGATCGGGTGTGATCTGGGCAGGCTCGTCGGCGACCTCGTATGCCTCCGGCACGAACGCGTGGGCCGTGGTGCCGGCCGATAAGTTGAAGGACGGCTGGCTGATTCGCTGGCGGGTTCGGGCCACCACGACCTCGGGCATGAGCAGCCCGTGGTCAGACTGGCAATCGGCCAAGGTGAGCGCCTTGCCCTTCGAGACGTTCTCGCCTGCCAACAACTCCCAGGTCAGCACACTGACGCCGGTGCTGTCGGCGAACGCTCGCCCGTTGAACGAGGCGCCGGTCAAGTATTGGTTCCAGGTGTGTGAGGGCACCGCCCCGAACTGGACCTGGTGCGAAAGCTCGCCCGAGTGGAGCACTACCGGCGCCTGGCAGGTGCCGGACAAGAAACTTGCGTGGGGCAAGACGTACTCGTGGATGGCCAAGGCCGCCACCACTTTCACGACGGCGACCTCCGCCTGGCGTACCTTCACTCCGGCGGTGGAGCAGGGCAACATCAACGCGCTGCTCGCTGGAGGCACGCAGGGCCGGGACTTCAACCACATCTCGGGCAACTACTCCCACACGGTGACCGACGCTACGGTAGCGGTGGTGGGTCCGCCGCTGTCGGTGACCCGCACCTACAACAGCCTGGACCCGCGTGCCGACGGCATCTTCGGCGCCGGGTGGACGACCAGGTGGGACATGCGGATCGAGGCCGAGCCGCAGGGCAGTTTGCTGATCACGTATCCGTCCGGTGAGCAACTGCGGTTCGCACCCAAGGGCGATGGTACGTTTGCCGCCCCGGCGGGTACGTTCGCGACGCTGGCCACAGAATCCGGCGGCGGATGGCGGCTGATGGATAAGGCGGCCACCTCCTACTGGTTCGACGTCTCCGGCCGCATACTCAAGATCGCTGATCACCGGGGGCGGTCGCAGGACCTTACCTGGGACGCCGATGGCAAGCTGATCAAGGTGACTGCGGTCGGCAGCCGGTCACTGACCTTCTCTTGGACCGGCAATCACGTCACGGGGGTGTCCACTGATCCGGTCGATGGCAAGGCGCTGACCTGGACGTACACGTACGAAGGCGATCAGTTGAGCAAGGTGTGCCCGCCTACCTCAACTACGGCGTGTACCACCTACGGCTACACGGCGGCCTCGCGGTCCAAGAGCGTGGTGATCGACTCGGCGCCGGAGTACTACTACCGGTTGAATGAGAACCAGACCAGGACGGGCACGATCGTCGCGAATGCGGCGGGCTGGAACATCACCGAGGAAGAGGCCAAGCTCACCGGCACCACTCCTGCCGACCTCGGGGTCGGCGTGCCGGGCGCGCTGGGCGGGTCGCCGGATGTGTCGATGCGCTTCAAGGGCGCCGCCACCTCGACCTTCGTACAACTGCCGCGTACCGCGATCAGCGGTCAGGGTGGCGAGGTGGCGGTGGAGGCCTGGTTCAAGACCACCGCATCCGGCACGATCATCGGAATGCAGAACTCCGCCGACAACACCCCGTCGGCGTTCATCCCGGTGGTCTACGTCGGTACCGACGGCAAACTGCGCGGCCAGTTCTACACCGCCGCCCACACGCCGATCACCTCCACCGGCGTGGTGAACGACGGGAACTGGCATCACGTGGTGTTGTCGGCCGCACCGTCCAAGCCCGCCACCTCCACTGCCGGGCCGGAGAGTCTGCAGACGCTGTACCTGGATGGCGTCGCGGTGGGCACGCTGGCCGGGGAGATCAAGCACGGCGCTATGTGGGAGACGCGGATCGGCACCGGTTACGGCAGCACCGCCTGGCCGGCTAGCACGACGTCCACGAAGGTGTTCCCGTTCAACGGCGACATCGACGAGGTCGCTGTGTACGGCAAGCCGCTGAGCGCACCTGCGGTGGCGCGTCACTACGCCGCCCGCAACGCGCAGCCACAGCTGACCAAGGTCACCCAGCCTTCGGGCCGGGTGGAGGCGAGCAATGCCTACGGCCCCGACGGCGGTCGGCTGCTGACGCACACCGACGCCAATGGTGGCAGCTGGAAGGTGTCCGAACCGGCCTACGCCAAGCAGACCACCGTCTCCACCTTCACCACCGTGGTCGTGACCGACCCCGACGGCGGGAACATCACCTACGTCACTGACGCCCAGCGCAGGCAGCGTCCGGTGTCGCAGACCGACCAAGTGGGTGCGACCACAAGGTGGGCCTACGATGTCGGCGGATATCCGTCCAAGGTGTTCGACCCGAATGGCAATGTGGTCGAGCTCGCCTACAACGCGCGGGGGAACCTGCTGTCGCAGAAGACCTGTCGTACGGCAGGTGCGGACTGCTCCACGGAGTACTACAGCTACTTCATTGAAGCCGATAAGCCGTTCGACCCCCGCAATGACGTGAAGATTGCCGAGCGGGACGGGCGGTCTGCGTCGGCGACGGATGAGACCTACATGACCAGTTGGTCGCAGAACGCGTTCGGTGAGGAGATCAAGGTCACCACTCCGGCCACGGAAGATTTCCCGACCGGTCGCAGCACGAGCAAGATCTACACCGACGGTACCGAGCCCGCGGTCGGCGGCGGCACCATGCCCGCGGGCTTGGTGAGGTCAGCCAAGGACTTCAAAGGCAACGAGACTACCTACGCCTACAGCGCCGCCGGTGACCTGGTCAGCGAGACTCTGCCGTCCGGGCTGGTGAAGAAGCACACCCACGACGTGCTCGGCCGGGTGATCTCGACGACCGAGATCTCCAAGGCGCACCCCGAGGGCGTGACCACCACGATCACCTACGACGGCTTGGGCAAGGTGCTGACCAAGACCGGAACCGGGATCAAGAACGAGGTCACCGGCAAGACCCACACGCCGAAGTGGTCGGCCACCTACGACACCGACGGCCTGATGTTGACCGAAACCAGCGCGGATGCGACGGGTGGGGATGCGGCGCGGACTACGACCTACACCTACGACGCCTACGGGCGGCAGGAGACGATCACCGGTCCCGAAGGCGCGGTCACCAGGTTCGGCTACGACCCTAAGGGCCAGAAGGTCAGCTCCACCGACTCGCGTGGTGCCACGCTGGCCTACACCTATACGCCGCGCGGCCAGCTGGCCACCACGGTGTTGAAGGGATGGACGGGCAGTCCGCTCGCCCCCCAGCAGGCCGCCGACGTGGTGATGGAGTCGATCGCCTACGATTCGGCGGGCCGGGTGGCGTCCAAGACCGACGCGATGGGCCGCACCATCGCCTACACCTACTACGCCGACAACCTGCCGTTCGAGGAGATCGCCAAGGGCGCCAAGCTGAACGGCTCCGCCACCGGCCGCGACGTCGTGCTGGACTCGCGGGTGTACGACGCGGCCGCGCAGCTGACCCGGCAGACCACCGATGGCGGCACGCTGCGCGTCGACGCCGCGTACGACGCCGCCGGGCGGGTCACCTCGCAGGTGGTGGACCCGGAGACGCTGGCGCGCAAGACCAGCTTCACCTACGACGCGAACGACAACGTGACCAAGGTGATGCGCACCGCCGCGGGCACGAGCCGGAGCGAGGTCTCCGAGTACGAATACGACGTGCTCGGTCAGCCGATCCGGCAGATTGTGCACAAAGACGGTGCCGACCTGGTCTCCACGCTGACCGTGGACGATCGCGGTCTGGTGACCGCGATGACCGACCCGCGCGGCAACGCTGCGGGGGCCAACGCGGCCGACTTCACCACCAGCGTGACCTACAGTGCGGCCGGGCTGCCTGTGCAGCTACAGCTGCCCGCCGTCCAGGTGGAACGCAACGGCGGCGCCGCCGTCACCGAGCGGCCCAGGTCCAAGCTGGGCTACAACACCTTCGGCGAACGTACTGACCAGGTCGATCCCGAAGGCCGTACCATCACGACGGCCTACGACCGGGCAGGACGCGTCACCGCGCAGACCTTCCCGGCCTACACCCCGCCCGGCGGGCAGCGGATCACCCCGGCCACGACCGCGGAATACGACGCGGCCGGTCAGGTGATCAAGGCGACCGGCGTACGCGGCCAGATCACCACCGCCGTCTACGACCTGCTGGGCCGCAAGGTGAAGGTCACCGACCCGCCCGCCAGCGGAGCCGCGGCCGGCACGTGGATGTTCGGTTACGACCTGCTCGGCGAATCGTTGTGGACCGTCGACCCGAACGGAGGGCGGTCCGAGGCCACCTACGACGACCTCGGGCGACAGATCACGCTCTCCACGATCGAGCGCAAGCCGACACCGGGCATCTACGTCACCAAGCTGGACTACGACGACGCGGGACAGCTGGTGAAGACCACCCGCCCCACCGGCGACTCCTCCACGCGCGCCTACGACGCGACCGGTGCGCTGACCAAGCACACCGACGCGCTCGGCAACGCCACCACCTTCGGCTACGACCTGGCCGGAAGGCCCACCACGACCACCAACGCACTCGGGCTCACCTCGACGGCCTTCTACGATCTGGCCGGCCGCAAGACCGAGGCCCAAGAGCTGGACGCGACGGGGAGGGTGCTGCGCACCAAGAAGGTCGACTACGATCTGGCCGGCAACCCGATCAGCAGCACGTCGGGCGAGGGGCACACCGTCACCCGTACCTTCGACGCCGGCAACCGGATGACCTCGCTGATCGAGCCGGTCTCCGCGACAGAGCAGATCACCAGCGGCTTCGGCTACGACGCCGCAGGCGCGCAGACCCGCTCGACGAACGGGCGCGGCAACTCCACCTACACCACCTACAACAGCCTCGGCCTGACGGAGACTGTGATCGAGCCGGCCACCGCGCAGCACCCCGATCTGAAGGACCGCACCTGGACCGTCACTTACGACGCGGACGGCAATCCGGTCGCCAGCCTGGCTCCCGGCGGGGTGCGGGTCGAGAGCACCTTCGACGAGCTCAACCGGCTGGTCAAGCAGGCCGGGACGGCCGCCGAGGCCGACACCGAGGCCAAGACGTTCGGCTACGACCCGGTCGGACGCATGATCACCGCCAACGACCTGGCCTTCACCTTCAACGACCGCGGCCAGCTGCTCAAGTCCAGCAGCGCCGCCGCCGGCGACCTCGGCGTCTACGCCTATGACGCCGCCAACCGGCTCGTCACGCGCACCGACGGCACCGGCACCTCCACCTTCACGTGGGACCACGCGGATCGCCTCACGCAATCGGTGGACCCGGTCTCCGGCATCACCATCGACTACAGCTACGACAACGCCAACCGCCTGACCGGCATGGCCTACGGCTCAGGCGGTGCCCGCCGCACCTACGGCTACGACGACCTGAACCGTCTCACCAAGGACACGCTGACCACCTCGGCCGCGGCACCGATCGCGTCCATCGAGTACGGCTACGACCTGGACGACAATATGACGTCCAAGACCACGGCCGGAACCGCCGGCGCCGGGAAGAACACCTACACCTACGACTGGGCCAACCGGCTCACATCCTGGACCGGGCCGGACGGCGTCAAGACCGACTACGGCTGGGACGCCGCAGGCAACCGCATCAAGGCCGGCGACAAGACCTATACCTACGACGAACGCGACAGGCTGACCGCGGGCGACGGCCGGACGTACACCTACACCGCTCGCGGGACCCTCGCAGAAGAGGGCGGCGGCATGGTCCGCCTCTCCAAGTTCGACGCCTTCGACCGCCTGGTCAACGACGACGGCGTGCAGTACGACTACGACGCCCTCGACCGGGTCGAAACCCGCACGCAGAGCGGCAAGACCCAGCGCATGACCTACGATGGCGCCACCAACAACCTCGTCACCGTCACCGACGTCGCCAGCGGCGCCAAGACCGCGATGTTCGGCCGGGACGCCCTTGGCCGCACCCTCGGCCTGTCGGACGGCGGCGGCGCCCAGCTCGCGTTCTGCGACCTGCGCGGCGACCTCATCGGGGCCTTCACCGCCACCGGCACCTCGCTAATCGACTCGGTCGCCTACAACCCCTTCGGCGAGGTCATCACACGCACCGGAGCAACCCACACCCTCGGCTACCAGGGCGGTTACACCGATCCCAGCACCGGCAAGATCAACATGGCCGCCCGCTGGTACCAGCCCACCACCGGCAGCTTCATCAGCCGCGACACCCTTACCCAGAGCGGCGACCCCTCTGTCCAGCTCAACCGCTACACTTACACCAACGCCAACCCCCTCGCCAACGTCGACCTCGACGGCCACAAGAGCACGCCCAAGAAGAAGGGCGACGGCAAGCTGACCACGAAGACTTATGCGGCCTGCTCGAAGAAGAAGTTCTCGGGTAACGCGTGCTATGAAGAGAGCCAGCTGAACAAGCAGAAGAAGTCCTTCAACCTGGACTGTCAGCTCGGCTTCGACAAAAACGATGCCGCCGCGTGCAAGAAGGGGACGACCACCTACGCGGACTGCCGGCTCCATGGCGGTAAGGATCGTACGTGTCAGACCAAGGGCGTTCGTTCCGCGTGCGAAGGGATGGGGTACGGGAATCGCTGCGGGTGGGACGCTGGTTATCAGGGCTGCTTGAAAGACAAGAACACGTCCCGGCCCGTCTGCATCGAGGGCTACGAGAAGAACGCCCAATGCCGGGACCACTACAGCGGCACGCAGAGTTCGCCCGAATCGCCGGTCGTCGAGATGTGCAACGGCGGAACGAACGTCTACGTGGAGTGCCGAGGAAAGGGAAGCTCGGGCAGCAGGAACGGCTGCCAGGCGTCGATCGACGCATATGCCCTCTGTAGCTACAAGGGTAATCTCGCAACCGGCATCGACGGCTATGGCATAGACGACAAGGCTGCCTGTAAGGGCGTGGCCCAGAGGGTCGCCTCGTGCCACGTGAGCGGCGGAACCGCAGGCGACTGCTTGAGCGCCGGCGTCATCCAGATGGACTGCCTCAAGCGGACGAACAACAAGAGCGGATGCACGCTCCTGGCGAATGACGTGATCCGCTGTATTCTCAGCGCGAATGACCCGAAGCAGACGGGGTGCGATGACAAGCCTGTCTCCGTCGAATGCAAGAGGCGCGAAAAGGGATCCCCGGCCGCCGACTGCGACCTCACGTACACGCCGTTCCAGGCCTGGATGGGGATCTCGCGGGTAAATGCGAACAAGGGCATCATCGGCGGGCTCTGCGGAGCAATCAAGTTCGCCGGGAAGCTTGAGTTCATGAAGACCTATGCGGAAACAGGCGGCGAGGTATGCGACATGCTCGCCGAGGTCGAGACCTGGGCCAACAAACTGCACGCGAGCAACGCCAATAACCGGCTGGATGCATTCGTAAAAGCGAACCCCGGGCGCTGGGCGGTCATCACGCACCAGGCATACATGGCCCCGAACGGAAGGACGACGATATACGAGACTCCGTACTACATCCGCCTTCTCGGCACCAAGTTGCCGGGCTAGCGGGAGGTCCGGCCTGGCTGGTTCACTTATGCGGAATAGGTTGGGTAAGAGGTGCCGCCTAAAGACTACAGGCGTTGGATGCGCCTAGGGCCCGTGCTCGTTGCCGTGGCTCTGCTGATCGGAACAGGGGTGCCTGTCGGCCTGCGGGCACATACCGTGTCCCAGGCCCGGGCCATCGCCCTCGACGGCATCAAGCAGCGCGGGTCGGACTGGTATGCCGCAGACCTGTTGGGCTATGTCGCCGTACTGACCCACTCGGATGGCTACACCACATCCGCACTGGCTGAGACACTCATCGAGGAGCGCCGAGGCTTCCTTCCCGGGACGGCAACCGTGATTGATGTCGCTCTAAGTTCCGATGGGAAGCTGGCACTTATCTCCGATGCGCAGGAAGGCTCCGGCCTTTGGCGCCTCGAAAGGGACCCCGAAGCAGACAGAGAGAATCTCACGGGGAGCAGATTCACGACCCTTGATCGTGGGTTCGGGCCGGTAGCGTTGTCCTCCGACGGGCGGATCGCGGTAATCGGTGAGGCGGCCAGTGGCGACATCAAGATGTGGGACCTGGTGGGAGCCGCTGATCCAAAGAGAACCGTTGTTCGTACTGGCAACTTTAAGGAGCGTCTTCTCGATGTCTCGCTGAGCGCGGATGGCATGACGCTGTTCGCCGGCTTTGAGAACGGCTCGGTTGAGGTCTGGAGACTCGGAGCCGAGGAGAAGCCTCGGCTATTGGCTCGAGTGCGTGAGCATACATCCGGCGTGCGCGTGGTGTCGGCGTCAGCCGACGGCAGAAAGCTGCTCACCGTCAGCCAGGATTCGGCCATCGTCTGGTCGCTCACTGATCCAAGCCACCCCGGTCTGAGCTCGCGGCTCATGAGTGCGGAGCATGCGCCCGGTGCGAGCGGATGGGGCGGCGGTGTGATGAGCGCCGACGGCCGGAAGGCGATCATTGATCGGACTATTTGGGATTTGACCGATCCGGCGCGGCTGACCCAGGTGGGAAGCCTGTCAAGCCCTGCGGAAGGGGGAACGCCGGTAGCCATCGCCGACGACGGAAGCATCGCGGCCACGGTCGACGACGAACCGGGTGGGGTGTCGAGAATTGACCCGGTGATCATATGGGGGCTGAAGGATCCGTCGCACCCGATCCGGCTGGCCACATTGAAAGTTCCTGTGTCGCAAAGCTGGCAGCTGGCCATGAGCGGGGATGGGGCGGTGATCGCCGTGGGAACAAGGGCCGGCGGGGCCTATTCATGGCTGCTGCCCAAGCTGCGTTCCAGCCTTATAAGAGATGCCTGTGTCGCTTCCGGGCCTCGTCGGCCTCCTCCCGGGTTCTGGGAAAGTATTAGTGAGATTGAACCGCCTGATGTACTGAACGAAGAGCTGTTCAACATCTGCTCTCGGCTCTAGCCTCGGACTTTCACGGCGAATTTCTCCAGGCTTGATTATTCATATAAGAAAAGCGTCTTTGAACTGCAACGCCAGCGAGTTAATGCGTTTGCGCTGGCGGCAGGGCTTTTCGGCTTATTTTTGATCTTGTATTTGACGCTGCCCGGTGGGGTCACCTGATTGCGTTTCTTGGTCACGAAGGTGTTCTTCGGCGGCTTCTTGGCACGGTCGCATTGCCGATCGCGGCGTGGGGGCGGCATGACCACGATGAAGCCGACCAGGAACGGGCCAAGCCGACTGGAGTGAAGATCAAAAAGCATCACGACGAGCACTCAACGACCCGACACTCAAATCTTGGGAAACGATCACAGGAATTCCGGGAATCGATCTCCTTAGTGCCCACTCCACCCCAGGCTGGTGCCATCCGTGAACACCTCCAGCCGAGACCTCTGGTTTCAGCACCTTTGGGGTCCTTGATCCACCCTGTGTCCTTGCCTCGATATTTGGCAGGGACCGACCAGGATGAAGCAAACGCGCTCAATGCCTCGGGAAAGAGCAGCCACCAGGCCTCGGTCTCAGCGACAGCCAGAGCGTAGTGGGCCGTCCAGGACCGCCGGTGCCGGCGCTTTTTCAACTCGCTCTCGGATTACTGGGTGCTGGTCGCTGTCCACGCCATCGAGATCTTCATCCACGAAGAACACGCAGGCGACGTCTGCCGCTTCAAGAACGACGATCGGCTTCCGCGTCGCCTTGACGCGGGTACCACCGCGACGACTCACAGATCACCGCCCAGAGTCCCCGAAAACCGGGAGCTCTCCGAGCGGAAGCCCCGCACTGACGCGAACGATCTCCTCAACCTTGCTCCTGGAGATTGCCGGAATCAGTAACGAGCCGTCATCGCTGCGCTCGCACACGATGAGTTCCTCCGGCTCGCTGTCCGAGCGGATCGTCAAGGGGCCCCGGCTGAACGGGTCCGCCGCATGCTCTTCTCAAGTGCGGCAGGCGTCTCGAGGTTGGGGATCGAACTCGATGATGGCCATCAGGCAGTGGTGCTCCGTCCAGTTCGTCGAGGTCGCGGGCTGCGTCGAGACGTCGGCGCCCTGAGCTCCGGACTCCGCGTTCCCGCCGCGATGGGCGGAAGATGACCACCTGATAGCTGGCATCGCGTTCGACTCCAGCCCCGCGACGCGTGCGCCCTGTGGGAGAAGGCCGCTGGAGCCCGGTGGTCCAGTCGAGGATGTCGGAGGGGTTGCCGAACCTTCGGCGTCCGGTCACTGAGCAGATGGGGGATCGCCGGGGTCGTGGAGGAGGTACGTCCGGCCAAATTCGTGCACGTGTTCGCAATCCGAACATATTTGCGAGCTCATCTCTGCGGAAGCGTCTCGCGGATCGATTCTTTTGCCGACTATGTGTGTTCGGTGTGTGACAATGAGTGTCATGCCGTCCCCCCGACATGACGCCCTCATCAAGATGTTCACCGGCCGTCCCCAACTTGCGGTGGAGATCTTGCGTGACCTCATGGGAGTGCAATTGCCCGCCACGCCGCTGATCCGCGTGGAGGACAGCACCTTCAACACCCGGCGTTCCGACGACATCGAAGCCGACCTGCTGCTCGTCCTCGGATCCCCGCAAGCCCCTGTGCATGCCATCATCGTGGAGATCCAGCAGGACAAGTCCAAGGCCCCCCGGCAGCTCGCCCGCTACGCTGCCGCGCTGTGGCTGATGCTGGGCTGCGACGTCACGGTGCTGGTGATCTGCCCAGATCGTGGGGTCGCCGACTACTACGCGCAGCCGATCGAGTCGGGGCTGACCGGCTACCGGCTCCAGGCCCGGGTGTTGGGACCGGACGGCATCCCTGCCATCACCGACCCCCAGCAGGCGGCGGACCACCTGGCACTGTCGGCCATGTCGGTCATGGTCCATGGCCGTGACCGCAAGGTCGTCGAGGCGTTCGCCACGGCACTGAACGACATGCGCGACGAACACGCTCCGAAGTACTATGAATACGCCTACAGCATGGCCGCGCCCGATATCCGGCGCCTCTTGGAGGAGATCATGACGTCCACCGACTGGCCGGTCTACAGCCCCTTCGCCCGTGAACACTACGGCCGCGGCGTAGCGGAAGGCGAGGCGAAAGGCAAGGCACAAGGCAAGGCGGAAGGCAAGGCGGAAGAGGCTGCCAGGATGGTGCTGCTGGTGCTGACCGCCCGCGGTTTCGACGTCCCAGACGACATACGCACCCGGATCACCACCTGCACCGATCTCGCCCAACTAGAAACGTGGGCCACCCGTGCAGCCACCGCTCAAGACCTCCGCGACCTGTTCAGCGAGACCGGCGGGCAGGCCGGCTAGCACCATGGATGCCGCCGAAGAGGCGGCATGGACGCTCCTTTACGGCTTCGCAGATGTGCTTGGCCCTAATCGCTCGCTCAACGTCGTGCTGGGGACCCTTCCCGGGTTTTGGAAACCGCCAACAAGACGATCACCTTCCCTTCTAGCCCGTAGGTAGCCCAGTAGGCGATTCGCCGCGACGTGGCTGTCTGATTATTCGATGGATCGGTCCTCCCGGCCGCTCGTACAGTGATGCGACCAAGCGTTCGTCGGGGGAGGGATCATGCGCGTGCACTATCCGCGTACCCCTCATCTCCCCTGGTCGCCTGGCGCGACACCGGACGACTTGCGAGCAGGTGACCTTTCCGGGATGCGGGGGCGAGAGGTGGTGGTCACCGAGAAGCTCGATGGGGAGAACACCACCCTGTACGCCGATGGTCTGCATGCGCGGTCGCTGGACTCCGGGCACCATCCTTCCCGCGCATGGGTCAAGCAGTTGCAGGGGCGGGTCCGTGCGAGGATCCCGGTGGGGTGGCGGGTGTGCGGGGAGAACATGTTCGCCCGGCACTCCATCGCCTACCAGGAGTTGGAAAGCTGGTTCTACGGGTTCTCCGTTTGGGACGATGATCGCTGCCTGGACTGGGATCGTACGGTGGCCTTCCTGCGGCGGCTTGGAATTCCGGCGCCGCCGGTGTTGTGGCGCGGCGTCTTCGATGAGCGGGTGTTGCGGGCGCTTCGGCTGGACACGGAGCGGCAGGAAGGGTACGTCGTTCGGACCGTTGAAGGGTTCGGGCGGGAGGGGTTCGGCGGGCGGGTGGCCAAGTGGGTGCGCCCGGCGCACGTGCGGACTGACACCCATTGGATGCACTCGACCGTTGTGATGAATGGCTTGGGGCCGGCCGTGGCTCTGTGGTCGGTGCGGTCGGGGGCGGATGCCGACGTCCCCGAACTGCTGGCCGCGGTGGGCATCGCGGTCAAGGACCCGGCCGGAGGTGGGGCGGCGGGCATCCGCGTGGATGATACGGCCCACGCCGAGGCGGCGGTGGCCGAGGTGATGGGCAGGCTCGACCTGATCGGGCGGTACGGGGATGCACGGCTCGCGGGTGTGCTGGCCACCATGCTGCACGCCATGCCCCGTGCCTGGCTGGCGGCTCGGTTGGCGGGGCCGCTGGGCATGCCGCTGGCGCGGCGGGTCGCGGACCTGGTCGGTCTGCACGCCGCCCTGCACCGGCCCTATCCGGATGAGGATCGGCGTGCCGGGCTCGTACGTATGGCGTCCGCCGCCGATCTGGGAGTGCTGCATGCTGTCGCGGCGGCCGTGCTGGTGGGCCGCACGGACGATGCGGATGGTGCGGACGACCAGGCGCGCGAGCAGGTCGAATGGTCGGCGATGCACGCCGAGGACGCCGGGTTGCTCGGGCCGGAGCCGCTGGAGCCGTTGCGGGCCGGCCTGCGAGAGGCCCTCGCCGGCCTCGGCGCGGAGGTGGTGGACCGGTGCTGGGCGGAGGCGCGTGATGCCTATGCGCGGGGGCGGATCGCCACGGTCGACGAGGCCGTGGCGGCGACCTGGCGGTGGCGCTCCGGGCGGTTCCCCCAGCTGGTGCACCTGGTCGGGCCATCGGGCAGCGGCAAGAGCACGTTCGCGGCGAGCCTGCCCGGCGTCGACGTGCACCTGTCACTGGACGACCTGCGCCAGGCCCGAGGGTCACGGGCGGACCAGCGGGCCAACCAGCAGGTGCTGGCGGAGGGGCTGGAACGGCTTGACGCCGCGCTGGCCGCCGGTGGCACCGTGGTGTGGGACGCGACGTCGCTCAATCAGCACCAGCGCTCCCTGGTGCACGCCGTGGCGCGCCGCCGCGACGCGCTGACGACGCACGCCATCATGGTGGTGGAGGAGGACGAGCTGCACCGGCGCAACGAGCGCCGAGCGCACCCGGTGCCGCCGCAGGTGCTCACAGCGCAGGTGCGCCGGTTGGTCCCGCCGTACCCCGGCCAGGCCCATCGCACCTGGTACGTCGGGGCGTCCGGAACCATCGAGGATGTGGACGGTGCGGAGGCGTGATGCGTACCAGCGAGGAGATCTATCACCGGGTTCGCTGGGATCCGCGGTTCGACCCTGCGCGTTTCGTTCTGGGCGTCGGCCAGCGGGGCGCCGCTCCCAAGCGTGTTCCGCTGCCCGCGTTCGTCCCGGGCGGCGAAATTCCGTGGCACCGGGTGCTGTTCGTGGAGGCGGACGGCGAGGTGGTGTGGGACCGGGCCAGCGGGTTGGACCGTGTCGACACCTGCGACGCCGGCCGGGTGCGGGAGCCGCGTCTCCTGCGGGCGCCGTTCTTCACGGCCCGGACGCCACACATCTGGGACGCCGGCTGGCGCCCCGGCTCCGGGGGCGCAGTGGCTGCTGCCACGGCCGTGCGGGTCCTGACATGGAACACGCTCTGGGACCGCTACGACAGCGAACGCATTGACACCGCCCGCCGTCGGCCCCTGCTGCTGGCAGCCTTGGAGGAGGCCGACGCGGACGTCATCGCGCTGCAGGAGGTCGAGCCCGCGCTGCTGTCCATGCTGCTGTCCGCCCCCTGGGTACGCGCCCGCTACGCCATCGGCACCGACCCCGACGGCGAGGACGTCGACGACAGCGGGCTGTTGTTGCTCAGCCGGTTGCCCGTACGGGAGGCGGCCTGGCACGTGCTCGGCCCACACAAGGCGGTGGCGGCCATCGTCGTGGACACCGCCGATGGTCCACTCACTGTCGCCGTCACCCATCTGACCAGCGACCACGCCGACGACGGCCAGACCAGACGGACGGAAGAGCTTGCTCAGATCGCCGAAGGGCTCGCAGGGGTCGGTGGCGACCTGATTCTCGCCGGCGACTTCAACGACGGCACGGACGCCCCCGCATCAGTGCTCGGGCTCCGGGACGCCTGGACGGAAGCGCACGAATCCGACCAGACCCCCACCTTCGACCCGCACGCCAACCCGCTGGCGGCACTCTCCTCGCTGTCCGGGCGTGCCACGCGGCTGGATCGCATCCTGCTACGCGGCCGACCACGGGTGATCTCGGCGGCCCTGCGAGGTGACGCGCCGACCCCGGAAGGGCTGTACATCTCGGACCACTACGGGGTAGAGGCTGTCCTCGATCTCTCGCAGTCCGACCTCGCCGGGGTGCTCGACGTGCCGCCGACTGCGCGTACGGCGGTGGCGTGGGTGCCGCCACGGGCGTTGTGGCCGCCGATCCAGGACGTCCGCCGGAAGCACGATCCGCAATTCGATCGCTGGCCACCGCACGTCAACCTGCTCTTCGGCTTCGTACCGGAGTCGGACTTCGAGTCGGCGGCGCCGATTCTCGCTGCGGCGGCCGCCGAGGTCGAGCCGTTCACCGTACGGCTAGAAGGGGTGCGTACGTTCCAGCATCGGGACGACGTGACCGTCTGGCTCGACCCCGCGTCCGCCAGCGGCGACGGCCCGGCACCGTGGACCCGCCTGCGCGAAGCGCTGGAGCGGCGCTTTCCCCGCTGCAAGGGGCGAGCGGAAGGGTTCACCCCGCACTTGACGCTGGGCCGCGCCAGAGATCGGCAAGGTTTCGCTGCCCGGCTTGAGGGGATGACCGCGCAGGTCGGTGACCTGGTAGTGCTGTCCCGCCGTGCGGACGAGCCCATGCGCCCACGGGCAGTGATCGCCCTGGGGAGCGGGGAGGTCCGATGGCTCGACGGGGCCGAAAACGGTGAGGTCGAGGTCGGCACACCCCTGCGGGCGGCGGGAACACCGCAGCGGAAAGCCTTGGCCGAACAGGTCGCCCAGCGCTTGGCGGAGGCGCTGCGTCCAGGGATCGTGCACGTCGCCGGATCCCGCCGCATGGGATGCGAACTCCCCGCGGCGGACCTGGACCTGGTGGCGGCGCTTCCCGGCGAGCCGGACGTGGCAGAGGTCGAAGCGCTGGTACGGGTGGCCCTGCCCGACGCCGTCCGGCTGCGGCAGGTGATCGGCGCCAGGGTGCCCGGCCTGCGACTACGCGTGGCCGACCTGGACGTCGACCTGACCGTGGTCTCCACCGGCTCGATGTCCCCCTCGCAGGCACTGGCCCGCCGCGCCGAACTCGGCCAAGCGGCCGCGATCGCCATGAGCGCGGTCAGCGACGCGGACGCAATACGCGGGGCCGTCGGCGCCGAGCACGCCCGTTTCGCCCTCCTCGCCAGGCAGGTGAAGGCATGGGCTAGGGCACGCGGCCTCGACTCTGCTCCGTTCGGCGGGCTGCCCGGCCTGGCCTGGACGGTGCTGGCCGCGCTCACCGTACGTCAGAGCGCCGACCTCCCCGCCGACCGTCTGCTGGGGCAGTTCTTCAGTACGTGGGCCGCTTGGAACTGGCGTGACCCGGTCACCCTCACGCCCACCGTCATCTCGGAGGACCCGGCCCCGATGACGGTGATGACGCCCAGCGACCCCATGCGCAACTGCGCGCGCCAGGTCTCTGCCGGCGGCCTGGATCTGCTCACGCAGGAGCTCTACCGGGCTTGGGAGCTCATTGAGAACGGCCGCTCTCAGGAACTGCTCGCCCCACCTCCCCTCCACCGCCGTCATACGGCGTGGGCCGTTCTGACGGTGCACTCCGACCGGACCGAGGAGTTCGACGCGGTGCTCGGCCGTGTCAGGGGCCGCATGCTGGAGCTGCTCAGCGCCTTGGAAGAGGCTGGAGTGCCGGACGTGCAAGCCTGGCCGCGCCCATTCGAGACGGGGCCGGCCTCGGCCCGGTACGCCATCGGATTGGGATCTACGCCGCTGGAGGCCGCCCAGCTCGCCGAGATCACCGGCCGATGGGGCAGAGGACTGTCCGAGATCACGATCGAACGCGCCGATGGCGGTGCCGTGCCCAGCCTGGCCTGACAGTTGACCTAGGGGTAGGTGGCGTGTTCGTGTCGAGCGTCTTCCAGCCCTACTGAGGGCCCGCGGGCCAGCCTGGGTGTCCAGCTGTTCATTTTCCGCGCCAAGCTGCGAGCAGCTCTTCTGGTCCCTATGCGGCCTGGAGCCCGGAACAGTTGACGCCGCTGCGGGAGACCGCGACCAGCGGTACGGGATCATCGGTGATCGCCGCCCGGTGCTTGTGCAGTGCGGCCAGATCGTCGCTGTCGAACGCCGAGTTCTCCAGCCACTTGACCGATCCGAGGAAGAGCAGTCGCTTGGCCACCGGCTGGCGGTCGGCACCGACCAGGTCGATCTCGACGTCGTTGCTCCGGGTCCAGTAGCCGCCGATAGCCGGGGCGGCGGGGAGGAGGCCGTCCGGGAGGATGCGGGCGAGGGATTCGCGGACGAGCGGTTCGATGGCCCGGCCGCGCCAACTCGTCCAGTTCTCCTTGATCCGGCTCAAGGTCAGGTCGCCTCGCATCCGTTCGATCTCCGCCATGTGCGGGTCGAGGAAGGCCAGCCAGAACCGCAGATACGGGTCAGCCACTCGGTAGCGGCGTTCCTTGGAGGGCCCGGGCAAGCTCTCACACGTGCATGCCGACTTCCGGTACGTCTTCGTGGCCGACGGATTCGAGACGTTCACGTCGACCAAGAAGGGCACCACCTTCGCCTGGCGACCGCCGCTCGATCTGCCAGCCCCTGGCGCTACGGCCCTGGCTTACGCGGCGTGGGCCGACAGGCGCGCATCTTGCTGAGCGGCAGGACCGCGGAGGGCTCCTTCCACCGGCATCACAAACTGGCCAGGGCCGCCATGCCCGTCGTCGTCGGGCTCGATCCATCCCCGCCGCTGTGAGTAGGCTTCCAGCATGGGAGATCCGGTTGACCAGCTTCTGGAGTCTTGCAGCCCCGCCGTCCGGGCACTTGCGCTGGCTGCGCAGGCACTCATCGAAGAGGCGGTGCCGGACGCCGTGGTTGAGGTCGATCCGTCCGCGCGGTTGATCGCTTACACCTTCCAGCCCGGTACATATAAGGGCCTGGTCACGGCGATCGCGCTGCATAAGGCGCACCTCAACATCATGTTCAGCCGCGGCGTGGAGCTACAGAAAGAGGACCCTGGCGGGCTGCTCGAGGGCACGGGCAAGGCGGCGCGGCATATCAAGGTGGCCGAGGTGGATCGGCTGTCGGATCCCGAGGTGAGAAGACTGATCGAAGCGTCGGCCAGGATAACGCCGCGCGCAGCCTAGCCTGGCGTTATGCGACGTGCGCTGCGAACCAGACCGATCCCAGATCGTGGCCCGGCGTGAGGTGGACGTCGGCACCCAGCGCCGCGGCTAGGTGGCGCAGTAGAGCGATGGTCGGCTCGGTTCCGCCTTGCTCGACGTGCTGCAGCGTGAGTGGATGATGGGTGCGCGCCAACAATGGCGCGTCGAGTATTGGGCGGACCACGCCGGCCGAGGTCGAGGAGTACCCGATGGTCGGGCTGCTCGATGAAGCGGCTGGCGAACTGCTGGAGGGACGGTATCGCCCGCTTCCGGCGCAGAGGGTCTTGATCCCCAAGCCGCGAACCACGGAGCAAGGCCGTCATCGATTCCGAACGCGAGTGCTCGCACAGCGGGAGTCGACGACCACTCTGACATGCTGTGGGACGACATTCCCATGCACCGGGTCCAGAGCTGCTGGTCTTCGCAACTCGGCATCGTACGGGTGGAGCCCATGCCCACCTTAAGCAGGAAGCGGACAATCAATCTCATTCCGGACACAGAACTCTCACAAGATCGTCGCTCGATGGACCTGCACTCTCAAGAGAAAATGTTGAGAACACGACGGAGAAATTGAGGAGTAGAGCTAGGAAAAAATGTCGAGTAGACGTGGTCGTGCACGGCGCTCACCAACGGGCAAGACCGCTTTGGCCAGTCGGCGCAGTTCCGCCTTCCTCGATGCACTCGATCTCGTCCTCGGTCATGCCTGCGCGGCCGGCAAGCTCGGAAACACTCGGGCCGAGGGCGGCAGGTCAGCGCCAGCGGATGGCGATCCGCTCAGATCCTCCCACGTACGAGCGAGCCTGCTGGCTACTTCGGGCCTCCCCCGGCACGCAGGCCGGCCTCCCAGTCTTGGAAGCAACGGCGTAGCTCTTGGACATCCTGGTCGCTGAGCCCATGGCTCGATAGGGCCCGATCGGAGATACGTTCCAATGCGGACAGGGCAACCGCGAACATCCCTTCATCGAAGCCGGGATCTGCCGCTGTGGCCAGCGCCATCAACTGGCTGGCGCTGTAACGTCCGCTGCGGAGGATGGCGAAGACGTCGACGAAATCACGGACCTCTGCTCTGCTGTAGAGCGCAGCGACCTTGTTGCCGACCGCGTCGTCGGGGTGGAGCACGGGGCCGATTTCAAGCCGTACCGGCGGATGGGCGCGCCAATCGACACCCATCTCGACTCTGACGGATCTCTCCTGGGCGTCCGTGACGTGCAATCGAGCGAAGCCAGCGTTCTGAAGCTCGATCTCCACCTTCAAGCCGGCGTTGCGATAGGCCGCTTCGGCTGCTGCAACCGCCGCTTCGAACTCCCCGCCTGCAGCAGTGAAGAGGTCCACGTCCTCCGACCGACGGGTGAGGAATCCGTGGACCTGGACGGCGTAGCCGCCGGCGAGAGCGAAACCGAATCGCCCCGTCGCCGCGAGACCAATCCGCGTGACAAGTTCGTGCAAGGGCTCCATGGGAACTATGCGACCCGTCGTAGCGTTGGGAATTTTGTTTCCCACGCCTGTCTCGCCTCGACCGGCAAGTAAAGGCGAGGCCAGATCCGGACCAGCGTTTCGTGGTTCAGGTATGTTCGCAGGTCGTCAAAGTGGACCGCTTCGCGGATCACGCGCTCATACATCAGGACCAAGTCGCTGCTGTCCGACAAGTCGTAAACCCGCTGTTCTGACCAGTCCAACCAAGTCGGCAGTTCTACGACACCGGTGGCTGGTCCAATCAGCTCCCCGAGGTCGGAGGGCACCAGGTATACGCGATTGCTGGCGTAGCGAGGTCGCGACTTCATGCTTCTAGTGTGCCCGTAAACGACCAGGTCTTGCACCGGGGGAGCGGGAGCGGCGGAGCCCCTCGCCCCGGGCGAAGCCCGATAAGGACAGTCCGAGCGTAGCGAGGTCCGCTCGGGGTGGGCTCCCGCCAGCCCACGGGGTAATCGGGCAACGGGTGGGTGCTTGTCGGGGGATCGAAAGGGGGCGGAGCCCCCTTGGGAGGCGCTGTCTGGAGCTCCCCAATGCCGAAGCGCCTCCGAAGCGGAAGGCCTTGCTGTGGGGGAAGCCAAGGCGAGGGCCCGGCCTGTGCCGCCGGGCCCTCGCCTTTTCCCCTGGCAGGGCTTACTTGTACAGTTCGCCGTTCGGGCCGACGATCTTGCCGGACCACACGTTCTTGGCCGCGTTGTACACAGCGGCCGTCTCGCCGTCGAAGTACGGCGACGTGATGTAGTCCACGCGGTCGTTACCGTCCTGGTCGGCGAACGTGCTCGTCACGCCGTTGACGTAGCCCAGGCGCTTCGCGTTGCTGTAGTTCAGGAGCCACGGGCCGCCGTCGTAGCCGGGGGTCACGGCGCACTTGAGGCCGATGTGCTCCTCGATCTTGAGCCAGGGGGCGCCGACCATCTTGGCGGTGGTCTTGCCGTAGCAGTGCTTCGGCGTGACGCCGCTGTACGGCTTGTCGCCGTCGGGGTGCGGGGCCGCCGGGTAGCCGAAGGCGCGGACGGCCTTGCCGGTGGGCTGGTTCCAGGCGAAGCCCTGGCCGCCGACGTTGTCGCCGAGGCGCCCGGCGTCCTTCGACAGCAGGATGTAGTAGTGGCCGCCCCAGCGGCGCTTGGGGCCGGTGAAGCGCTGGTAGTCCCGGCGGTCCACCTGCTTGACGCCGTTGAAGAGGATGCCGTTGTAGACGGTGACGAACGCGTAGTCGCGGTCGTAGTCCTCGTAGACGTCGAAGTCGTAGTGGGTGAAGGCCTGCTTGCCCACGTAGATGCCCCAGGGGGCCTTGCCCTGGTAGTAGCCGGGCACGAAGACCCAGTTGTCCAGGAGCGCCTTGTCCTGGTCCGTGTCGTACACGCAGTGGCCGGCGGTGGCGACCAGGTTGCGGTAGTTCGACTGGATGGAGGTGGCCGAGCACCAGCGGAACTTGCCGGAGGCGTCGACGAAGAAGACCTTGCCGACGGTCTTCGGGAGGTTGATGTTCTGGGCGCGGCCGGTGGACTTCGTCTCACCGGTGGGGGCCGTGGTGCCGGGCCGGCCGTCGGGGTCGGCGCTGCCCTTGGAGACGACCTTCCGCACCTCGTTCGAGTCCCAGGTGTACTGCGTCGCGGCGCGAAGAGCGGCGCCGTTCGACGCCAGCCAGAAGGAGGCGACGGAGGCGGCTTCGGACGTGTTGCGGGCCATCGGGTCACGGGCGACGTCAGGCTCGGCCTGCGCGGTGCCGGCCAGGCCGGCTGCGAGCAGACCGGTGACCAGAACGGCGCCACTGGCGGGGAGAAGGATTCGCTTCAAGGAAACTCCAGGTTGCGCTGACCTGAGGCGCCTTATGCACCTCGAAACTCAGCAAAACGCGATCAAACAGTCAGCCCGGGAACTTACTACCTTGACTCTGGTCATGTGAATTTCCGGTCAGGCGGGCCGACCTTCCAAACGCCCGTCGTGACCTTTCTGAGATCAAGATCTGGCCTGATCACCTGCAGTGACGGCAGGGTCGCGTATGACTTACGTCACTTTTCCTGGAGTGGTCTGTGCGGCGGCGCGTCGGTAGACCTCGCCCGTGACGCTGTCGAAGTGCGGGGACGACACCGCGTCGTACAGGCCCTTGGCGTCCCTGTTCCAGGTCAGGCTGTTGACGCCGTTCAGGCTGCCGATCCTGCGGTCCTTGTCGTAGCCGATCACCCAGGGGCCGCCGCTCGCGCCGGGGCTGAAGTCGCACGCTTGGAGCTGCACGCCCTTCTGCAGGTCGAGGCTGGGGGCCACGGTCCAGCGGGTCGGGCCCTCGCGGCACACGCGCAGCTTCGTGCCGTCGTACGGGTGGGTGCCGTCAGGCTGGGCGCCGGCCGGATAGCCGAACGCGGCCACCGTGTACGTGGCCGGCTTCTTGTTCAGCTCGAGCCCCAGGCCGCCCACGTTGTCCTGGAGTCTGCCCACGTCCTGCATCTCGTACTGGCCGTTCTTGGCCACCCAGGTGAAGCCGCGGTGCACGGTCACGAACGCGTAGTCGTAGTCGTAGTCGCCCTTGCCCGACCAGTCCTCGTGCATGCTGATCGACGAGCCCACGTAGATGCCGGCCGGCGTCTCGCCGTTGGGGCCGGGATTAGGGACGAAGATCCAGTATTCGGCCGGCTTGGCCTGCCGCGGGTCGTACACGCAATGCCCGGCGGTGGAGACCACGCTGCGGTTCTTGGCCGCGACCGCGCTGGCGGAGCACCAGTATTCCTTCTCGCCGAACTTGAAGTAGACCTTGCCCATGGTGCTGGCGACCTTGCTCTTGCGCGGCATCGCCGGAGCGGCGACCTGCGCGGCGGAGGTGCGCTTGGCGGCCGTGGAGGTGGGCGCGGCGGGGCCGGCGGCGCCCGAGGCGGCGGAGCTGGTCGGGGAGGCGGCTGCGCCGGGCGTGGCGGGGCTGTAGCTGTCGGCCTTCTTGAGCTTGTCCGGCTTCCAGTAGGCGGCGACCTTCTGGGCGTCGGCCACGGTCTTGGCCAGCGGGACAGAGTAGACCGCGGCGGCGGGTGCGGCCCCGGCAGACGCCGCGCCGGCGGACGTCGCATTGGCGACTCCCGTGAGGGCAGGCAACATCAGCAGCGCGCTGCTCAGCGCAGCCGCCACCACGTGCCTTGCCCGGGAGATCATCAATTGCCTTTCATTGAGGTCGTAAGGCTGGATTTTTCCAGATGTACAGAGGGTATTGCAGCTTGGATAGAGATTCGTTACCTGATCTAGGGTCCCTTGTGAACTATAAGCACTCTGTCAGCCGACCACTCCGGATACCTCGAAACGATCAGTAAAGGCGATCGTCGCCGCAGGTCAGGAGAGGTGCGCGTGGAGTTCGAATTGCTCGCGTATTGACCGGTGAACCCGCGAAGGGGAAGGCCCCGGGATCCCTACGGGACCCGGGGCCCAGGGTGCCAACTCGTTACGGCATGTTGCCGCTCCACCGGTTGGCGGCGGCCTTGTAGACCTTGTAGGTGTCGGTGTTGAAGTACGGCGACGAGATGTGGTCGAAGCGGTCGTTGCCGTCGGTGTCCCACGCGACGCTGTTGACGCCGACCAGGTAGCCGGTGCGCGACGCGCTCTTGTAGTTGTAGAGGAACGGTCCGCCGCTGGCGCCGGCGGTGAAGGAGCACTTGAACCCGATGTGCTCCTGCAGGTTGTACTTCCTGGCCTCGGGCATCGGCTTGGTCTTGCCGTAGCAGTACTTCATCGTGCGGCCCGTGTACGGCTTGTCGCCGTCGGGGTGCTCGCCCGCCGGGTAGCCGAACGAGAACACGTTCAGCTTCGTGCTCCGGTTCCAGGTGAAGCCCTGGCCGCCGACGTTGTCACCGAGCCGGCCGACGTTCTTGACCGTCCACTGCCACCGGCCGTCGACCTTCTCCCACTTGACCTTGATGCCGTTGTAGACGTTGACGAACGCGTAGTCGAAGTCGTAGTCCTCCTTCACCACGAAGTCGTCGTGCGCGTTGAACGTCTTGGCGGCGTAAATGCCGTAGGGGGCCTTGCCCTCCCAGACCTTGTCGCCGTCCCAGTACGACGGAATGAAGATCCAGTTGTCGTAGAAGGTGTTCTTGCTGGTGTCGTACACGCAGTGGGCGGAGGTCGCCACGAGGTTGCGGTACTTGCTCTGCACGGAGCTGGCCGAGCAGTAACGCCAATTCTTCGGATTACGCGGGTCGGCCTTCGGCAGCGTGAAGAACACGCGGCCGACGGTGTTCGGCAGGTTGACGTGCTTGCTCTTCTTGGCCTTCGTCTTCTCCTCGCCGATCGGCGGCACGGAGCCGGGAGGGCCGTCGGGGGTGTCGTTGCTGCCCTTGACGCCCTTCGACGTCAGGTCCAGGCCGTCGTTGTGGTCGGTGGCCAGCTTGATGCGGTCCGGCGTCCAGAACTGGATCGCCTGCTCGGCGGGGGTGGCGGCGTTCTTGGACACGACGTCGGAGGGTGCCGTCGCGCTCGCCGCGGCGCCGCTGAGGGTTCCCGCGGCCAGTCCGATGGCCACGAGGCCGGCGAGCGGGATCGCGATGCGCCTTGCTCGGGAATACATGGAGCTCCTCTCAGTTCTCGGCGGCCCAGAGCGGGGTACTGCGCCCCGGTGGGCCAGGAAAACGATCGGAACGTTAATGAATGACGCGAGCGGGCGGCCAGGAAACGACGTGAAAAAGCATGGCCCGGTTCCATTCCGTTATGGAAATAGCGAAATCGCATGTATGACGAGAAAGCATTTCCGCAGGTCGTGGCGGGTGCATAATCGAGCTCCGTAACAGCGGTAACGCTAATTATCAGAGGCCACTTCTTATCAACCGAATGTTGTTCTGGTTGAATGGGTTCATGGATCCACGCACCCCCTGTCTCATCGGTATCGCGCAACGCACCATTCGCGAGCAGCCCGGTCCTGAACCGCTCGACTTGTGGGAGGGGGTCGCCCGCGCGGCCGCCGCCGACGCCCGGCTCCCCGTCGAGCGGCTGGACTCGATCCAGATCGTCTACACCGACTCCTGGCAGTACGACTCGCCGGTCGGCCGTCTCGCCGAGCGCCTCGGCGCCACGCCCCGCCACCGGGCGTACTCCAAGGTCAGTGGTACGGCCCCGCAGCTGCTCATCGGCGCGGCGGCGGCCGGGATCGCGGCGGGCGAGTTCGACTCCGCACTCGTGACGGGGGCCGAGGCGCTGGCCACGCGGCGGGCGTACCGGCTGGCGGGCGAGCACGTGCCGTGGAGCCACCCCGCCGACCCCAAGCCGCCTTACGGTTGGGAGCGCCCGCCGCATCCTGCCGAGCTGGCGCACGGGCTGTTCCTGCCGGTGCACACGTACGCGATCATGGAGACGGCGCGGCGGGCGGCGCTCGGGATCTCCATCGAGGAGGAGATGCGCGATCGTGGGCGGATGATGGCGCCGATGACCGAGGTGGCCGCCGCGAACCCGCACGCTTGGCGCAGGACCGCCCGCACCGCCGAGGAGCTCGTGACGGGCGATCGGTTCGTCGGCTGGCCCTACACCAGGAACACCGTGGCCGTGCTGGAAGTGGATCAGGCGGCCGCCGTCATCCTGGCGAGCACGCGGCTGGCCGACCGGCTCGGTGTGCCCGCGGAGCGGCGGGTGTATCTGCGGGGGTGGGCCTACGGGGAGGACACGTGGGAGGTGGCCGCCCGGCCGGCGCTCGGCGCGTCCCAGGCGATCCCGCGGGTCGCCGAGGCCGCCTTCGGGCGGGCGGGGCTGGGGCTCGGCGACATGGACGCCATCGACCTCTACAGCTGTTTCGCGATCGCGCTGCGGCAGGCGTGCGACGCGATCGGGCTCGATCCGCTGGAACGGCGCGGGCTGACGGTGACCGGCGGGCTGCCGTACGCGGGCGGGCCGGCCAGCGATTACGTCCTGCACTCGACCGCCACCATGGCGGGGCTGCTGCGGTCGCAGTCGGGGCACGGGCTGGTGACCGGGGTGGGGATGCACCTGACCAAGCACACGTACGCGGTGTGGTCGAGCGAGCCGGGCGGGCGGCTGGGGGACGCGGCGCCTGTCTTCGTGGCCAAAGGGGTGCCGATCGTGGGCTCTTACGAGGGGCCGGCCGTGGTCGCGGGATACACGGTGGCCCACGGGCGGGGCGGGAGCGCCGAGAAGGGGATTCTCGTGGTGGATCTGCCGGGTGGCGGGCGGGCGCATGCGGTGGTGGAGCGGTCGGAGCTGCTGGCGGACGCCGAGTGCCGGGAGCTGGTGGGGGAGGAAGTGCGGCTGACGTCGGACGGGAAGGTCAATGTGGCCACGTGGTGACGTAAAGTAGTCGTCAATCCAGTGACCGTTCGACTACGCTCCGGGATTGACATTTTGATGTCAGGCGCGGACGCTGGAGTCATGCGGAGGACAACGGTGCGCATCGACGAGCAACTCCTCAACGAGGCGAAGGCGTACGCGGCGCGAAAAGGACGCAGTCTCAACTCAGTGATGGAGGACGCCTTGCGGCAACTCATTCACCGCTCCGCCGACGTCGCGGAACGGCCCCCGATCAAGCTCCCGCTCTCCGGGGACCCCCACGGTCCGAAGCTGATCTGGGCGGAGCTCAAGGAGCTCGACGACCAGGACTTCGTCGAGCATGTGCTGAGGGCCGGCCATGAGGATGCTTGACACGAACGTGTTCGTCAACGCGCAGCGGCGGGATGCCGATCATCACGAGCAGTGCCTTGCCGTGGTCACGGAGCTCCTGCAGGGCGATGAGGCCTATGCCGTCAGCGACTTCGCACTCAACGGCTTCATCCGCGTGGCCACTAATCCGCGCATTCCCGGCGCCACCTCGTTCGACGAAGCGCGGGAGTTCGCCGACACCGTCCGGCACCAGCCGCATGCCGTCGTGGTGCACGCCGGTCCGCGCCACTGGGAGATCTTCGTCAAGCTGTGCCGCAAGGCCGACGCGCGCGGCAAGCTCATCCCTGACGCCTACCTCGCCGCACTCGCCATCGAGCACGGTTGTGAATTCGTAACCTGCGACAAGGACTTCGCCAGGTTCGAGGGCTTGCGCTGGCGGTCGCCGCTCAACTGAACTGGAGACGAGGGCGCAAGCCGCACTACTCGGCAAGGAACGCCGGTGGTTGACCAGTTCGACGTCATCGAGGCGGGCCAGAGTGGCCGCCGCCGGTGGATCGGGCTGATCGTGGTGGTGGCGGTCCTGGTCGTCCCTGTCATCGGGCTGATCGCCAGCCGGGACCCCGAGCCGCTTCCCCCGACTCGGCCCATCCCTGAGCCGATCAGGTCCTTGACCAGACTCGACAGCCCGCCGAACATCCTGCAGGTCCCGTCCAGGGCGGCCAAGGGCGGCGACGAGGTCATCGAGGTGGTGTTCCCGCACGGGCTCCGGGCCGAGGTACGTTACCCGGCCGAGCTGGACCTGGCAGGGATGGGGTCGCGGCCGTTCCAGGGCGGGTGGATCGATGGGGACTACCGCCAGTTCGTGGCGCCGTATGGCGGGGAGGTCGAGATCACCCGGGGTGGGCAGCCGATCAGGAACTACGCGTCCCACGTCACGCTCTGGCCGCGCCAGGCGGGCAGCGGCTCGTATGGGCAGGTGCTGCTGTTCGCGTTCGAGAAGTGGCGGCTGGCGATGTACGACCGGGGCCAGGGTCTGACGTTCGACCAGCGAATCGCCGTCGCGCGGGGCTTGAAGGGGACGGTGACCAAGGACGGCTATCTGGTGTTGTCGGCCGGCGGGAAGCTGCGGCTGACCGAGCCCGGCGAGAGCGCTGATGGGGAAGCGGTCGGGCCGCAGCTGTGGTTCGGTGGTGGGGCGAGGGAGATGATCGCGCTGGTGCCCACCCCCGGATGCGCGAAGAAGGCCAGGATGCCGTTCGTGATCGATGGGCGCGGGCTGCCGGCCGAGTCGGTGTGCCGGGGCGACGTGCTGGTCGCCGTCACGGGGCCGGGGTGGTACAGAGAGATGGCGATCGAGGGGATTCGGGTCACGGTAAAGGGGCGGGGCTCCCAGTAAGGTGCGGCCGTGTTCGCTTAGTAAGGTGCGGCCATGTTCGCCGTAACCGCCACACAGACCGATCCCGACAACCCGCTCGCCGGACTCACGCTCGGGGAGCATCCGGAGCCCACGGCGCCGGACGGATGGACGACCGTCTCCGTGCGGGCGGCCGCGCTCAACCACCACGACCTGTGGACGCTCAAAGGCGTCGGCATCAAGCAGGACCGGCTGCCGATCGTGCTCGGGTGCGACGCCTCCGGGGTGGACGAGGACGGCAACGAGGTCATCGTGCACTCCGTGATCGGCACGGGGGCGGACGAGACGCTCGATCCCAAGCGCACGCTGCTGTCGGAGGTGTACGACGGCACGTTCGCCGAGCGCGTGGCCGTGCCGCGCCGCAACCTCGTGCCCAAGCCGTCCGCGCTCAGCTTCGAGGAGGCCGCGTGCCTGCCGACGGCGTGGCTGACCGCGTACCGCATGTTGTTCGACAAGGCCGGTCTGCAGCCGGGCTCCACCGTGCTGGTGCAGGGCGCCGGCGGGGGCGTCGCCACCGCGCTGATCGCGCTCGGCCGGGCCGGCGGTTACCGGGTCTGGGCCACCAGCCGCTCCGAGGCCAAGCGCGACCGTGCCCTCCGGCTCGGCGCCGACCGGGTGTTCGAGACCGGCGCGCGGCTGCCCGAGCGGGTCGACGCGGTCATGGAGACCGTCGGCCAAGCCACCTGGGACCACTCGCTCAAGTCGCTCAAACCCGGCGGGCGCATCGTCGTCAGCGGCGCCACCAGCGGTGCGGTCCCGCCCGCGGACCTCAACCGGGTCTTCTTCCTGCAGCTGTCGGTGGTCGGGTCCACGATGGGGACGCGTGACCAGCTCCAGCGCCTCGCCGTGTTCCTGGAGCAGACCGGGCTGCGGCCGGTGATCGACCGGACGCTGTCGCTGGTGCAGGCGCGGGACGGGTTCGCCGCGATGGCGGAAGGGGAAATCTTCGGAAAGATCGTCTTTTCCGTCTGAATAAGTGAAGGGTTACTTCTGGGCCTCCTGGGTGATACAAGGAAAGTGAGGTTGTATCAACCGGGAGGCCGCCATCATGGACGTTGAGCCCTTCGGCCCGGGTTCGATGCATTGGGACACCGCGGGCGAATATCGAAATCTGCTGGTCGCCGGTAGCGCGCTGGTGCTGCAGACCATGCATCCGGCGGTCGGCGCGGCCGTGGCCGAGCACTCCACGTACAAGGACGACCCGTGGGGGCGGCTCACCCGCACGCTCGAGTCCGTACAGAAGTGGGTGTACGCCGACGGGCCGGCCGAGGGGGAGCGGCTCCGGAGGGTGCACCGCACGATCGGCGGCGTGGACGAGCAGGGCCGGCCCTACCATGCGCTGAACGGCGAGGCATGGGCGTGGGTGCACCTGTCGTTGTTCGAGCGCTTCATCGCGCTCAACCGCTACTTTGCCACGCCCTTCAGCGTTGCGCAGGAACGCCGGTTCTACGCCGAGTCGCGGCAGCTCGGCGCCATCCTGAAGGTCCCCGAGCGGGAGATGCCCGCCGACCTGGACGCGTTCTGGCGGTACTTCGACGACATGGTGGCCGACCGGCTGGAGGCGCACCCGACCGCGCTGGAGGTGTTGTCGGTCCTGCGCGGCACCCCGGCGCCTCCTGGGCTCCCCAGGCCGCTACGCCGGCTGTGGACGCCCGTGGGGGTGGGGTCGGGCGAGTTCAACCACTTCGTGACCGTCGGCACCCTGCCGCCGGCCGTACGCGCGAAGCTGGGGCTGCGGTGGACGGCCCGGGAGGAGCGGCGGCTGCGGCATCTCGGGCACGCGGTGGCGGTGCTGACGCCGCGCCTGCCCGAACGCCTCCGCTACATGCCGATCGCCTACCACGCGCGCAAGACCGCACGGACCTCCCGCCGCCTCGAGCGCCAGCTCCGCTCCGCGTAGCGCGCGGGGTCAGGTCAGGACTCCAGGATGTCGCGGATCCGGCGACTCGCGTCGTCGAGCGCCGTACGCAGCTCGACCATCTTCTCCGGGGTCAGCCGGGCCTGTGACGCCTCCTGGCGCTGCTGGGCGACGAAGTCGGCCAGCAGCTCGCCCAGCGCGGCGTCGAGATCGGCCCGGCTGGGCGCCTCGCCCCCGAGTGTGGCCCAGATCTCCGTCCAGATCCTGCGCCACTCGCCGGCCAGCCGCTCGCCCTGCCCCTGCCACTGGTAGGCGTGCTCCGTCCACTGCCGCTTCTGCTGCTCCCGCAGCCGCTTGAGGTCCTCTTTCTGCTGCTCCCTGAGCCGCCTGGTGTCGTCCCGCGCGCCGGTGCGCACGTCCTTGGCCATCCGCGTCAGCTCGTCGCGCAGGGACTTGACCGTGTCGCGGACGTCCTCCTTGACCTCGCGGGCGATGTCGCGTACCGAGGCGGAGATCTCCTGCTCCAGATCGTCGAGCTCGTCGAGGCGGGCGTTCAGCTCCTCGCGGCCCTTGTCGGTGATCGAGAACACCTTCTTGCCCTCGACCACCTCATGCGTCACCAGGCCCTCCTCCTCCAGGCGGGCCAGGCGCGGGTAGATCGTGCCGGGGGAGGGCGAGTAGACGCCGAGGAAGCGGTCCTGGAGCAGCCTGATCACCTCGTAACCGTGGCGCGGGCTCTCCTCCAGCAGCTTGAGCAGGTACAGCCGGAGCCGGCCGTGACCGAATACAGGGCTCATTCCTTCTCTCCCTTGAGCAGCGCGACCTCGCCGGAGACCGTGATCGCCGACACCGAGGCCATGCCGCCGCCCAGCCGCCCTGACATCGTTTTGGTGCCTGGGCTGCTCGTGTTGAACAATTCCTCGAATGTGCTCACTAGCCTGCCGGACGTGGACCGCACTCTGACGTCCGCGTCCGCGCTCTCCGGCAGTCTGACCAGGATGTCACCGGAGACGCTGTTGAGCGTGACATGACCCGTGGGTCGCAGCGCCAGATCCGCGGTGATGCGGCCGGAGACGGTGTTCGCCTTCAGCCGGCGCGGCGTGCCGTCGGCGACGGTCAGGTCCCCCGAAACGCTCTTGAACGCCAGATCGCCGTCCATCGCCCGGCTTTCGACCGGGCCCGAGACGGTCGTGGCGCTGACGTCGCCGCTGACCCCGTCCAACACGATCTCCGCGCTCACGCTTCTCACCTGGGTCATCTTCTCGAATCCGGCCACCACGGCGGGCGCGGACACCACCCCGGCGTTGACGCTGCAGCCCTTCGGCACGGTGATCGTCAGGACCGTCCTGCGCCGGTCGCGCCGCAGCCAGCCGAGCAGGCCGTCCCAGGTGAGGTCCTTGTACGCGACCGAGAGCTCCCTGGCGTCCTCGTCATAGGTCACCATCAGCGGCGAGGCCGACTCGAACTCGGCCACCTCGAGGGTGGGCGGACCCTCGCTGGCGAGCACGGCCAGCCGCCCGGCGACGATGCGCACGTCGAGCGACTCCACTGGGCCGAACGTCAGCTGTTCCGGTGCCTCGATCGTCCACTGCTGCATGATCCCCGCCCTTCCGGCGACACATCTCGATGTAAGACACGATATGTCGCGTCTAGCCAAAACTCAAGATGTATCGCGTCTATTGCGGGGTTACTCGTCGTCCTCGTCGTCGAGCCGCGCCAGCCACGTGGCCAGGCGCTCGACCGGGATCTCGAACTCGGGGTTGAGGTCCACGAACTCGCGCAGCCGCTCACCCAGCCACAGCAGGCTGACCTCCTCCTCGCCCCGCCGTTCGACGAGTTCCTCGATCCCCCGATCGGTGAAGTACATCGTTCTCCATTCAGTCCGTACGCAACCGTGACGCCAGGTCGCCGACCGGAACCCAGGCATCGGCGCGCCCTCGTCTGACTTTAGTGAGTAGCCCACGATGCTCCAGCTCGCGCAGGTCGGTGCTGGCCGTCTGGAGCACGATTTGGTGGCCGGCGGCATGGGAAGCCACGGTGTACTCGGCTCTGGGCTGGTGGGCGGCGTGCCGTCCTCGAACCAAAATTGGCAGTTGTCAGCAGCCAATTAGCTGCTGACAACTGCCAATTTGGCAGTAGGTCGGCCGGCTCGGTCAGCCGAACAGCTGGTGGAGGATCTCCTCCAGCTCGGTGTCATGGCCGTGGTGCGAGCCCGTCGCCGGCGAGCTGTTGGGCGTGCGCGACACCCGCCGCACCGGCCGGCCGGCCAGCGCCTGCGGGTCCTCGGCCAGCTTCAGCGTCAGGTACGGCCACGGCCCCATGTTGCCCGGCTCGTCCTGTGCCCACACCAGCTCCACCTGCGCGCCGTACCGGCCCAGCTCGGCGACCAGCTCCTCGGCCGGGAACGGGTAGAGCCGCTCCAGCCGGACGAGGGCGACGTCGTCGCGGCCCGTCTTGTCACGCTGCGCGGCTAGCTCGTAGTAGAGCTTGCCGGAGGTGAGGACGACCTTGGTCACCTTGGCCGGGTCGACGGTGGTGTCGCCGAGGACCGGCTGGAAGGTGCCTGAGGTGAAGTCGGACGCCTTGGAGGTGGCCGCCTTGTGGCGCAGCAGCCACTTCGGCGTGAAGACCACCAGCGGCTTGTGCCGGTTGGACTCCACCTGCCAGCGCAGCAGGTGGAAGTAGTTGGCCGGCGTGGTGGGCTGCGCGACCGTCATGTTGTCGAGCGCGCAGACCTGCAGGAACCGCTCGATGCGGGCCGAGGAGTGGTCGGGGCCCTGGCCCTCGAAGCCGTGCGGCAGCAGCAGCACGACCGAGGACTTCTGCCCCCACTTCTGCTCGCCCGACGAGATGAACTCGTCGATGATCGTCTGGGCGCCGTTGACGAAGTCGCCGAACTGCGCCTCCCAGGCCACCAGGGCGTCCGGGCGGACGACGCTGTAGCCGTACTCGAAGCCCAGTGCCGCGAACTCGCTGAGCAGCGAGTCGTAGACGTAGAACTTCGAGGTGCCCTGGTTGAACGCCTTGAGCGGCGTGTGGTCGGCGCCGGTCATCCGGTCCACCAGCACGGCGTGGCGCTGGGTGAACGTGCCGCGCCGCGAGTCCTGGCCGACCAGGCGCACCGGGTGCCCGTCCATCAGCAGTGAGCCGAACGCCAGCGTCTCGCCCATCGCCCAGTCGATCGCGTCCTGCTCGACCATCTGGCCACGGCGCTGCAGCACCGGCGCCAGGCGCGGGTGCGGCGTGAAGCCGTCGGGCAGGTTGAGCTGGGTGTCGACGATGCGCTTGAGCGTCTCGTCGCTGATCGCGGTCGGCGTGTCGTCGTGCGACCACTTGACGACCTCGGTCGGGGGCACCCGCATCGCGGCCGCCTCCGCCGGCTTCTTGGCCGCCTCGCGGACCTCGGTGAACGCCTGCTCCAGCTTGGCCTGGTAGTCGCGCAGCGCCTGCTCGGCCTCCTCGACCGTGATGTCGCCCCGGCCGATCAGCGCCTCGGTATAGAGCTTGCGGGTCGAGCGCTTGGCGTCGATGAGGTCGTACATCAGCGGCTGGGTGAAGGCCGGGTTGTCGCCCTCGTTGTGGCCGCGGCGGCGGTAGCAGATGAGGTCGATGACGACGTCCTTGCGGAACGCCTGCCGGTATTCGTAGGCCAGCTGGCCCACGCGGACCACCTGCTCGGGGTCGTCGCCGTTGACGTGGAAGATCGGAGCCTGGATCATCCGCGCCACGTCGGTGGCGTACACCGACGAGCGGGACGAGGCGGGCGAGGTCGTGAAGCCGACCTGGTTGTTGACCACCACGTGCACGGTGCCGCCGGTGCGGTAGCCGCGCAGCTGCGACAGGTTGAGCGTCTCGGCCACGACGCCCTGGCCGGCGAAGGCCGCGTCACCGTGGATGAGCACGGGCAGGACGGTGAAGCCCTCCTCGCCACGCTCGATGAGGTCCTGCTTGGCGCGGACGACACCCTCCAGCACCGGGTCGACCGCCTCCAGGTGGGAGGGGTTGGCGACCACGGAGGCGGCGATCGTGTTGCCACTGGGCGCCGTGAACGTTCCAGTGGCGCCGAGGTGGTACTTCACGTCACCGGAGCCGTGCGCGGTGCGCGGGTCGATGTTGCCCTCGAACTCGCCGAAGATCTGGGCGTAGGACTTGCCCACGATGTTGGCCAGCACGTTGAGCCGGCCGCGGTGGGCCATGCCGATGACGACCTCGTCGAGCTGCTCGTCCGCGGCGTCGCTGAGGACGGAGTCGAGCAGCGGGATGAGGGACTCGCCGCCCTCCAGCGAGAAGCGCTTCTGGCCGACGAACTTCGTCTGCAGGAACGTCTCGAACGCCTCGGCGGTGTTGAGCCGCGACAGGATGTTGAGCTGCTCGTCGCGCTCGGGTGAGGCGTGCGCCTTCTCCACCCGCGCCTGGATCCAGGCCCGCTCCTCGGGGTTCTGGATGTGCATGTACTCGATGCCGACCGTGCGGCAGTAGGAGTCACGCAGCACGCCCAGGATGTCGCGCAGCTTCATCAGCGGCTTGCCGCCGAAGCCGCCGGTGGCGAACTCGCGCTCCAGGTCCCACAGCGTCAGCCCGTGCGACTGGATGTCGAGGTCGGGGTGCTTGCGCTGCTTGTACTCCAGCGGGTCGGTCTCGGCCATCAGGTGGCCGCGCACGCGGTAGGCGTGGATCAGCTCGATCACGCGAGCGGACTTGGCCACGTCGTCGTCGTGGGTGGCGGAGATGTCCTGGACCCAGCGGACCGGCTCGTACGGGATCCGCAGCGCCTCGAAGATCTCGTCGTAGAAGCCGTCCTCGCCCAGCAGCAGCCGGTGGATCTGGCGCAGGAAGTCGCCCGACTGGGCGCCCTGGATGATCCGGTGGTCGTAGGTGCTGGTCAGCGTCATGACCTTGGAGACGGCCAGCCGCGACAGCGTGTCGGGGGAGGCTCCTTGGTATTCCGCCGGGTATTCCATCGCGCCGACGCCGATGATCGTGCCCTGACCGGGCATCAGGCGGGGCACGGAGTGTACGGTGCCGATGGTGCCGGGGTTGGTCAGCGAGATCGTGGTGCCGGCGAAGTCGTCGACGCCCAGCTTGCCGGCGCGGGCCTTGCGGACGACGTCCTCATAGGCCATCCAGAACTGCCGGAAGTCCATCGCCTCCGCGCCCTTGATCGAGGGCACGAGGAGCTGGCGCTCGCCGTTGCTCTTCTGCACGTCGATCGCCAGGCCGATGCCCACGTGAGCGGGCTTGACCAGCGTCGGCTTGCCTTCGACCTCCGCGTAGGAGTAGTTCATCTCCGGCATGGCCCGCAACGCCTTGACGATCGCGAAGCCGATCAGGTGCGTGAAGGAGACCTTGCCGCCGCGACCCCGCTTGAGGTGATTGTTGATCACAATGCGGTTGTCGATGAGCAGCTTCGCCGGGATGGCACGCACGCTCGTCGCAGTAGGCACCGACAGCGACAGGTCCATGTTGCTCGCCGTGCGGGCCGCGGCGCCGCGCAGCTTGACCTCTTCGGCATCCTTGGGCACCGGAGTGGCCGGCTGCTTCGGCTTCTCGGCCGCCGGTGGCGCCTTGGGGGGCGCCGGGGTGGGAGCGGGGGCGGTCACAGTGCCGTTCGCCGCTTCTTTGACCGGGGTACGGCCCGGTCCGTAATCAGGGTTGTAGTCAGCGAAAAAGTTCCACCAGGCCTTGTCGACCGACTCGGGGTCCTGGAGGTACTTCTGATACAGCTCGTCGACAAGCCACTCGTTCTGACCAAAGCTTGCCAGCGGGTTTGTCCGCGACGACTCAGACGACACGGCGGAAATCGCCCTCTTCCGCAGATCGGCGTTGATGTTAGAGAACCTGTCCAAGGCTACTCGCCCGAACTGGCAGCGTGCGCCGGGGTACCCGTGCCGCCTCGCACGATCCTCTCAAGACCAGGCAAAGAGGTCACGACCCCCTCGTCAATCCGGGTGGTGCCGCGTTTATTGCTGTTTGGTATCAACACTAGGACATCGGGTTTATTTCGCGCTGGACAGCAATCTGCTTGTGATCCGCACCTCAGGGGAGAGCTGGGACAGAAGATCGGTGAGCTCCTCGCCGGCCTCCTTGAGCTCCTCCAGCGACATCGGCTCCAGCCGCTCCAGCAGGAAGATCGCGTTCGTGGTCTCCTCGGTGAGGCGAGTGCGCACCACCTGGCGCCAGTTCCACCGGCGGCAGGTGACGCCGACGTCGTCGCGCCAGATCACCTCGCCTGGCTCCGGCTGCCCGAGGGCCTCCTCCGATGCCTCGTCGCCGGTGGCCCTGACCAGTCGCGCCGGGCCGACGTAGTGGTCGAGGTCCTCGCCGCCGATCGGCAGCGCGTGCTTCACGCTGATCGAGTTGTACGCGTCCACGGCCCGGTTGATCTCCGGCAGCGGCATGCGCCGGGTGAGGGCGTCGACCGAGGGCCTGGTCCGCTGCGGCTTGGCCCCGAACGCACGGTAGGCGTCCTTCCACGCGTCGATCTTCACGGTCTGCACCTCCAGGTCGGAGGCCGCCGCCAGCCAGGCACGGGAACGGTCGTCGGTCGGCCCGTTGTGCAGCCCGTGCGCGGTCATGATCAGCACCGCGAAGTCCGGACGTAGTTCGAAGACGGCGTCGTCCACCCAGATGTCATCAAGCATGAGGCTCAGCTTACCGTCCGCAAAATTCCATTTGCAAAATTGTCTTTGCGGTCTAGGGTGGGGCTTGTGGAGGAGCAATACAAGATCAGCGATCCGCAGGTGCTGAAGGTGGTCGCCCACCCGTTGCGGGTGCGCCTGCTCGGCCTGCTGCGCACCGACGGCCCGGCCACAGCCAGCGAGCTGGGCCGCAAGGTCGGCGAGAGCTCCGGCTCGACCAGCTATCACCTGCGCGAGCTGTTCAAATACGGCTTCATCGAGGAGGACGCCGAGCAGCGCGACGGTCGCGAGCGGCGCTGGCGCTCCCGCCACCGTTACACCTCGTGGGACGCCGTCGAGATGTCCGGCACCGCCGAAGGGCGCGAGGCCGTCAGGATCATGCATCTGCGCCAGGTCGAGATGGTCGGGCGGGTGATGGAGGAGTTCGACCTCGCCGACTGGCCCCGCGAGTGGGTGGACGCGTCAGGGATGAGCGACCACATCCTCCACATGCCGCCGGCCGCGCTGCGCGAGTTCCACGACAAGGCCGAGGCGCTGCTGCTCGACTTGGCCGCCCGATACGCCGACGACCCCGAGTCCAGGCTGGTTCATGTCTGGATGGGGTCCGTCCCGCGCACACGACAGGAGGACCCATGACCGCTCGTTCGGCGTTACGCCGCTACCTGCTCGTCAGCTCCCTGACCTGGTTGCCCATCGGGCTCATGATGGCCTCCATGGTGCTGCTGCTGACCGAGAGAGGTCTGAGCCTGGCCCAGATCGGCCTGGTGGTGACCGTGTTCTCGATTGTGACGATCGGTCTGGAACTGCCCACCGGCGGGCTGGCCGACGTCGTGGGGCGGCGTGTGGTGCTGGCCGCCTCCGCCGCGTTCCTCACCGCGGCTCTCGTGCTCATGAGCGTGGCCACGACGTTCTGGATGTTCCTGGTGAGCGGCGTGCTCAAGGGTGTCGCCAGGGCGTTGTCCAGCGGACCCGCCACCTCCTGGTACGTCGACACGCTGCACCGCATCGAAGGCCCAGGCGCCGACCTCAAGCCTGGACTGGCCCGAGGCGGCGCGGTGGAATCGGTGGCGCTGTGCGCCGGTGTGCTCGTCGGCGGCGGCCTGCCGCTCGTGGTGCCGCCGACGCTGGTGTTCCCCTTGGCGGCGCCGAGCCTGCTGGGTGCGCTGGCGGCGGCGGGTCTGCTGGTCGTGGTGCTCCTGGCGCTGCCCGAGCCGCCCCACGACCGCAGGTCTCTTCGCGGGGTGCTGCGTGAGGTGCCCACCACGGTCGTCTCCGGCGTGCGGCTGGCGGCCCGAGGCCCTGTGCTGCGCCGCATCATGCTCGCGTCGGCCGGCTGCGGCGTGATGCTCATGTCCATCGAGTTGCTCACCCCGGGGCGTTTGGCCGAACTGGCCGGCACGGCCGAGCGCGGCACGACGGCCTATGCCGTGGTCGCCGCGCTCGGGTTCGCCGGCAGCGCCACGGGCAGCACACTCGCGCCCCGCGTGGCACGGCTGGCCGGCGGCTCGGCCAGGGGCGCGATCGCGGGTGTCGTCCTGGCCGCACTATCGGTCGGCGCGCTGGCCGCGACGGCCGGGCTCGGCGGGGCTGCCGGGCTGCTGACGGCCGGGGTTGCCTACGTCCTGCTGTTCGTCGGGCACTCCGCGGCAGGACTGCTGTGCCTGGAGATGACGCACAACGCGGTCACGGCCGCCGAGCGCACCACCGTGAGCTCGACGGTCTCGCTGTCCCTGCAGTCCGGCGGGATCCTGGCCAACCTGACGCTCGCCACCCTGGCCGCACAGGCAGGCGTGGCCGCCTCCTGGGCCGTCGCCGCGACCGTGATGCTGGCCTCGGCCCTGCTGTTCGTCCGGATGCCCGCGGCTACTGTGTTGAATGGTCGCGCTCACTTGGCCCTCGCTGGTCACGCGAGCTCCCGCTCTCGGGCCTGAACGTTCGCCGCTACTGTGTTGAATGGTCGCGCTCACTTGGCCCTCGCTGGTCACGCGAGCTACCGCTCTCGGGCCTGAACGTTCGCCGCTCCGGTCTCCAGTCGAGTTCCGGCCCCACTGGCACGATCCGGGTCGGATTGATGTTCGGCTGGGTCATGTAGTAATGGCGCTTGATGTGGTCGAAGTCGGTGGTCTCGCGGAAGGCCGGGATGGCATAGAGCCTGCGCGCGTACGCCCACAACGCCGGATAGTCGGTCAACCGCCTGACCGAGCACTTGAAGTGCGCGTAGTAGACGCTGTCGAACCTGGCCAGCGTCGTGTAAAGGCGCACGTCGCTGTCGGTGAGGGTGTCGAAGAGGTAGTCCGACTCCGCCAGGCGCACCTCGAGGAAGTCGAGCGTGGTGAAGACCCGCGCCACCGCCTCCTCGTACGCCTGCTGGTCACGGGCGAAGCCCGCCTCGTACACCGCGTTGTTGAGGCCGTGGTAGAGGCGGTCGTTCATGATGTCGATGTCGGGGCACAGGCGCTCGGGATAGAGGTTGGGGACGGTGCCCCATGACATCTCCAGATCGAGCGTGATCTGCGGGAAGTCGTTGGTGACGATGCGTTTGTCCCTGGTGTCCCAGATGCAGGGGACGGTGTAGCGGCCCGTGTAGCCGGGGTCGGTCGCGTGGTAGAGCTCCGACAGGTACTCCGGGTCGCCATCGGGGATGCGCCAGCCCTTCTCGTCCCTGATGGGGTCGACGATCGTGACGTGCAGCAGGTCCTCCAGGCCCAGCAGTTTCCGTACGATCAGCACGCGTTGCGCCCAGGGGCAGGCGTAGGAGGCGTAGACCCGATACCGGCCCGGTTCTGGAGGGCCGAGCCGTTCCGTGAAGTGGTTCGGCTGCCGGACGAAGCGGCCATCGCCTGAGATCTCGCGGCTCAGCTTCATGACTCCCAGTAGAACACGGTTCGGATCCAGAACTATATTCGGGCCTGTGTCGAAATTCGTGGTGACGCCTGCCAGCGAGGCGCAGCGGGAAGCGTGGACCGGCGGGACGATCCCAGGAGTCGAGAGGGTACGCCCGGGACTGTGGTCCATCCCGGTGCCGATCCCGATCAACCCCCTGCGGTACGTCCTGGTCTACGCCCTGGAACTGCCCGGCGGCGTGGCCGTCATCGACGCCGGATGGAACACCGACGAGGCGTACGACGCGCTCGTCGCCGGCCTCGGCGTGGCCGGGTACACCATCACCGACGTCCAGGCCGTGCTCGTCACCCACATCCATCCCGATCACTACGGCCTGGCCGGGCGCGTCCGCGAGGCGTCGGGCGCCTGGATCGGCCTGCACCCGGCCGACGCCCGCCTGGTCCGCGAGCGTTACGACGACGAGGCCATCGACTCCCTGGTCCAGCGCGAGCGGGCGCTGCTGGCCCGCTGCGGGGTGCCGCCGCTGACGCTGGACGAGCTGGCCGGCGCGTCCATGATGATCAGGCACATGGTCGCGATGGCCGTGCCCGACCGGCTGGTCGAGGACGGAGACGAGCTCGCGTTGCCCGGCTGGGACCTGCGGGCGATCTGGACGCCCGGCCACTCGCCGGGGCATCTGTGCTTCGTCTCGCCCGAGCGCAGGCTGCTGTTCTCCGGCGACCACGTGCTGGCCAAGATCACGCCGATCGTGGCCGTGCACCCGCAGTCCGGGCCGAACCCGCTGGCCGACTATCTCGACGCGCTGGCCGCCGTGCGCAAGCTGGACGTCGAGGAGGTGCTGCCCGCACACGAGTACCGGTTCCTGGAGCTGGCCGAGCGGGTCGACCACGTCCTGGCCCACCACGATGGGCGACTGGCCGAGATCGAGCGGGTCGTCGCCGCCGGCGACGGCGTGACGTGCTGGGACGTGGCGACCCGGCTGAGCTGGTCGCGGCCGTGGGAGACGATCCCGCCGTTCATGCGGCGCGCGGCCAACAACGAGACCCTGGCCCATCTGGTCTGGCTGGCGGCCAAGGGGCGCGTGGTGCGGATTCCCGGCGATCCGGAATCGTGGCGCACCGCTGATCGGTGACCCGGGCCGGGTTATGGTAATTCGTACTAGAACGTTGTTCTCCTGCGTTGGAGGTTCGATGCTTCGGTTCGATGACAGGGTCGCGATCGTCACAGGGGCCGGGCATGGTCTCGGCAGGGCGCACGCCCTCCTGCTGGCCGAGCGGGGCGCCAAGGTCGTGGTCAACGACCTCGGGGGCGCGCTCGACGGCACGGGCGCCTCTACCGGGCCCGCCGCCGAGGTGGCTGAGCTCATCACGAAGAACGGCGGGCAGGCCGTCGCCAACGCCGACAACGTCGCCACGCCCGACGGCGCCAGGGCCATCGTGCAGGCCGCGGTGGACGCGTTCGGCACGGTCGACATCGTCGTCAACAACGCGGGCATCCTGCGGGACAAGTCGTTCGGGAAGATGGCGGTCGAGGAGTTCGACGCCGTCATGGCGGTGCACGTACGCGGGTCCTACCTGGTCAGCCAGGCCGCCTACCCGATCATGAAGGCGGCCGGCTACGGGCGCGTGGTCAACACCTCAAGCCCGGCCGGGCTGTTCGGCAACTTCGGCCAGGCCAACTACTCCACGGCCAAGATGGGCCTGGTCGGGCTGACCAAGACGCTCGGGATCGAGGGCGCCCGTAACGGCATCAAGGCCAACGCCATCGCGCCTGTGGCCTGGACCAGGATGACCGAGTCGCTGCTGCCGGCCGAGTTCGAGGCCAAGTTCACGCCGGAGCGGGTGAGTGCGCTGGTGGCGTACCTGGTGCACGAGTCGTGCGAGGTCAGCGGCGAGGTGTTCACCGTCGGCGGGGGCCGGGTGGCGCGGGTGTTCGTCGCCGAGGGGCCGGGCTGGAAGGACGACGACGTCACGCCCGAGTCGATCGCGGGCAACTGGGAGTCGATCATGGCCGAGCAGCCGTATGTGCTGACGGCCGGCGACTCGATGAAGGCGATGATCTAACGCCCAGCCCCGCCCGCCGGTCGGCGCCCGCTGCCCGGCGCCGGTCGAAGGCGCCGGCCTGAACGAGCCATCTCGAGCGCGCCGATCCCGAACGCGCCGGTTCCCGTCGCAGGTGGGGGCCGGCGCTCGCGTTTGAGGACAGATCCCGAAATATCCCGGTAGAACGGTCTTTGTTCGATCTTCGGCGGAAGTTGGCGGAGTTTGGTCGATTCTCACTCTTGATTTGTCGCATCAGTGATCTTATTGTCGCGGCATGACCCCCCAGCCGGGCTCCGCCGGGGACGTACTGACGCTGATCAGCGCCGGTTCGGCGACGACCCGTTCCGATCTCGCGAGGCTCACCGGCCTGGCCAGGTCCACGATCTCGCAGCGCGTGGACGCGCTGATCGAGCGCGGCCTGGTCGAGGAGACCGAGAGCGGCGAGTCCACCGGCGGAAGGCCGCCGCGGCAGCTGCGCCTGCACACCGAGGACCACGCCTTCGCGGGCGTCGACCTGGGCGCCACCCACTGCCGGGTGGCGCTGATGGACATCTCGGGCAACGTGCTCGCCGAGTGCCAAGACTCGCTGCTGATCGGCGAGGGCCCCGAGAAGGTGCTCGCCCACGTGGACGAGCGGCTCGACCGGCTGCTCGGCCAGGCCAGGCGACCGCGGGCGGTGTTGCGCGCGGTCGGGATCGGGGTGCCGGGGCCGGTGGAGTTCGCCACCGGGCGGCCGAACAATCCGCCGATCATGCCGGGCTGGAACGACTACCCCGTCCCTGAGTACTTCGACGGCGTGAACGTGCTGGTCGACAACGACGTCAACGTGATGGCGCTGGGCGAGCACCGCAACGCCTTCCCCGGTATCAACCACCTGCTGTTCGTCAAGGTCGGCACGGGCATCGGCTGCGGCATCGTGGCCGACGGCAAGCTGCACAGGGGCGCCCAGGGCTCTGCCGGCGACATCGGGCACATCAGGGTCAGCGGCCACGAGGACGCCGGCTGCCGGTGCGGCAACAGTGCGTGCCTGGAGGCCGTGGCCGGCGGGGCGGCGATAGCCCGGCGGCTGAGCGAGCTGGGCCTGGCGGCCGAGACGGGCGCCGACGTCGTGGCGCTCGTGCAGTCGGGCAACACGCAGGCGCTGCGCCTGGTCAGGGAGGCGGGCCGGCTCATCGGTGAGGTGCTGGCCAGCCTGGTCAACTTCTTCAACCCCGAGGTCATCGTCATCGGCGGCGCGCTGTCGCGGGTGCACGAGCTCCTCCTGGCCGGCATCAGGGAGACGGTCTATCGCAGGTCGCTCCCGCTGGCTACGCACTATCTGTCGATCACGCCGAGCCGTACCGGGATCAACGCGGCCGCACTCGGGGCGGGGCTGCTCGCCATCGAGCACTACCTCTCACCGGACAACATCAACCGGATCGTCAACGCCTAGAGGAGTGGGACGTCCGATGCTGGTCATGAAGGGCATCGTCAAGCAGTTCCCCGGCGTGCGCGCGCTGGACGGCGTCGATCTGGACGTGCGGGCGGGCGAGGTGCACTGCCTGCTCGGCCAGAACGGCGCCGGCAAGTCCACCCTGATCAAAGTCCTGGCCGGCGTGCACCAGCCGGACGAGGGCACCATCGTCTTCAACGGCGAGCAGGTGCGGCCGAGCAGCCCGATCGACGCCATCAGGCTCGGCTTCGCCACCATCTACCAGGAGCTGGACCTGGTCGACGGGCTCAGCGTGGCGGAGAACATCTTCCTCGGCCACGAGCACGCCCGCTTCGGCTTCGTCAACCGGCCGGCGGCCAGGAAGGCCGCCCGCGACGTGCTGGAGCGGCTCGGCCACCCGGAGATCCGGCCCTCGACCGAGGTCGGGCGGTTATCGCCGGCGGCCAAGCAGGTCGTCTCGATGGCCAGGGCGCTCTCCCACGACGCCCGGCTGATCATCATGGACGAGCCCTCCGCCGCCCTCGCCCACGACGAGGTCGCCAACCTCTTCCGCATCATCCGCGAGCTCACCGCCCAAGGCGTGGCCGTGGTCTACATCTCGCACCGTCTGGAGGAGATCCGCGAGATCGGCGACCGGGTCACCGTGCTGAAGGACGGCCGGACGGTCGCCGTCGGCCTGGCGGCCCGCGACACCCCCACCACCCAGATCGTCTCCCTCATGACCGGCAGGAACGTCGAATACGTCTTCCCGCCCCGCGGAGGCCGCACGCTGGGGGAGGAGGTGCTCCGCGTCGAGGGCCTGACCGCGCCGGGCGTCTTCCGCGACGTGTCGTTCTCCGTGCGGGCGGGCGAGATCGTCGGGCTGGCCGGGCTGGTCGGCTCGGGACGCTCGGAGATCCTGGAAGCGGTGTACGGGGCGCGCCCCGCCGCCGGCCGCGTCCTGCTCGATGGGCAGCCGGTGCGCCGCGGCGTCGTCGGCACCGTCCGGCGCGGCATGGGCCTGGCTCCCGAGGAACGCAAGGCCCAGGCGCTGATCCTCGACCAGAGTGTTACCGCCAACATCACGCTGGGCACCCTGCCGGGGTTCGCGACATTCGGCTGGATCGACCGCAAACGCGAGCGGAGTGAGGCCAAGCGGCTGTCAGAAATGCTGGACATCCGCCCGCCTGACCCGGAACGCCCGATCAGGAATCTGTCGGGCGGCAACCAGCAGAAGGCCGTGCTCGCCCGCTGGCTGCTCGGCGGCCTCAAGCTGCTCCTGCTCGACGAGCCCACCAGAGGCGTGGACGTAGGCGCCAGGGCCGAGCTGTACGCGGTCATCCACGACCTGGCCGAGCGGGGCATCGGCGTGCTGCTGGTCTCCAGCGAGGTGCCGGAAGTACTGGGCCTGGCCGACCGGGTGCTGGTGCTGCGCGAGGGGACGGTCATCCACCAGGGTGACGCGGCGGATCTGGACGAGCATCACGTACTCGACATGATCATGAATGGGAGGGCGGCCTGATGAGTGAGCCCACAACGAAGCGGCCTCTCGCCGGATCGGCCGTAGCCTCGGTGAGCCGCTTCGGTCTTGGTGAGATGCGACATCTCGGCCTGCTGGCGGCGCTGGCGATCCTGGTGGTGGTCGGCCTGGTCACCAGGCCGGACAACTTCGCCACCGCGTCCAACCTGGTCAGCATCCTGTCGCTGGCCGCCACGATCGGCGTGATCACGGTCGGGGCCACGTTCGTGATCATCGGTGGTGGCATCGACCTGTCGGTGGGCGCGGTCATGGCGCTCGCCTCGGTCTGGGCCACCACCTTGGCCACGCAGTCGTACGGGCCCTGGGTCATGGTCATGTGCGCGATCCTCGTCGGCACCGGCGCGGGGCTGGTCAACGGGTTGCTGATCTCGTACGGACGATTGGTGCCGTTCATCGCCACGCTCGCCATGCTGGTGGCCGCCCGAGGGCTGGCGCAGCGCATGTCCGACCGCAAGACGCAGCTCATCCAGCCGGAGAACTCCGCCATCGTGGACCTGTCGACCCAGCGGTTGCTCGGTGTCCCGCTGCTGGTCTACATCTTCGCCCTGGTCGTGGTGCTGGGATGGATCATGCTCAACCGCACGACGTTCGGGCGGCGGACGTACGCGGTCGGGGGCAACCCCGAGGCGGCCAGGCTGGCCGGCATCGACGTACGCAGGCACACGATGCTGCTCTACGCCCTGTCCGGGCTGTGCTGCGGCATCGCCGCCGTCCTCATCATGGCGAGGACCACGACAGGCTCGTCCACGCACGGCGACCTGTACGAGCTCGACGCCATCGCCGCCGTGATCATCGGCGGCACGCTGCTCACCGGGGGCCGGGGGACGATCGTGGGCTCGATCCTGGGCCTGCTGATCTTCACCCTCATCACCAACCTGTTCATCCTCAACGGCCTCAACACCAGCGACCAGCTGATCGCCAAGGGCCTGATCATCGTCGTCGCCGTCCTTCTCCAGCGGCGAAACCTGAAGGAGAGAGCACCATGAGTGAGAACGTCGCGCGCAGGGGATTCCTCGTCGGCGGGGCCGTGCTCCTGACGGCCGGCTGCACCAGCAACGAGCCCGCGGCCACGCCCACCACCGCGGCCCCCGCGCCGGCCCCCGCGGCGAGCGGCAACGACCAGCCGGGTACGAAAGTCACCATCGGCTTCTCCGCGCCGGCCGCCGACCACGGGTGGATCGCGGCGATCGCGAAGAACGCCGAGGCCACCGCGAAGCAGTATTCCGACATCGACTTCAAGCCCGTCGAGCCCACCAACGACATCAACCAGCAGATCTCGGCCGTCGAGTCGTTAATCGCGGCCAAGGTCAACGCGCTGGTCATCCTGCCGAACGACGGTCAGCAACTGAACCAGGTCGCGCTGCAGGCCACGGAGGCGGGCATCCCGGTGATCAACCTCGACCGGATTTTCCCCGACAAATTGGCATATCGGACCTGGGTCGGCGGCGACAACTACGGCATGGGCGTCGCGGCCGGGCACTTCATCGGCAAGCAGCTCAAGGACAAGGGCGTGGCGAACCCCGTGATCGTCGAGATCCAGGGTATCGCCACCCTGCCGCTGACGCAGGACCGCACCAAGGGCTTTGCCGACGCGCTGAAGACGTACGGGTTCAGCGTCACGGCCAAGCAGGACGCCAAGTTCACGGTCGAGACCGGCAACCAGGTGGCCACGTCGCTGCTCCAGGCGCACAAGAAGATCGACGCGCTCTGGAACCACGACGACGACCAGGGCGTCGGCGTGCTCGCCGCGATCAGGGAGGCCAGCCGCGACGAGTTCATCATGGTCGGCGGGGCGGGCTCGCTCAACGCGATGAAGGAGATCCAGTCGGGCACATCGGTGCTGCAGGCCACCGTCACCTACAGCCCGACCATGGCCTCCTCAGCGATCAAACTGGCTCGCTTGATCGCGCAGGGGAAGGGCATGAGTGATCTGGTGGAAAACCAGGTGCCTCAGTCCATCACGCTCGCATCGGAGACCATCACCAAGGATAACGTCGAGAAGTACCTGGCACTCGGCTTCGAATCCTGATCGGGGGTTGCATGTCACACAAGACCACCATCGGCGTGGGAATGGTCGGCTACGCGTTCATGGGCCGCGTCCACTCACAGGCCTGGCGGAGCGTGGGGGCCTTCTTCGACCTGCCGCTCGCGCCGCGCATGGCGGTGCTGGCCGGCAGGTCGAAGGAGCGCACCGAGTCGGCCGCCGCGCAGCTCGGCTGGGCCGCCGTCGAGACGGACTGGAGGCAGCTGATCGAACGCGACGACGTGCAGATCGTCGACATCTGCACGCCCGGCGACTCGCACGCCGAGATCGCCATCGCCGCGCTGGCCGCCGGCAAGCACGTGATCTGTGAGAAGCCGCTGGCCAACACCGTCACCGAGGCCGAGGCCATGGTGCGGGCCGCAGCCGCGGCGCCGGCCTCGGTCAAGAGCATGGTGGCCTTCAACTACCGGCGGGTGCCCGCGGTCGCGCTCGCCCGCCGGTTCGTGGAGGAGGGCCGGCTCGGCGAGATCAGGCACGTGCGGGCGCAATACCTGCAGGACTGGATCGTCGATCCGGAGTTCCCGCTGGTGTGGCGGCTGCAGAAGGACAAGGCCGGGGCCGGGGCGCTCGGCGACATCGGCTCGCACATCGTGGACGCGGCCGAGTTCGTCACCGGGCAGCACATCGTGGGTGTGTCCGGGCTGATGGAGACCTTCATCAAGGAACGTCCGCTGGCGGGCGAGTCTGCCGGGCTGGGCGCCTCCCGTACGGACGCGACGGGGGAGGTCACCGTCGATGACGCCGCTTTGTTCTTCGGCCGGATGTCGGGCGGGGCGCTGGCCTCGTTCGAGGCCACGCGGTTCGCCTCCGGCCGCAAGAACGCCATGCGGATCGAGATCAACGGTCAGCTCGGCAGCCTGGCGTTCGACTTCGAGGCCATGAACGAGCTGTGGTTCAGCTCCGGCGGCGGCGGTTTCGAGCGGATCCTGGTCACCGAGCCCGATCATCCGTACGTGGGGGCCTGGTGGCCGCCTGGGCACGGACTCGGCTACGAGCACACCTTCACCCACGAGATCAAGGACTTCCTGGAGGCGATCGCCACCGGAACCGACCCGTCGCCGTCGTTCGCCGACGGTCTGCGGGTGCAGCGGGTGCTGGAGGCGGTCGAGCGCAGCGCGGCTGACGGCAGCCGCTACACGAACGTGGAGGATTGACCGATGCGACCAGTCACACTGTTCACCGGGCAGTGGGCCGACCTGCCGTTCGAGGAGGTGTGCCGGCTGGCGGCCGAATGGGGCTACGACGGGCTCGAGATCGCCTGCTCCGGCGACCACTTCGACGTGGCCCAGGCCATGGCGGACCCGTCGTACGTGGAGCAGAAGCACGCCCAGCTCGACAAGCACGGCCTCAAGGTATGGACGATCTCCAACCACCTTGTCGGCCAGGCCGTCTGCGACCACCCGATCGACGAGCGCCACAAGGGGATCCTGCCCGCGCGCATCTGGGGCGACGGCGAACCCGAAGGCGTGCGGCAGCGTGCCGCGGAGGAGATGAAGAACACCGCCAGGGCCGCGTCACTGCTGGGCGTGGACACGGTCGTGGGCTTCACCGGCTCGTCCATCTGGCACACGGTCGCCATGTTCCCGCCCGTGCCCGCCTCGGCGATCGACGCCGGCTACCAGGACTTCGCCGACCGCTGGAACCCCATCCTCGACGTCTTCGACGAGGTCGGTGTCCGCTTCGCGCACGAGGTTCACCCGAGCGAGATCGCCTACGACTACTACACGACCGTCCGGACCTTGGAGGCCATCGACCACCGGCTGGCGTTCGGCCTCAACTGGGACCCGTCGCACATGGTCTGGCAGGACCTGGACCCGGTGGGCTTCATCCTGGACTTCAAGGACCGCATCTACCACGTGGACTGCAAGGACACGCGCATGCGCGTCGGCGACGGCCGCCGCGGTCGCCTGTCCTCCCACCTGCCGTGGGCCGACATGCGCCGCGGCTGGGACTTCGTCTCGACCGGACGCGGCGACGTGCCGTGGGAGGACTGCTTCCGCGCCCTGAACTCGATCGGGTACGAAGGCCCGATCTCGATCGAGTGGGAGGACGCCGGCATGGACCGGCTGGACGGGGCGAAGGAGGCGCTGGGCTACATCCGCAAGCTCAACTCCATCACCCCGCCCACCACGGCCTTCGACGCCGCCTTCTCCACAACCTAGGGAGCCGCAAAGGAAGGCGCCGGAACGCTTGGTGTGCGTCCGGCGCCGTTCTTTGTCATCGGGTACGTCCTAGTCCATAAGGACGATCTGGCGAAGGACCTCTCCGCCCCGCAGCGCCTCGACCGCGTCGTTCAGGTCGGCGAGGCGGATACGGGCGCTGATCATCGATTCGAGGTCCAGCTTGCCGGCCTTGTAGAGCTTGGCGAAGTACGGGAAGTCGTGCCGTACGTCCGCCTCGCCGTACAGGCTGGACAGCAGGTTCTTGCCCTCGAACAGCAGGCTGAACGCCGAGATCGACACCATGTCGTCCATCGCGCCCGCGCCGACCACGATGACGTCGCCGCCCTGCCGGGTGATCTGCCACGCGTTCTGGATGGTGGCCGACTTGCCGACCACCTCGAAGCCGTAGTCGAAGCCCGAGCCGCCGGTGAGCTCGCTGAGCGCGTCCGGCACCTGCTCGGGCGTGACCGCGTGCGTCGCCCCTACCTTCTTGGCCAGCTCATGCTTGGACTCCAGTGGGTCCACCGCCAGGATGATCCGGGCGCCGGAGACGCGGGCGCCCTGGATGACCGACAGGCCCACGCCGCCGCAGCCGATCACCGCGGCCGTGGACCCCGGGCGTACCTTCGCGGTGTTGACCGCCGCGCCCACGCCGGTCGTGATGCCGCAGCCGATCAGGGCCGCCGCCTCCCACGACACGTCCGGGTCGATCTTGATCGCCCCCTGCCAGGGAACGACGATCTCCTCGGCCCACGTGCCGCAGCCCGCCATCCCGAACGCCGTCGCCCCGTCGCCCCCGAACCGGAAGTTGCCCTTGGTGAAGCCCTCGATGACGTACTTCAGGCACAGGTACGGCTGCCCGCCCAGGCACAGGTCGCACTCCTGGCAGGCCGGCCGCCAGTTGATCACCACGTGGTCGCCCGGCTGCAGGGAGGTGACGTGCTCACCGACCTCGACCACCTCTCCCGACCCCTCGTGGCCGGGGACGAGCGGAACGGGCTGCGGCAGCACGCCCGACATGGCCGACAGGTCCGAGTGGCAGACACCGGTGGCCTTGATCCGTACGCGAACGTCCGTCGGGCCCACCGGGGCGAGCGTGACGTCGTCACGGATCTCGAGCTTGTCGTTGCCTACGGCGTGCAGGATCGCGGCGCGCATGGGGGGTTCCTCCTCCGGCTCGAAGGCTGGGTCCTCGAGGGGGTCCTCGAGGGGCTATTCCTCGATGGACAGAGCGGCTTTGGGGCAGGACCTCACCGCGTGGCGGACGCGGTCCTGCAGCTCGGGGGGTGGTTCTGGAAGAAGGATGTGCAGCTGGTCGTCGTCGTCCACGTCGAACACCTCCGGCGCGAGCCCCATGCACACGGCGTTGGCCTCGCAGACCAGCTCGTCGACCTTGACCTTCATGACAGCCTCCTGTGGTCCCACGAGACCACTCTGGTGCGCTCGACGACGTACGCAACCCGCTTGCGCCCGGTCTGCTCCACGTACGGGCTCAGCAGCTCGTCCGGCACACCCGGAGTCATCCTGCGGGCGACCATCATCCCGATGGCCATGACGCCGTCGCGGTCCGCGATCGGCTCGGCCTTGCCGTACACCAGGACGCCGCGCAGCTGGTCGTAGTCGTCACCTGCCTCGATCAGGCAGCTTACCCGGGGGTCGCGGGCCAGGTTGCGGGCCTTCTGCGCCTTCGTGTAGGTCCAGAAGGCGATCCGCCCGGCGTCCAGGCCGTAGAACATGGTGACCAGGTGTGGCGTGCCATCCGGGTTGATGGTGGCCAGTTGCAGCTTGCGTGAGCTCTCCAGGAAGGCGACGACGTCGTCGTCCGACATCGCGATGCGAGCGCGCTGGTTCACGTGCCAAGTAGAACAGGTTCCAGAAGAGGGCTGCAAGAGTTCCCTGGAATGTTATTCGGTTCGGCTAGGGTTCACTCCTATGACGATGCCGTCGCAGCTGCTCTACGCAGCTAAGCATGCCAAGGGGTTCATGCCGGACGACGAGGGGCTGGCCCTGTTCGCGGCGGCCTGCCAGTACGGCGAACTCGGTCCCATCTGCGAGATCGGCACCTACTGCGGCAAGTCCGCGATCTACCTGGGCGCGGCGGCCAGGGAGACGCGTTCTGTGGTGGTCACAGTGGACCACCACCGCGGCTCCGAGGAGATCCAGCCGGGGTGGGCGCACCACGATCCGACGCTGGTGGACATCCGGTTCGGGAAGATGGACTCGCTGCCGACCTTCCGCGCCACGATCGCCGCGGCGGGTCTGGAGGACGAGGTGATCGCCGTCGTCGGCAATTCGGAACGGGTGGCCGGGCTCTGGAACACGCCGCTGGGCATGCTGTTCATCGACGGCGGCCACTCCGAGGAGCCGGTAACCCGCGACTACGAGGGCTGGGCACCGCACGTCATGGCGGGCGGGGCGCTGATCTTCCACGACGTCTACCCCGACCCCGCCGACGGCGGGCAGGCGCCATACCGGGTCTACCTGCGCGCACTGGAGTCGGGCGCATTCAAGGAGGTCCAGGTGCAGGGCTCGTTGCGCATCCTCGAACGCATCAAACCAGGCATCATCTAACGGGCACCCACACAACGCGCTGCCGCTGCTGGAGCCGGTCAAAGAACCAGCCACGGACCCGGTCAACATGGGCTCGCGTAACGGTGGGCAACTTGTGAAGGGTCAGAGGCCGTTTCCTGGAGGGCCATCAGCCGAAGTGCGGCGAGTGGCGAGCCACGGCAACGCGTAACAGATGGGCTTTAAGTCCGGGTCCAAGACTGGCGGGTTTGGGACTGCCAGGTGCGGAAGTCCTCGTGTGTACGAGCCTCGTGGCCGAGCGCGATGAGCGCTCGGTCGGTCCAGGCGGCCGCCTCCTCCGGCTCGGCCCCCGCCAGGATCGGCACGGCCTCCGCCGTGTGATCCGGCACCAGCCCCGACCGCAGCCGGGCGGCCACGGCGAAGGCGCACCCTTGCGCCAGATGAGCGCGGAACCCGTCGGCCCCGGCGTGCTCGGTCAGCCACCACAGCTCGTCGGCCTCGGCGCCGCCCGTGTACGCGGCCGCGAAACCGACCCCGCTCCACAGGTCGCCCCGCCGCACCGGGGGAAACCCTCCGATCCTGGCCGCGACATCGTCGGGCGAGGCGCAGTCGTGGTACCAGAGCAGCCGCCCCAGCCCCTGGTCGAACACGGCGCAGTGAGCTCGGCTGAAGAGGTCGGGCATGGTCCGGTCGCCGATCATGCGATCGGCCCTGGTCAGGCTCCACTGAAAGCCGAACCCGTCCACTGCCAGCCACCGCAGCAGCGGGTGGGCCTGCCGCGCGCCCCGCATGGGACGCAGGCGCACCAGCGCGTACCCGCGGCCCGCGCCGAGGTAGGCGGCGTGCCGATGGTGTTGGGCGGGGCCGGCAAGTAGCTCGTGAAGGCGCCGGCCCCGGGTCAAGGTGAGCAGATCGAGTACGGTGCAGGCGGCTGCCGCCCCCTCATAGCCGAAGGGCCGCTGCTCAGCCGGGATCTCCTCGACCTTCTCTACTTCTTTCGACATCACCGCGTTAAAACCGAAAATGTAGGACTTTTCGGCTCTCGCGAAGGCTGTCCGAGAAGGTCCATATCTGAGCCGGAACCTGCGCCGGCCCAGATCGGACTCCAGAGGATCCTTGATCAGGAACCTCCGCAGCCCCTTCGCCGGGGACAGTGTCGGCTCGGTTCCCGCCTGGTCCAAGAACGATGTTGTGCCCGTGTCGCCCACGCTTCCCCCGAAGACGCATCGTACGGCCACTACGAAGCTAGTGACCCCATTGCGCCCGTCATCGGCGACGCACCGGATTTCCCCGGCAAAGAACCGGCAAAAGCCCTTGCGGCGCCAATCAGTGGACCTGGGGGGGCAGCACCGGGGCCGAGCACCCGCACACGTCCGGGTCGAACACCGACGTCCCCGCGATGTCGCGGAACAGCCCGGCTCCGGGGGACGACTCCAGCAACGCGTCCGCCGCCAGGACCACGGCCGCGGCCGTGTAGCCGGAGCGCTCGTACGGGAAGTGCTTGCTGTTGGCGAACTGCCACCCCGTCCAGTACGAGCCGTCCTCGTGCCGCAGATGTTGCACGTCGGCGAAGAGCCGGACCGCCCGCTCCCGATCCCCGAGCGCGTCGAGCGCCAGCACCAGCTCGCACGTCTCGGCCCCGGTCACCCACGGCTGGTCGGACACGCACCTGATGCCGAGCCCCGGCACGACGAACGTGGCCCACTCCCGCTCCAGCAGCTCGAACGCCTGCTGCCCGCGTACCGCGCCGCCGAGCACCGGGTAGTACCAGTCCATCGAGAAGCGGCTCTTGTCGGCGAACGCCTCGGGATGCGCTCTCAGGACGTGCGCCAGCCGGTCGGCGGCCAGCTCCCAGTGCGGTTGCGGGTCGCCCAGGTGGTCGGCCAGCCGTACGCCGCAGCGCAGCCCCTGGTGGATCGAGGAGCAACCGGTGAGCAGCGCGTACGCGGCCGCCCTGCCCTGCGCGTCACGCTCCCAGACGATCTCGCCCCGCTCGGTCTGGAGCCCCGCCACGTAGTCGAGCGCGGCCTTGACCATGGGCCAGCTCTGCTCGGTGAGGCCCTGGTCGCCGGTGACGAGATGGTGGTGCCAGAGCCCGACGGCGATGTAGGCGGCGTGGTTGCTCTCGCCGCCCAGCTCCGCCGGGACGCCGTCGGCCAGCTTCATCGGCCAGGAGCCGTCGGCGCGCTGGTGCCGGGCCAGGTACGCGTACCCCCGCCGGACCGGCTCCTCGAGGCCCGCGACGGACATGGCCATCAGGCACTCGATGTGGTTCCACGCGTCGACGTGCCCTTCCGGCCATGGGACGCCGCCGTCCTCCTGCTGCATCGCCGCGATGCTCTCGGCCGTCCGCACGACCTCGGCGTGCGCGATCATGGCTTCCGGACGTACACGACCACGCTCTTGCCGATGATCGGATTGAGCACGGCCTCGGCGATCCTGGTCGCGGCGGGGCGCTTCATGATGTCCCAGACCAGCAGCTCGTGGTATGCCTTCGCGAGCGGATGGTCGTCGTTGTTGACCCCGACCGCGCATTTGATCCACCAGTAGGGGGCGTGCAGCCCGTGGGCGTGGTGGTGCGGTCCGATCTCGAAGCCGGTGGACTTCAGCTTGGCGGACAGCTCCGCCAGCGTGTAGATCCGCACGTGCCCCCCGGGGGCGGTGTGGTAGGCCTCGTCCAGCGCCCAGCAGATCCGCTCGGGCAGGAAGCTCGGGACGGTGATCGCGGCCGTGCCGCCGGGCTTGAGCACGCGGAAGATCTCCCGCATGGCGCTCATGTCGTCCGGGATGTGCTCCAGCACCTCGGCCGCGATGACCCGGTCGAAGCTGCCGTCCTCGAACGGCATGCCGAGCGCCGTGCCCTGGACGGTCTGGCCGCTGGCGCCCGGCGGCACCTCGCCGGCCTTGTCCATCGCCGCGAACATGCTCGCCACGTTGTCCAGCTCCGACTGGTCCATGTCGAACGCGATCACGTCCGCCCCGCGGCGCAGCACCTCGAAGGCGTGCCGGCCGCCCCCGCAGCCCAGGTCCAGCACGCGCGTGCCAGGGCCGACGGGAAGCCGGGCGAAGTCGACAGTCAGCACTATTTCTCCTTGTGGGCCTGGATGGCCTCGCGGTACGCCTCGACGGTCTTCTTGGCCACGACGTGCCAGGTGTAGCGCTCCATGACGCGGTCGTATCCCGCCTTGCCCACTCGCTCTCGCTCCTCGGGAGAGTCGTGCAGGCGGCGCAGCACCGCGGCCAGCTCCTCCGGGTCGCCCGGCGGCACCTGGACGGCCGCGTCGCCCACGACCTCGGGGAGCGCGCCCGTGCGGCTGGCCACCAAGGGCGTGCCGCAGGCCATGTGCTCGACGGCGGGAAGGGAGAAGCCCTCGTACAGCGAGGGCACGACCGAGATCTCCGAGGTGGCGATCAGCTCGCCCAGCTCCTCGTCGGTGATGCCGTGCACGAACCGCACCCGATCCTGCAGCGACAGCTCCTGCACGAGCTGCTCCGTGGGGCCGCCCGGGGTGGGCTTGCTGACGACGGTGAGCTGCACGTCGCGCTCGGTGGCCAGCTTGGCCACGGCGCGCAGGAGCGTCGCGACGCCCTTCATGGGGGAGTCGGCGCTGGCCACCGCCACGATCGAGCCCTTGCGCTTGGGCTTGTCGGGGCGCGGGTGGAAGTAGCGGGTGTCCACGCCGAGCGGGATCAGCCGCATGTTGGCCTGCGGGACGTTGAAGTCGCGGTGGATGTCGGCGAGAGACGACTCGCTGACGGTCAGGATCGGGCTGAGCCGGGGCGCGACGCGCGACTGCATCTTCACGAACCCGTACCAGCGCCGCATGGTCAGCCGCTTCGCGCCGGTGGCGGCCTCGAGTTCGATGCGCCGGTCCACGCTGATCGGGTGGTGGATGGTGCCGACCACGGGGAAGAGCTTCTGGATGCCGAGCAGGCCGTATCCGAGGGTCTGGTTGTCCTGCACGACGTCGAAGTCGCCCACTCGCTTCTTCAACTCGCGGTAGGCGCGCAGCGTGAACGTCAGCGGCTCGGGGAACCCGGCCGTCCACATCGTGCCGACTTCGAGCCAGTCGATCCAGTCGCGGTATTCGTGCAGCTTGGGCGTTCTGAACGGGTCCTCGTCGCGGTAGAGGTCGAGGCTGGGCACCTCGCGCAGGATGACGCCCTCGTCCAGCTCGGGGTAGGGCTGGCCGGAGAACACCTCGACGTGGTGCCCCAGCGCGACCAGCTCGCGGCTCAGGTGGCGGAGATAGACGCCCTGGCCACCACAGGTGGGCTTGCTGCGGTACGACAGCAGCGCGATCCGCAGCCTTCGCTCCGGCACGGACACCCCTTTCACCGCTGATTAGATCATGAATGATGACCTTAGCCCGAGAAGGCTACCATTCGGTAGGTCGCCTGGAATTGTTCACAATGCGTTCCACACGTGGTGCGAACTGCGACGTTGCTGTAACCGAGCGTGGTTCGGTGGAACAGGTTCTAGGGGGCTTGATGCTCTTTCCAGGTGCTTAGCTGTACATTCCGTCACAAAGGGATGCGGTACCCGATCGTTGGAGGACCCTTGGCCAGGCGCGCTCTGATCACCGGCATCACCGGCCAGGACGGTTCCTACCTAGCGGAGCACCTGCTCGAGCAGGGGTACGAAGTCTGGGGGCTGGCCCGGGGGCAGGCGAACCCGCGGGTTTCCCGGATGCGCAAGCTGTTGTCCGACGTGCAAGTGGTGCGTGGTGATCTGCTGGACCAGGGGTCGCTGATCTCGGCTGTGGAACGGGTTCAGCCGGACGAGGTGTACAACCTGGGCGCGATCTCGTTCGTCCCCATGTCGTGGGAGCAGGCCGAGCTCACGGCCGAGGTGACCGGGATGGGCGTGCTGCGCATGCTCGAGGCGATCCGGGTGTGCTCGGGCGTGTCGCGGGGTGCTTCGGTCGGCCCGTCGGGACAGATCCGCTTTTATCAGGCCTCCTCCTCCGAGATGTTCGGCCAGGTCAGCGAGACCCCGCAGACCGAGCGCACCGCCTTCCACCCGCGTTCCCCGTACGGCGTGGCCAAGGCCTACGGGCACTTTCTCACCCAGAACTATCGCGAGTCCTACGGCATGTTCGCCGTGTCCGGGATCCTGTTCAACCACGAGTCGCCGCGCCGCGGCGCCGAGTTCGTGACCAGGAAGGTGTCGCTCGGGGTGGCAAGGATCAAGCTCGGCCTGGCCACGGAGCTGCGGCTGGGCAACCTGGAGGCGCGGCGGGACTGGGGGTACGCCGGGGACTACGTGAAGGCCATGCATCTCATGCTGCGGGCCGGCACCCCCGAGGACTACGTGATCGGCACCGGGCGGATGAAGTCGGTCAGGGAGCTGGTGGAAGCCGCCTTCAGCGCGGCCGGGCTGGACTGGGAACGTTATGTGGTGACTGACCAGTCGCTGCACCGGCCGGCAGAGGTGGATCTGCTGTGCGCGGATCCCAAGAAGGCGCGGGCGCAGTTGGGCTGGGAGCCGAGAGTGTCGTTCGATGAGCTTGTCGCGATGATGGTCGAGTCGGATTTGCGGCTTCTGTCCGAAGGCGGCGATCCCGACCAGGACAGCTCCTGGCCGTAACTGAGCTCAGGCATAGAGATCCGCGATGCCCACGAGATGGATATTTCCGGCAGCCTCGGCCATGACGCGGGCCTTCTCGTTGAATCCGGCTCCGCTGAAACAGATCAAGCGGGTGTCCGCTACGTCGTACTTGCCGACCGCAGCGATGACGTCGCGGATGGTCCGGAGCCGGTCAACGTGTGCGGCTCCCAACACGTCATTCCACTTGGCCTCGCCGATCGCGAGGAGGCGTGGCTTTCCTCCGTCAGCGGCGGCAACCGCGACCATGTCGACTTCGTGGTTGGTCCGTGAACGTGGATCGTGCACGACGCCATGCCCGACTTTGCCCGGAAGATCGCCCAATATGTCGGGGTCCGCGTGATGCAATGTCCAGTCGCGGCAGACCTGTTCGAAGTGTGGTCCCAGCACGTTGCCGACGAAGCGCTGCTGGCTGGCTCGCCAGACACGCGCGGCGCTACCCGGACGTTCCAGCTGATCCCACATGGGCCTCATGATTGCGTGATAAAAGGTGATCAGGGGCTCGGTGATGCGGTAGGTGGGTCGGTTGTCGCGGAACATGTCAGCATCCCTGACCAGCAATCCCGCATCCTCGAGCACGTTGAAGGGGTGGGCGATGTCGGCGGCCTTGCGGCCCAGGAAACTCGCGACCCCGCCACGGGTTGAGTTGCCATCAGCGACCGCGGCCAGAACCGACAGATACAGAGCGGTGTCTCTCAGATCTGGTTCCTCCGCCAGCAGATAGCGCGCCTCCCGGAATAGGGGGGTTTCCGGATTGAGGACCGTTCTCCTGACCCAGTCGTCGAAGTCGTCCGGCCCGGATGGAGAGTCGCTGCGGGCGAATTCCCGCCGATACGCGGGTGTGCCGCCGACGATGGCGTTGACCTTCATAGCGAGGAGTGGGTCGGTGATGTCCCAGAACGCGGCGGCGAGTTTGTGATCCAGTGGGCGGAGGAGGAGTTCCAGCCCTGCCCGGCCGCGGAGCGGCGCATCACCACCCAGCAGTCGGCCCATGAAGGAGAGGGCTGAGCCGCACAACAGCACCCTGGATCGGGAGCGCACGCGCTCGCTGCGGAGTGGCCGGAACGCGTTCTGCAGGAGCGAGGGGAGCTCGGGGTTCGCCCGCGCGAGGTAGGGGAACTCGTCGATCACCACCGGGATCGGGCGTTCGACGCCGAGGCCGAGAAGGACGTCGATGACTTCCGACCAGTCCGCGAAATGGTAGGGGCTGTGGGGTTGGAGGTGCCGTGTCAAGGCGTCGCTGATCCGCCGCAGCGACTCGGCGTCGGTGGCTTCGGTCGCGCCGAAATAGAACCCGCCGTATGCCTGACACGCGGCTTCCAGCAAGAAGGTCTTGCCCTGACGACGTCGGCCAGACACCACGCCCAGAGTGGCACCAGGCTGCTCATCAGCGATGAACCGAGACAGTGCCGCCCACTCGTAGTCTCGATCAAACATTCCTGCCGGCTTGTCCACGGTGACCGTCCTGCAAGATCTAGGTGTGCAGTTTATATAAGTGTACCCCTAGATCAAGGGAGCTCCCGAGAGGGCAGAGCCCCAGAGGCACGCCCAAGGCTGTGAGTAAGAACGCCGGCGCCCGCGAGCGGGTAGCGAGGACCAGCGCCGCCCCGGCGAAGGCGAACACGGCGCGCACGGGCACCTACTCCGTGGTCACGGCTTGGCGGTAGGCGCCTGGGGTGAGGCCGAAGTACCGCGTGAACCAGCGGGTCAGGTGGCTTTGGTCGGCGAAGCCCGTCGCGTTGGCCGCTTCGCTGATGGGCGTTCCGGTCGCTATGAGATCGCGAGCCCTTCTGAGGCGGAGCTGGCGCTGGTAGTCGCTGGGTGGGAGGCCGTACTCGGCCTGGAAGGCGCGGTAGACCGTGTAGCGGCTGGTGTCGGTGGACCTGGCCAGATCGTCGATGGACAGGTCGTCCGTCATGCGGTCGTGGAGGAGCTGTCTGGCATGCCGGGCGATGGCTGTCGACCTGCTGGGCTCGGCTGGGCCGGGAAGGGGCTTCGTCGCCGTCCGGTGGACGATGCGGGCGATCGTGGCCGTGAGGAGCTCGTCGCGGCGGAGGGCCGGGGTGCCCGGGTCCAGGAGGGCCACGTGGAGGGCGCGCAGGGTGGTCGCCAGGGCCGGGTCGGCGGCTACGGGCGCCGTGAAGAGGGGGAGCCCGGTGCGGTGGCCTGTCGCGTCCTGGAGGGCGTCGGCGACCAGGTCCGGGGCTATGTGGATCATCCGGTAGGTGAAGCCGAGGGCGTTCGCGGCGTGGCCGTCGTGGGGGTCGTCGGGGTTGAAGGCCATGACCATACCGGCTGCGCTCGTGTGCGCCGAACCCCGGCACGTGAACGACTGCGCCCCGGTCTCCGTCACTCCGAAGGAGTAGGTCTCGTGGCTGTGGCGGTGGTAGACGTGCCGCTCGAAGTGGGCGTGCATGGCCTCTATCGGCCGATCGGGCGATCGCCAGTATCTCGACCAGTCATGCGGCATCCCTCCATTCTCGCGAGCCCACCATTGACAAAGAGAATTTTTACGTAAAGGATTGTTTTTGCGATGAGAGATGTCCTGTACCTGGAAGAGATCGAGCAGGCCGAGGCGCTGCTCAAGCCGCAGCGCGTGGAGGTGCTGCGGCAGCTGGCCGAGCCGCGCACGTGCTCGGAGGTCGCCGAGCGGCTCGGGCAGACGCCGCAGCGGGTCTACTACCACGTGAAACGGCTGGTCGAGGCGGGGCTGGTGGACCTGGTGTCCGAGCGCAAGGTGCGCGGGATCTCCGAGGGCATCTACCAGGCCGGTGCCCGCTCGTACTGGCTGTCGCCACGCCTGGTCGGCCGGATCGGCGGATTGCGCCAGGCGCGCGACGAGCTGAGCCTCGGCTACCTGCTGGACCTCATGGAGGAGGTGCAGGCCGACATCGCGGCGCTCGACAGGACCGCGCCCGAGCTGCCGTCCATCGGCCTGTCCGGGGAGATCCACGTGCGTCCGGAGAACCGTCAGGAGTTCCTGAGCGAGCTCCAGACAATGCTGCAGGACCTGTTCACGCGGTACGGCGGGGCCGAGGGCGACGCCTTCAAGCTCGCCGTCGCCTGCTACCCGAAGCAAGTCGACGACTCGTCAGAAGGAGATGACCATGACTGAGCCCGTGATCCTGCGCGCCCGCGTCCAGGCGCCGCTCAAGGACGTGCGGCAGGCGCTCACCGATCCGGCCGCGCTGCGCATTTGGCTCGCCGAGCACGCCGAGGTGGAGCTGCCTGACCGGTTCGGGTTCTGGGGGCGTACGACGCCTGAGGGGGACGCGCCGCATCAGCGCCTGCTGCACGCCGACGAGCGGACGGTGCGGTTCGCTTGGCTGCTGGACGGTGAGGAGACGACCACCGAGTTCACGCTGGCGGAGGAGAGCGAGGGCGTCACCATCGTGACGCTGTCGCAGACGCACTTCGACTTCCAGGACGTGATCACGGGCAAGAGCATCCGGGGCGTGCTGCAGACGTACTGGTGCCAGGCCCTGGCCAACCTGGCCGAGCACTTCGAAGGGCGCGAGCTCACGCCCAAGGTGGACTTCACCACTACGGAGATGCGGGCCGAGGTCACCATCGACGCCTCGCCGTCCGACGTGTTCGCCTCGATCACGGACTCGGAGGCGGTGACGAAGTGGTTCGGGTTCCCGATCGAGATCGAGCCTTTCGTGGGCGGGCGGTTCGCGATGGGCGGACTCGCCAACGACCCCAGCCCGGCGAAGGTGCTGGAGCTCGAGCCCGGCCGCAAGTTCTCGCTCGACTGGGGCGGACCCGGCGTTGGGACGTGGGAGCTGGAGGGGTCCGAGGGGAAGACGCGGCTGACGCTGGTGCAGAGCGGGTTCGACGCCCAGCGGCCGCCGTACGCGGCGTGGGGCGGCTTCCTGTCGGGGGTGTCCGAGCTGCGGCGCTACCACGAGGTGCCCGATTGGCGCCCGGTCATCACGGCGTAGCCCTCTCCCACTGCCGCACGAGCGTTCAAGACCGGGTGAGGCGGGGGCGTGGAGACTTGCTGCCATGCGTTTCGACACCAAGATCGGCATCGTGGTCCGCGCGGATCTAGCCGCATGGCAGCAGCTCAACGTCACCGCCTTCCTGGCCAGTGCGGTCGCGGGCGGGGTTCCGGAGACTGTCGGAGAGCCGTACGAGGACGGGTCGGGCAACTCGTACCTGCCGATGTTCCGGCAGCCCGTGCTGGTGTATGTGGCGGGTCAGGAGGAGCTGCGGGTCGTCCGGGAGAAGGCGGTGGGGCGGGGGATGGACGTGGCCGTGTACATCGAGGAGATGTTCAAGACGGGGCACGACGCGGACAACCGGGCGGCTGTGCGGGCTGTGGAGGCCGATGAGCTGGGGTTGGTGGGGGTGGCGGTCCATGGCGCCAGGAACGGCGTTGATAAGGTCCTGAAGGGCCTCACGCTGCACCCCTGAGGCATTAGTGATCCCGATCCTGACAGCCGAGAGGGCAAGGTGCCGTCACAACCGATGCGGCGCGCTCCTTGCCGCCAACCGAGTTGGACAACCTCGCTTCTCACCGCGCTGTAAGCTGCGCAAGGCCACCAGCGACCACAGCACGAACAATGGGCCCTCACGCGCGAGTCCCCCCGCCGTTGGACGCCCGGCATGCGCTCTTTACAGGAGAGGCGATCGGCGGCACCCGGCATTCGACACCCCGCGGACAACGGTCAGGCTGGAGGTGAACAGGGATACCTCCAGCCTGGTTTCGGAAACGTATCCCGCGGCCCAGGCGGCGACCGCGCAGAAATACCCGTCCGCACTGTGCCGTCCGCCATCGCGCCGGCTCGTCGTACGATGCGCTGGGTGTTCGGAATCATCCGCCTTGCGCCGCGCATGGAGTGCCCGTCGCTGTTCGAGGCGTGGCGGGCGCACCTGTGCGGGCTGTGCCTGACGTTACGGGACGGGCAGGGGCAGGCCGCCCGGTTGACCACCAACTACGACACCATGGTCATTTCGGTGCTCACGGTGGCGCAGCTGCCCTCGGCCGCGCCGGATCGCCGGGCCGTGCGCGCGAGAGTTCCGCCCGGTCGAGGTGGTGGACTCGGGGCCGGTGGGGCACGTGGGGCGCGGCTGGCGGCGGTGGTCTCGCTCGTGCTGGCCGCAGGCAAGCTCCGCGATCACGCCGCCGACGGCGACGACCGCCTTGGGACACGGACGGCGCGCCGCAGGCTGGCGGCCGGGGGTCGGGGCCGCTTGCCAGAGGCTTGGCAGGCCGCAGAGGCACCCATATGCAGCCATAGGGCCTTGATCAGGGGACCGAGGCGAGGTCATAGCTCATTAGCCCGGAGACCCGTAGAGGCGTCAGCATACGGAGGAGCGCCATACTCAAGGCATCGATCATCGCTTCGCCGATCATCATGGCGAGCTCGCCGCGGTTCCTCGATGCCGAGAGTCCGCATGGCCGCTTGTCGCCAGTCGGCCGGCCCAGCATTCCGGTCGACCTTGAGGCTCACTGTTCTTCCACCTGTTCGTCAGGGGGAAACACCACATGCTCTGCACCTCTTCGCAGGAAACGCCACGCCTCGGCGCGCCCGGACCCGGCCGGAAATGCCTGCACCGTGAACTCGCGTTCCAGATCGACATGGAGATCGCCGAAAGGCGATACCCGCACAGCGGTCACGGTGGGCCGCAGCTCCGTGAAGGTAGCGTCGACCCGATCCGCCATGAAGTCGTACATGGTCCGTTCGCTTTCAGTCTCGCCGGTGCCACGGACTTCGCGTTCGAGCCACGCGAGGTCAGCGGAACCGAGAATCACCCGGCTCTCGTACGTGATGCGGAAGGGGCATTGGAGGTGGAGCGCGAAGGCGCTCCGCCAGTCGTCTGCCCAGGTGTCCGGCGGTGCGGGGTCGAAGTCGATGATCCCCATGTCGAGGGCCCGGCCGACACCGACCGCGTGGAGTCCCAGGAGAGCATGGAGACTTGCCTCCATGCGGTTCGGGTCGAATACCAGTTTGGTCCTCCGCTCAGTGTCCCGGGCGGCCATCTTACGATCTTCGGGTAATGGCAGACGAGACTGTCGCCCGTCGCTATTTGCAGTCGCCGTCACCGAACATCCCGATGACCTCGTCCACGATGTCGTGATAGCCGTACCCCTTCTTGGATATCGCGTCGTGCACCCTCCTACGGCCGGCGTTCTCGGGCTGGTAACCGTATCGTGCGCGCTTTCCTGGCTCGCTGATTCAGCCCCTGCGGCCGGCGGTCGGCGGCCCTTGGCGCAGGAATTGACATGGCCGAGGACGACTTGAGCTTCCTGGAGCGCGCCGGGATAAGTTCGGTCCTTTCGTACAAGTCTGGTGGCGGCAGACGCAGACGTGGTCGTACGAGAGACAGCCTGGAGGCGTTCGTGGACGACATCAGGCGCGAGGAGATGGGCCGGAAAAGGCCGGGCGGGCCGGGATGGGTGCGTTTCGGAGATCGATGAGGATTTCGTGGCGCATGAAAGGCCGTAGGGCTGGCAGCCCAAGGGGTTGGAAATACCGGTGCTCGTGTGGGCGCGGTTCATCGTTGCGGTCGGGCAACTCGCTCTTGGGACTTGGGCCACGAGTGGATGAGCGTTCCTCGGGGGGAGCGTCCGGGAGTACCGTTAGCTCCTGTGCGGAGCGGCGTGTGCTACGACCATGCCAGTGAGACCAGCGCCGCATCGCAGCCGCAAAGCCCCAGGCAACCCACCTGATCGCCGATAACGCACAGTTCTCCACAGAATCCCGTTCGGCCCCGCTGCGGCGGGCTCCGCCCCGGCATCCTTCTCGCCGTGAACCCACGCCCTCGCCCGACAGCCCCCTTGATCGACCGTGCCAGGCGGATAACCCGCGCGGTCCCGCAGGCCGTCGTTTGTCGTCAGACGGCCGCCTGGATCTGGGGCCTGAACATCTTGCCCGCACCGCCGGACGACTGGCCGATCGAGCTGACTGCCCCTAGCCACCTGGCGGTCCCCGACTGCGTCACCTGCATCGCGCCCTTGCCCGATGAGGACATCACCGAGCACAAGGGCGTCCGCATCACGACCATGGAACGCACCGCTCTCGACTGCGCCCGCTGGTTGCCCCGCATGGAGGGCGTGGCGATCCTCGACCAGTTCGCCAGGGAGGGAGTCGACGTCGAAGCGCTGTGGCACCGCCCGCTCAACTCCTGGCGCCTGCGCGACACCCTGAGCTTGGCCGACCCCGGAGCCGCCTCCCCCAGGGAGAGCTGGCTCCGCGTCATTCTCGTGGAGGGCGGCCTTCCCAGGCCCACCACCCAAATCAGGGTCGACCTGGACGATGACAGGCACGCCTACCTCGACCTGGGCTGGGAGGACTTCAAGGTCGCTGTCGAATACGATGGCCAGGAACACCACACCTCGACCACCGACCAGCAACACGACGTCGACCGCCGTGAGGAGCTACGCCGGCGCGGCTGGCGGGTGATCGCCGTCCGGAGAGACGTCATTCCCGGCCAGATTGCCGACCTCCTTCACCATGTGGCCGACGCCCTGATCGAGCGCGGCTGGCAACCGGGCCCGGAAGGCACCACCCGCATCCTCCGCGGCATCCGCGCAGCCCGCCGCCAGTCCCGCTTCAGGTCGGTCAGCCGATGGTGAGGGGTTGGTCGGTCGGTCGATGGTGACGGGTTGGTCGGTTAGCCGATGGTGACGGGTAGCTCCTTGATGCCGTTGATGAAGTTCGAGCGCAGGCGGCGGGCCGGGCCTGTTTGGCGGAGGCGGGGGCGGCGGCGGGCCAGTTGTTCGAACAGGATGCGGAGTTCCAGCTTGGCGAGGTGGTTACCCAGGCAGAAATGGGCGCCGCCGCCGCCGAAGCCGATGTGCGGGTTCGGGTCGCGGCCGATGTCGAAGGCTTCCGCGTCCGGGAAGACGGCGGTGTCGCGGTTGGCGGCGGCGTAAAAGACCACGACCTTGTCGTCGGCCTTGATCTGCTGCCCGCCCAGCTCCTGATCCTTCGTGGAGGTCCGGCGGAACAGGTTGACCGGGGAGATCCAGCGGACGATCTCGTCAGCGGCCGTCTTGGCCAGCGTGGGGTCGGCGACGAGGCGGTCCCACTGGTCCGGATGCTCGAAGAGGGTGAGCATGCCGCCCGAGGCGGCGTTGCGGGTGGTCTCGTTGCCGGCGACCACCAGGAGGAGGACGAAGAGGTCGAACTCGTGCTCGTCGAGCGTTTCGCCGTTCTCGTCCGGCTGCAGGAGCTTGGTGACGATGTCGTTCTTGGGATTGGCTCTTCGTTGCGCCGCCAGCTGGTTGGCCCAGGCGTAGACCTCCATGGCGGCGGCGGAGCCCTCCTGGGGGTTGGCGGCGTAGTCGGGGTCCTGTGCGCCGATCATGCGGTTGGACCAGGCGAACACCTTGTCGCGGTCGGATACAGGCGCGCCGAGCAGCTCGCAGATCACGTAGAGGGGCAGCGGCGCGGCGACTTCGGTGACGAAGTCGATCTCGCCCGTGCACTTGTCGAGGAGGTCGTCGCAGATGTCGCGGATGTGTTGTTCGAGGGCTCCGATCGTGCGGGGGGTGAAGCCTCGGTTGACCAGGGAACGCCGTCTCGTGTGCTCCGGCGGGTCCTGGTTGAGCATCATGAGCCGCTGGAGGGCGATCTGCTCCTCCGTCAGCTCCTCGACCAGGGCGAGCTTCCGGTACGAGGAGAACAGGTCGGAGTGGCGTGAGATGTGGACGACGTCCTCGTAGCGGGTGACGGCCCAGAAACCGGGCTCGCCTTCGTGCCAGTGGACGGGAGAGTTCGCGCGTAGCCACGCGAACTGGTCGTGCGGTGGTCCAGCGGTCGCGTAGCGGTCCCTGTCGACGAGGTCGATGTGCACCGGGGTCACCCTCTTGATCAAGCGCTTGGTTAGACCGTACTGAAACGTGTTCTATTACGGGACTGTACGACCGTCAAGGAGAGTCAATGGTGACTCGGCAGTGCCACGGCCTCGGGCGCCGAAGTCCCAATGCCAAATCACGCCCGCCACCTCGCTTGACGTCCCTGCTCGATATCACCGCTCGATATCCCATTGCCGCGCCCGTCCGCCGCCGCGCCTCGTGACCGCCACAGCCCCACGTACCGAAAGGCCGCCGCAGGGCTGTGCCGCACGCCGACGCCGCCGCACGCCGACGCCGCCGCACACCGACGCCGCCGCACGCCGACGCCGCCGCACGCCGCGCCGCACGCCGCGCCGCACGCCGCACGCTGCGTCGCAGTTGAGCGCTGCGTAGCTCGGCCGTCGTCGTGCACGGTCATGGCTGGCTGTCTCGTTCGACCTCCGATGTCTCTTCTCGCTGGCCTTTCGGCGGCAGGGACACGATCCTCCGGACGGTAAACCCGGTTCACAGATCGGAGTTGCCCCTTTGCGAAGAATCTCCAGGTCACGGATCGGATGTTTCCCACTTCTCACCCTTGACACATCCCGTTCGCGCGCACGAGCATCGGGAGACGAGACATCCGATGTATATGATGAAGGATGCGGTGTGAAGCTGCTGCGAGTAGGACCTGTCGGACAGGAGCGGCCGGCGGTGCTGGACGACGCCGGTAACCTGCGCGACATAGGAGAGCCTGAGATCGATGGCGCCTTTCTCGCCTCCGGGGGAGTGGCACGCGTCCGCGAGGCGCTCGAGCGCGGTGACCTGCCGGTCATCGACGTCGAGGGGCTGCGCGTCGGCGCACCGATCGCGCGACCGGGCAAGATCGTCTGCATCGGCCTGAACTACAGCGATCACGCCGCGGAGTCAGGCTTGGAGGCGCCGGCCGAGCCGGTCGTGTTCATGAAGGCTCCCAACACCATGATCGGCCCTTACGACGAGGTGCTCGTCCCGCGGGGGAGCGTGAAGACCGACTGGGAGGTCGAGCTGGCCGTGATCATCGGCCAGGAGGCCCGCTATCTGGGCAGCAAGGAGGAGGCGCTGGGCGTGATCGCCGGCTATGCGGTCGCCAACGACGTGTCCGAGCGCGAGTTCCAGCTCGAGCGCGGCGGGCAGTGGGACAAAGGCAAGTCGTGCGAGACGTTCAACCCCCTCGGCCCCTGGCTGGTGACCGCGGACGAGGTCGGGGACCCGCAGAACCTGCCCCTGCGCCTCTGGGTCAACGGCGAGCGCCGCCAGGACGGCGACACCAAGAACATGATCTTCGATGTGGCGGAGATCGTGCGTTACCTCAGCCAGTTCATGGTGCTGGAGCCGGGTGACGTCATCAATACGGGCACGCCGGCCGGTGTGGGCCTGGGGATGCCTGGGCAGCCGTACCTGAAGGCCGGTGACGTGATGGAGCTGGAGATCGAGGGGCTGGGGCGGCAGCGCCAGACGGTGGGGCAGGCATGACCGGACCAGGGGCGACGTACAAGATCGTCGAAATGGAGACGCACGACGTGCGGTTTCCGACCTCACGGGAGCTCGACGGCTCCGACGCGATGAATCCGGACCCCGACTACTCCGCGGCCTACGTCGTGCTGAAGACCGACGACGGGTTCGAGGGGCACGGGTTCGCGTTCACCATCGGGCGCGGGAACGACATCCAGACGATCGCCATCAGCGCGCTCGAGCCGTACGTGCTGGGCAAGGACGTCGAAGACCTCGGCACCCTGTACAAGGACATGGTCAACGACTCGCAACTGCGCTGGCTGGGGCCGGAGAAGGGCGTCATGCACATGGCGATCTCCGCCGTGGTCAACGCCCTGTGGGATCTCAAAGCGAAGCGGGCGGGCAAGCCGTTGTGGCGGCTGCTGTCCGAGATGTCCCCCGAGGAGATCGTCGACCTCATCGACTTCCGGTACTTGAGCGACGCACTGACTCCGGACGACGCCCTTCAGATCCTGAGAAACGCGGAAGACGGCAAGGAAGAGCGGATAAATCAGCTCATCGAGGTCGGTTACCCCGCTTACACGACCTCGCCGGGGTGGCTCGGGTACGACGACGAGAAGCTGCGGCGGCTCTGCAAGGAGGCCCTCGAGCAGGGGTTCGGGCAGATCAAGCTCAAGGTCGGCGCGGATCTCGACGACGACAGGCGCCGCTTCCGGGTGGCCAGGGAGGTGTGCGGCCCCGAGTTCCCGATCGCGATCGACGCCAACCAGCGCTGGGACGTCGGCTCGGGCATCGCGTGGATCAACGCGTTGCGTGAGTTCAACCCCCACTGGGTCGAGGAGCCGACCAGCCCCGACGACGTGCTCGGACACGCCGCCATCGCCAAGGGTATCGAGCCCATCCCAGTGGCCACCGGCGAGCACGTGCAGAACCGCATCGTGTTCAAGCAACTGCTGCAGGCGAGGGCGATCTCGTACCTGCAGATCGACTCCGCCCGCGTCGGCGGGGTCAACGAGAACCTGGCGATCCTGCTGCTCGCGGCCAAGTTCGGGGTCCCGGTGTGCCCGCACGCGGGCGGCGTCGGACTGTGCGAGCTGGTGCAGCACCTGTCGATGTTCGACTACGTGGCGATCACCGGGACCATGGACGACCGGGTGATCGAATACGTCGACCACCTGCACGAGCACTTCGTCGACCCGGTCGTGATCCGTGACGGCCGGTACGTCGCCCCGTCCGCGCCGGGCTTCAGCGCGGAGATGCACCCCGAGTCGATCGCCGCGCACACCTTCCCCGGCGGCGAGGTCTGGAGGGACGTGTGACCCTGAAAGCGATCGTGACCGGCGGCGGGTCCGGCATCGGACTGGCCGCGGCCACCCTGCTCGCCGAGCGCGGCATGAAGGTGGCCTGCCTGGACCTCACTCCGCCGGGCGAGCCGTTCATCGGGATCAAGGTGGACGTCACCGACGACGCCGGGGTGCGCGCCGCGGTGGCCGAGGCCGCCGACCGGCTCGGCGGCGTCGACGTGCTCGTCAACAATGCGGGCATCGGAGCGCAGGGCACCATCGAGGACAACCCGGACAGCGAGTGGCAGCGGGTGTTCGACGTCAACGTGCTCGGCATGGTCCGGGTGGCGCGGGCGGCACTGCCGTACCTCAGGAAGTCCCAGCACGCCGCCATCGTCAACACCTGCTCGGTCGCGGCCACGGCGGGACTGCCCGACCGGGCCCTCTACAGCGCGACGAAGGGCGCGGTGTTGTCGCTGACGATGGCGATGGCCGCGGACCACATCCGCGAGGGCATCCGGGTCAACTGCGTCAACCCGGGCACCGCGGACACCCCGTGGGTCAACCGGCTGCTCGACTCCGCCCCCGATCCTGAGGCGGAGCGGGCGGCGCTCAACGCCAGGCAGCCGATGGGCCGCCTGGTCAGCGCGGAAGAGGTCGCCGCGGCCATCGCCTACCTCGCCAGCCCCGAGGCCGGTGCGACCACCGGGACCGCCCTCGCGGTCGACGGTGGCATGCAAGGGCTCCGGCTCCGGCCGCCAATCAACTAAGGAAGGTAACCCCCCATGAAGTTCGCACGGGTGGTCGCGGGCGCGGCCCTGATAGCGGTCGTCTCGGCATGTGGCTCAGGGACGTCGACGACCACAACAGGAGGAGGAGGCGGTGGCGGGAAGGTCGGCATCGACCATCCCCGGGCCGACTCCGACTTCTGGAACTCCTACATCAAATACGTCCCCCAGATGGCGGGCGAGCTCAAGGTGGACCTCATGCCCGCCACGAACTCGCAGAACGACGTGTCCAAGCTGGTCAACAACGTGCAGGCGTTGATCGGCCAGGGCGCCAAGGCGATCGTCATGGCGCCGCAGGACACCGGCGCCATCGCCAACACGCTGCAGCAGCTCGATAACAAGAAGATCCCCGTCGTGACCGTCGACACCCGGCCGGACACGGGCAAGGTGTTCATGGTCGTACGCGCCGACAACCGCGCGTACGGGACCAAGGCCTGCGAGTTCCTCGGCGAGAAGCTCGGCGGCAAGGGCAAGGTCGTGCAGCTGCAGGGCGCGCTCAGCTCGATCAACGGCCGTGACCGGTCCGAGGCGTTCCTGGAGTGCATGAAGACCAAGTTCCCCGGGATCACGGTGTTCAGCGAGCCGACCGAGTGGGAGGGCAGCAAGGCCGCGTCCATGCTGCAGACCCGCCTGGAGCAGAACCCCGACGTCAAGGGCATTTACATGCACGCCGGCGGCGTTCACCTGGCGCCGACGCTGCAGACGCTCAAGCAGAAGGGGCTGCTCGTCCCGCCGGCCGACCCCAAGCACATCTTCGTGGTCTCCAACGACGGGATCCCGCAGGAGTACGAGGCGATCAGGAAGGGCGAGATCGACGCCACGGTGTCGCAGCCGGCCGACCTGTATGCCAAGTACGCGCTCTTCTATGCCAAGGCCGCGTTGGAGGGCAAGACGTTCAAGGCGGGCCCGACGGACCACGACAGCACCATCATCCAGCTCCCGAACGGCCTGGAGGACCAGCTCCCCGCGCCGCTCGTCACGAAGGACAACGTGGATGACAAGAGCCTCTGGGGTAACCAGGTCAAGTAGGTCAACTACCCCCGGCTGAGGCCGATGATTTGCTCTCACGATCCCGTCTGGCTGAAGGGAGGCCGGTAGCGTGCGGCTGGTTGACAGCAGCCCAGCCCGCAACGCCGCGTACGGCGATGTTGCAGGCCGCGATGTGATCGGCGTGCCCAGCGAGGCCACAGCCGGTGCAGACGAACCGGCCCCGGGCGGGCCGGTTCGCTCTGGAGACGCACCCGCAGTCGGGGCGGGCCTGCGAGGTGTAGGCGGGGTCGACCAGGTGGAAGGCGACTCCGGCCCGTGCGGCCTTGTAGCGGGTGAACTCGATCGGCTGGGCGAAGGCCCAGCCGTGCAGGGTGCGCCGCTGGAGCCGGTGAGCCCTTACCCGGCCGCGGATGCCCTGGAGATCCTCCAGGGCGATGCCACGGTCGGTGCGTTCGGCTTCGCGCACCACATGGTTGGAGATTTGGTGGTTGACGTCGGTCATCATCCGGTGCTCACGCCCGGACAGGCGGCGCAGCACCCGCCGCGCCGCAGGTGTGCCCTTCTTCTGCAAGCGGCGGCGTTGCCGATGCCGCCGCTCCCGCAGGCTGCGCACGTGCCCGTTTCCACGGATCGGGCCGGGCAGGGCGGGCCCGGGCAGCACCGCGCCGTCGCTGGTTACCGCCAGATTCGCCACCCCTTGGTCCAGCCCGACGAAGCCGTTGACCGGCTCACGCACCGCCGGTTTGGGCAGGGTGACGGCGACCTGCAGCAGCCACACGCCGCGCCGATAGATCAGGTCGGCCTCGCCGAGCGGAAGCGTGTCGATGGCCTTGAGATCGTCCGGTCGGCCGGTGTAGGGCACGGTGACGCGGCCGGTGGGGGTCCACAGCGACACGGTGCGGGCATCCCGGTTCCAACTCATCAGCCGCGCGTCGTAGGGGACCGCGCCGTACGGGCGGAACACATGAGGTGGCAGAGCGACAAATCGCCATCCCCCACCTCCTGTAACGAGGGCCTCATCCGCCGCATACATTACCGTGTGTCACCAAGCTTTTCCGTACTGTTTTCGAAAGGAGGGATGGTGCTACCTCCCGGTCTTGAGGGCCGGTTCTCGGCGCCACAGTTCGGATGAACATTCACGTTGAAGCCCGAAACGTCGTCAAGCGCTTCGGCCCCACCGTCGCGCTCAACGGCGCGAAGATCGCCATCGCCGAGGGCGCGACCCATGCGCTGGTCGGCCGCAACGGCGCGGGCAAGTCCACCCTGGTGTCGATCCTCACCGGGCTCCAGCAGGCTGACGAGGGCGAGGTGCTGTTCTCCGGACAGGCGGCGCCCGCCCTCGCCGACCGCGACGCCTGGCGGCAGCGTGTCGCCTGCGTCTACCAGAAGTCCACGATCATCCCGGCGCTGACGGTCGCGGAGAACCTCTTCCTCAACCGCCAGACGGACCGCCCCGGCCCGATCGGCTGGCGCGCGCTGCGGGCCAGGGCGCGCGAGCTGCTGGACACGTATGAGGTGGACGTGGACGCGCAGGCGCTGGCCGGGGACCTGAGCGTGGAGCAGCGCCAGCTCGTGGAGATCGCTCGCGCGCTGTCGTTCGGAGCCAGGTTCATCATCCTCGACGAGCCCACTGCCCGGCTGGACGGGCCGGCCATCGAGCGGTTGTTCGCGCGCATGCGCTCGCTGCGCGAGCAGGGCGTCACGATGATGTACATCTCGCACCACCTCGACGAGGTGTACGAGATCTGCCAGAGCGTCACGGTCTTCCGCGACGCCCGGCACATCGTGACCAAGCCGGTCGCCGACCTGCCGCACGACGAGCTGGTCGCCGCGATGACGGGAGAGGCCACGGCCGCGTACGCGTCCCGCTCCCGCACCCCCGGCGACCGGGTGGTGCTGTCGGGCGAGGGCCTGTCGCTGGCCGGCCGCTACGCAGATATTGATATTTCGGTTAAATCTGGCGAGGTCGTCGGCCTCGCCGGCTCCGCGAGCAGCGGCAAGGTCGGCCTGGCCGAGACCCTGGTCGGGCTGCGCAAGGCCGACGCGGGCACGGTCACGGTCAACGGCGCCCGGGTCAAGCCGGGCGATGTGCCGGCGGCCATGAAGGCCGGGCTCGGATTCGTGCCCGAGGACCGGCACCACGAGGGCTTCATCCCGCTCCTGTCCGTGGGGGAGAACGCCACGTTCCCGATCGCCCGCAAGCTGGGCCGCTACGGCATCGTCTCGCCGATGCGCCGCCGTGCCAAGGCCGAGCAGATGATCGAGACCTTGGACATCAAGGCCGAAGGCCCCGATCAACCCGTCGGCGACCTGTCCGGGGGGAACGCGCAGAAAGTGGTATTCGCTAGGGCGCTCGTGGACGACCCGACGGTGCTGGTCGTGATCAACCCGACCGCCGGCGTCGACGTCAAGGCCAAACAGGCCCTGCTCGGCGCCGTCGAGGACGCGGTCGAGAGGGGGGCGGGGGCGGTCGTGGTCTCCGATGAGCTCGATGACCTGCGGATCTGCGATCGCGTGCTGGTGATGTTCCACGGCAAGGTCGTGAAGGACGTGCCGCGTGGGTGGACCGACCACGAGCTCGTGGCCGTGATGGAAGGCATAGAAGATTGACCACTTTGACCGCACCGATTCCCCGGGTACGACTGGCCAGGTTCCGTGACCTGACGCTCGTACCAGTGATCGTGATCCTGCTCGTCGTCGGCGCGATCCTGGACCCGACCTTCCTGACCGCGGGCAATCTGACGAACGTGCTCCAGCAGCAGGCGGCGATCTCGCTCCTCGTGCTGGCCGAGGCGATGATCCTGATCGCCGGCAAGTTCGACCTGTCCCTGGAGTCGACGGTCGGCACCGCGCCCGCCATCGCGGTGATGCTGGTGATCCCGGTGACGGCCGGCGGCTTCGGCATCGGGCTGCCCGGCGTGCTGGCGATCCCGCTCGCGCTGCTCATCGGCGCGGCCATCGGCGCGTTCAACGGCTTCCTGATCATCAGGTTCCAGCTGTCGGCGTTCATCGTCACGCTGGCCATGCTGATCATCGTGCACGGCCTGCTGCAGGGGCCGACCGAGGGCAAGACGTTGTTCCAGCTCCCCGACTCGATCCTCTACCTTGGCACCGCCACCTGGCTCGGGCTTCCCGCGGCCATCTGGATCGCCGGGCTGCTGTTCGCGGCCGGCATCTTCGGCCTCGGCTACCTCCGGCTCGGCCGGGCGCTCTACGCCGTCGGCGGCAACACCGACGCCGCCCGCGCCGCAGGCATCCGGGTGGACCGGGTGCTGTACGGCGTGTTCATCGTGGGCGGGACGCTGGCCGCGCTGGCCGGCATCCTGGAGACCGGGCGCCTCGGCGCGATCGGCAACAACATGGGCGTCGGCTGGATCTTCATGGTGTTCGCCGCGGCCGTCATCGGCGGCGTCAGCATGGACGGCGGCAAGGGCACGATCCTCGGCGCGCTCACCGGCGTGCTCGTGATCGGCCTCGTGCAGAACATCCTGACTCTCATCGGCGTCTCCGGCTTCTGGCAGCCGGTGATCTACGGCGGCATCATCCTCATCGCGCTGATGATCAGCCGGATCGCGGGCGGAAAGGCACAAGATTGACGACAGACCTGCCCCGTTACGGGCTCGGCGGCGCGCCGATCGGCAACCTCTTCCAGGAGGTGACGGATGAGCAGGCCCGCGCCACGGTCGACGCGGCGTGGGACAGCGGCGTGCGCCTGTTCGACACCGCGCCGCACTACGGGCTGGGCCTGTCGGAGCGGCGTCTGGGCGCGGCGCTGGCCGGCCGCCCGGGCTACGTCCTGTCGACCAAGGTCGGCCGCCTGCTGGTCCCCTCTTCCCGCTCCGGCCGTGACCAGGAGGGCTTCGACGTGCCGGCCGCACTGGAGCGCGTGTGGGACTTCTCGCGTGACGGCGTACGCCGGTCGCTGGAGGAGTCCCTGGTACGGCTGGGCCTGCCGGCCGTGCACATCGCGCTCATCCACGACCCGGACGATCATGTGGAGCAGGCGCTCGCCGAGGCGTACCCGGCGCTGGCCGAGCTGCGGGCCGAGGGCGTGCTGCAGGCGATCGGGCTCGGCATGAACCAGTGGCAGGTTCCGCTGCGCTTCGTCCAGGAGACCGACATCGACGTGGTCATGCTCGCCGGCCGCTACACGCTGCTCGACCAGTCGGGCCTGCCGCTTCTGGACGCGTGCGCGGAACGCGGTGTCCGGGTGCTGGCGGCCGGCGTCTTCAACAGCGGCATCCTGGCCACGGACAGGCCGACGGGCACGTACAACTACCTGCCGGCACCTGAGCCGCTGGTTGAGCGGGCCACCCGGATCGCCGGGGTCTGCCGGCGCCATGGCGTCTCACTGCCCCAGGCCGCCATAGCCTTCCCCCTTCGCCATCCCGCGATCGCCACCGTCGTCCTGGGTGCCCGCGCCCCGGAAGAGGTCACCACGAACGCCGCCCTGTGGTCCCGACCGGTTCCGGAGGCGTTGTGGGAGGAACTGGAGTCCGAAGGACTGCTGTCCCAGGGGAGGTAGGAGAGCGCAGGTCCCTGAGTTGGCGGCTCGGGCCGAGGGCGGCGACGCGCCCTCGGCCAGCGGGTGGCGGGTGCGCCGGTTCAGGCCGGTCGGGCGTAGTTGGCGATCCACAGGCCGGGGATCACCTCGACCTCCCCGGCCAACACGAACCCGAGCCCTTCGTACAACCGTCGCGCAGGCGCGTTGTCCCGCCCGGTGGCCACGACGACCCGCCGCGCCCCCGCCCGTACCAGGACCTCCTTGACCAGCGCCCGCCCGATCCCGCGCCGCAACGCGCCCGGATGCACGATCAACCGGTTGACGTCCACCTCGTCACCGGTCTCCTCCCACGCCACAGCCCCGGCCAGACGCCCGTCCTCATCCACGGCCCCGAGCCACTGCAGCGGCCGCGCCCGCAGCTCCTCCAGGCTCTCGTGTAGCGGCGGGATCCGATCATCGCCGATGAGCTCCGCCTCGATGGCGTACGCGGCTCTCTGCAGCGCGAGCAACTCGGCCCCGAGGGAATCCTCGACAGGGGAAATTACGGCAATGAGCACCGGACGAGTATCGCTTACCCGACCTCCCATAGTGTGCTCACGGGCCTGGCCCGCATCCGATCGCCAAAGGGAAGCGTCTGCGTACCGGTGTGGAGGACGATCCCTGCGTCCACGCTGAGCAGGTTCGCCGCGATCCCTGAGTCCGCAAAGGCCACCTTGGCCGTGCTGACAGCGCGGTTGCTGAGATTACGCGACCAAGCGGGTACGCGCTTGATCAGGTAGACCTCTTCGAGAAGGTTGAGGTATCTATGCGTGGTGCTCGTGGGAAGTGCGAGTTCGCGGCCGAGAGTCTGACGTGCGAGCAACTGACCGGACCGCGCAGCGAGGAGGCGGGTGCGCGCGTGCATATCGGACACCCGCTCGATCTCGGATAGCTCAGTCCGCGCGAGAGATCTCGGACGTGTGCCGAAGAGTGGCGCCTTGAGTGAAGATCGCATCGATGAAGCCGTCTGGCGCGCTGTCGATCTCGCCTTGGGAGAAGGGCCAGAGCTCAATGGTCTCCATCCGGCCCACAAGCGTGTCCGGCAACGCTCGCAGACCGACAGTTCGCGTGGTTACTTGGCCGCCATGGTCGTGGAGAGATGGTCGCCATGTATGTGGTCATTTAGTCGCAATGTGCATGGTGATTTGGTCGACGTGGCCATGGTGGATTGGTCGCGTCACGACGGAATGAACAGCCAGGACCTGGACGGGCCCGGCTCGTACGGCGAGTCCAGGCGTTTGGCCACCACCCCCGGCAACCCCTGCCCTCTGGCCGCCTGCCGCACCGGCCCCGCCTCCCCCGGCCAGGAGGGGGCGGTCTGCCAGTGGGCGCCCGACAACTCGAGTGCCTCCAGGGCCGACCTCCGGGCCGTATAGGGCTCCCCGACCAGGGAGTGGCCGTCGTCGTACAGGAGGTCGTAGAACACCAGGATCTCCGCGCCGCCGAGCGTGGCGACCTCGCCGTCCAGCACCGCCGTGTGACTGCCGAACGACTCCGCCAGCCCCCGCAGCCAGGGATGTTCCCGGGCGGCGTCGGTCCGGCCGCCCTCGATGGGGACCAGGAGGCGGCGCCCGCCCCACGCGAATTCGAACGCGTACGCGGAGGCGTCCTTCGGGGGTTTGGCCCGCTCCGTCGGGAGCATAGGGTCGAGCGGCGGGAACGGGTCGCGGGCGGGGCCGTCCATGCGGTGGATCATCCAGTTCTTGCCCCGCGTCTGGAACAACACGAACCGGCCCGAGGCCCGCTTGCCGTGCAGGACGACCTTGACCTCGCGGTCCGACCACTTCTCGGTCTCGTAGGTGCCGGCGTCCCAGACGGTCATGGTGCCGCCGCCGTACTCGCCCTGGGGGATCTCGCCGTGGAAGGTGAGGTACTCCATGGGGTGGTCCTCGGTGTGCACGGCGAGATGGTTGGTCTTCGGGTCGGCGGGCAGACCCTTCGGGACGGCCCAGGAGACGAGGACGCCGTCGCGTTCCAGGCGCAGGTCCCAGTGCAGCGACCGGGCGTGGTGTTCCTGGATGACGAACGCGTTGCCGTCCCCGCTGGGCGGGGCCTCGGCGGGGATGGGCTCAGGGGTACGGGTGGGGTCGCGTTTGCTCCGATATCGCTCAAGTTTGTCCGGCACGCCCCGGGTACTACCCCGGATCCGCGGTCAAGCTTCCCGTGTGTGCTGGAGGTCCTGCGTGCCGATGACCTTGAGCAGGCGTAGCGCCTCGTACGACGGCGAGCCCGGATGATGTTGCGCTCGCCAGGCGGCAGCGCCGAGAAGTCCGTGAGCAGCGCAGCCGCCATGGGGTTCCAGGCGAGCACGTCGTGCTTTGCGTCCAGCACCATCACCGGGGTGTCGTCCAGCCGGTTGAGCAGGTGCAGCACGCCCTGCCGCACCTCCTGCGGCGGCCCGGGCGCCGGACCAGGCGGCTCGCCGGCCAGGTAGTGCAGGTAGACGCGCTCGTCGTCGGACAGCCGCAGCGCCCGGGTCAGGGCGGAGAGGATCTGCCTGGACGGGCGCGGTCCGCGGGCCTGCTCCAGCCGCGCGTAGTAGTCGACCGACATCCCCGCCAGCCGCGCCACCTCCTCACGACGCAGCCCGGGCGTACGGCGGCGGTTGCCCTGCTCCAGGCCCACGTCGGCAGGTTTGACCCGCTCGCGGCGGCTACGCAGGAATGTGGCGAGCTCGGCCCTGTCCATGCTTTCAGCATGCCTGCCCGCGGAAGCGGTAACCAGGGACCGTCGATCCGCGGTTGAGCGGGTCTCTCCACACACCGCAGGCCGGCAGGCACGGTGAAGGCATGAAGATCGCACTCATCACCGGTGCCAACAAGGGCATCGGATTCGCGACCGCACGGGTGCTCAGGGAGGACGGCTGGACCGTGCTCGTGGGCGCCCGCGACCAGGAGCGGGGCACAAAGGCCGCGGCCGAGCTCGGGACCAGGTTCGTCCGGCTGGACGTGACCGACCCGGCCACCATCGCGGCCGCCGTCGCGCTCATCGAGGCCGACTACGGACGGCTGGACCTACTGATCAACAACGCCGCCATCAACCGCGGCATGCCGGACGAACTGACCACCCTGCCGATCGCGGACCTGCGCGAGGTCTACGAGACGAACGTGCTCGGCGTCGTGGCGGTGACCAATGCCATGCTGCCGCTGCTACGTAAGTCCCCGGCCGGCCGCATCGCGAACGTGTCCAGCGGCCTGGGCACGTTCGCGTACCTGACCAACCCCGACGAACTGGGGACGCTGCTGGCGTACAACTCCTCGAAGGCCGCGCTGAACGCCATCACCCTCATGTACGCCCGCGCGCTCCGCGACACCCCGATCACCGTGAACGCGGTTTCGCCCGGCTTCTGCGCTACCGACCTCAACGGCCACCTCGGGGTGCTCACGGCGGACGAGGGCGGCGCGCACATCGCCCGGCAGGCCACCATGCCGGACGCCCCCAGCGGGGTGTTCCTCAGCGAGCGGGGCGGCGCCTACCCCTGGTGATCAGTCCAGCTCCAGCGCCGTCCGCAGCCACGACTCCACGCCTGCCACGTGGACGGTCGCCCAGGAGCGGGCGACGTCGGCCTGGCGGGCGGCGATGGCCTCGTAGATCGCGGTGTGCTGCTCACGCGTCTTGTCCATCGCGCCCTCCTGGGTGAGCCCCCGCCAGATCCTGGCCCGAGTGGTCGGACCTGACAGGCTCTCGATGAACGAGCAAAGCACGCTGTTGCCCGACCCCTGCGCGATCCGCTGGTGGAAGAGCAGGTCATTGGCCACGAGCTCCTCGATGGTGGGCTCGGCGGGCAGCGACTCCAGGATCACCCGCAGCTCGTCGATCTCGTCGTCGCTCATCAGCTTGGTCGCCATCGCCGTCGCGGCCGGCTCCAGGATGCGGCGGACCTCGAAGAACTGCAGAACCGTGTCGTCGCGGTGCAGGTCGAGCACGAACGACATGGTGTCGAGGAGCAGCCGCGGCTCCAGGCTGGTGACGTACGTGCCGTCGCCCTGGCGCACGTCCAGCACGTTGATCAGGGACAGCGCGCGCACGGCCTCGCGGAGCGAGTTGCGTGAGAGGCCGAGCCGTTCGGCCAGGTCGGCCTCCTTCGGCAGCCGGTCGCCCGGGGCCAGCTCCCCGGAGACGATCATCTGCTTGATCTTGTCGATGGCTGCGTCGGTGACCGCCACACTCTTCTCCCTAGACATCGGATGTCTATGAGTTTAGAGCCTGGAAGCGGACTGGATCGACCCCCGAGATTCCCCAGCTCCGCGAGCTCCTGCGTACTCCGCCCCTAGCCTCCAGGGCGCGCAGGTGGGCCGCGGCCTCGCCGGCCGCCATGCCTCGCAGCATGGGGGACAACTCCTCCCACGGCCTGTTCCACGTCATCATCGCGGCGACCTCCCAAATGGTCAGCGGCTCCGGCCGCTGGGCCAGGAGGGCGCGCAGCCGTGCGAGCTTCTCCTCGTGATGGTGGCGGATCTCGGCGGCGCGTGCGGCCACATCCTGAAATATCCACTCGTGGGCGGGCAACGCGTCGAGCGGGCCCAGCTCGCCGACCCGGTCCAAGGAGTCCAGGAAATCACCCAAAGGATCGACATCATCACGGTCATAGGGATAAATGCCGACGTGCGGGGTGATGTCGGGCAGAACGTGGTCGCCGGTGAACAACCGGTCGGCGTCCTCCAGATGCAGGCAAATGTGCCCAGGGGTGTGGCCGGGCGTGTGCACGGCCCGCAGCTTGCGCCCCGGCAGCTCCACGAGGTCGCCGTCGCGTAGCTCGCGATCGGGCAGGGCGGGGGGCGTCGGCCGGCTCACCGCCTCCTGGACCTCGCCCGGGTCGGCGCCCGCCCGCCTGAGCATGTCGGACTGGAAGCTCGCGTGCTCGCTCGCGGGGAGCTCGTGCATGAGCCTGACCAGTGCCGCGTCGCTCTCGTGCATGGCGATCCAGGCGCCGGACGCCTCCCTGACGTGCCCGGCGAGGCCTGCGTGGTCGGGATGGAAATGGGTGACGACCACCCCGCTCACCGTGCGCACGTCGATCCCGAGGGCCGCCAGACCGCCGCTGAGCGCCTCCCACGCCTCCGGATGATTCCACCCGGCGTCGACCAGCACCGGTCCCTTGGGCGACTCGATGGCGTAGACGAGCGTGTAACCGAGCGGGTTGCCGGGGATCGGCACCGGCACGCTCCACACCCCGCCGCCGAGGTCCTGCGGGCGCTGCTGCGCGTACGGCCTGCGTCTGCTCTTCATGTGCCCCCGCTCGGTACCGAATGAAATGACGTGATCAGTTGATCCGTTCCAGGATCGTCGCCGTGGCCAGGGACCCGCCTGCGCACATCGTGACCAGCGCGGTGGTGGAGTCGGACCGCTCCAGCTCGTGCAGGGCCGTGGTGATCAGCCGGGCGCCCGTGGCGCCGACGGGATGGCCGAGCGCGATCGCGCCGCCGTTCACGTTGACCCGGTCGAGGTCGGGCTCGTGCACGCTGGCCCACGACAGCACCACGGACGCGAACGCCTCGTTCACCTCGAACCGGTCGATGTCGCCGATCGTCATGCCGGCCGCCGCCAGCACCTTGGCGGTCGCGTCGACCGGCCCGTCCAGGTGGTAGTAGGGCTCGGCCCCGACCAACGCCTGCGCCAGGATCCTGGCCCGGGGCCGCAGCCCGTGCCGCCGCGCGGCCTGCTCGCTCGTCACCAGCACAGCGGCGGCGCCGTCGGAGATCTGCGAGGACGTGCCGGCGGTGTGCAGCGCGCCCTCCATCACCGGCTTGAGCTTGGCCAGCCCTTCCACGGTGGTCTCGCGCAGCCCCTGGTCCCTGCGGACGTCGCCGACCGGCACGAGCTCTCGCTCGAACCGCCCGTCGGCCCACGCCTTGGCCGCCAGATGCTGCGAGCGCGCTCCGAACCAGTCGAGCCGCTCGCGTGTCAGCCCGCGCCGCTTAGCGATCCGCTCGGCCGCGGTGAACTGGTCGGGCAGGTCGATGCTCCAGTCGTCGGGCTTGGGCTTGGCAGGCAGCACGTTGCTGCCGAGCGGCGCCCGGCTCATCACCTCGACGCCGCATCCGACGCCGACCTCGATCACGCCCGCGCCGATCAGCGCCGCCGCCAGGTGCACGGCCTGCTGCGAGGACCCGCACTGCGCGTCCACGGTGGTGACGCCCGCCTGGTATGGCAGCCCGGCATACAGCCACGCATGCCGCCCGACGTGCCCGCCCTGCTCGCCCGCCTGGGTCACGCACCCGGCGAACACCTGGTCGACGGCCGCCGGGTCGATGTCGGACCGCTGGATGAGCCCGTTGAGCGCGGTGGCCAGGACCTGCTGCGGCTTGAGCTCGGCGAGCCAGCCCGCCCGCTTGCCGATGGGAGTGCGAACGGCCTCGACGATCACAGGTGTGCCCATACGTCGCCTCCAGGATGATGCACTGGCCAGAATAATGCTCTGCCAGAGCGATGCCTTGGCGCGACTGTAACGCGTTCTACTTTGGTGCGGAAGCCTCGCTCTCCAAAGTCGAAGGAAGCCCGAAGGTCTCGAACAGCCGCTCCTCGTGGAACATGCCCACGTGGCTGATGCTCTCTCCGGAGAACGTCAGCACCATGATGGCGAACTGGCGGTAGACGCCGTTCTCGCGCATATACATGGCGAAGGCCGGCTGTCCGTTGGCGGCGACCGGAACCAGCTTGAGGTCGCCGGAGCGCTTGGCGGGGCACTGATTCTTGGTGAGCTCGACGATCGTCTGCGGCCCCTGGTACCAGCCGATGAACGGCGGCATCTCCCAGATCGCGTCCTTGGTGAACAGGTCCACCAGGCTGTCGATGTCGTAGTTCTGGAACGCGGCGACGTACCGATCCAGCTTGGCCCGCTGCTCCTCGCTCAGCGGCTCCACCGGGTCGTCCAGGCTCGGTGACACCTCGTTGAGCTGGGCCCGGGCTCGCTGCAGGATGCTGTTGACGGCCGCCGAGGAGACCCCCACGGCCTCGGCCACCTCGGCCGCCTTCCACCTGAGCACGTCACGCAGGATGAGGACCGCGCGCTGCCGGGGCGGCAGGTGCTGCAGCGCGGCGATCAACGCGAGCCTGATGCTCTCGCGCGAGGTCACGATCGAGGCTGGGTCGTCGGCGCCCGCGCCCGCAAGCGCGTCGGGCACCGGCTCCAGCCACGGCACCTCGTTGTCCTGCACCAGGGGCGCCGTCGGCTCGGTGCTGGGCGCGCCCAGGCCGGTCGGCAGTGGCCGCCTGTTGCGGCTGTCCAGCGCGGTCAGGCACGCGGTGGTGGCGATGCGGTAGAGCCACGTACGCAGCGAGGAACGCCCCTCGAAGCCGTCGTAGCCCCGCCACGCGCGGAGGTAGGTCTCCTGGACGAGATCCTCGGCGTCGTGCACCGACCCCATCATGCGGTAGCAGTGCGCCAGCAACTCGCGCCGCATCGGATCGGCCAGCCGGAGGAAGTCCTCGTTGGTTGGCTTGTCGCTCATACCTCCCTGTATAGACCTCGCCACCGACAGACCGATTACTTTTTTCCCTCCGCCCGGTCAATTAAGGCGATTCCCGTAACGGAAGGCAAAGGAATCACCATGAAACGGATCGTTCGCGTGGGTTCCGCTGGCCGTGTTGTGCACGGGAATGCTGATGATCGTTCTTGACGTCACGGTGGTGAACGTGGCATTGCCGGCGCCCGGCGGAGGCGCATGAGGAGCACGACGACGTGGTCCTCACGGCGGCCCGGTGAACCCTTGACGTGGGGCCCGGGAGCACGGCCTCCCCCGGGAGCCGCGGGGGCTTCCCGGGGGCGGCCGTGATGTGGGCCACCCGTGAGGCCGAGGGGCGGCCGTGACGTGGGGCCTGTGGGCCCTCCGTGAGGCCGAGGGTCTTCCGTGGCGTCCCCGCGCGAGGGACGGGGACGCCACGGAACCTCGTCCTCAGTGGGGAACCGTAAGGACGATCTTGCCGGTGGTGCGGTTGGTCTCACCGAGCTCGTGCGCCTTGGCAGCGTCCGCCAGCGGCAGGGCGGCCGCCACCTCCACCCGCAGCCGCCCGGCCTCGGCCAGCGCCGCGATCGCCCGCATCCCGGCCTGGTCGGGCTCCACCAGCATGGTCTCCGAACGCAGGCCCAGCTCCGCCGCCACGTCGTGCACACCCCGGTCGAACAACGAGAGCGCGAGCGAGACGATCGTGCCGCCCCTACGCATGGTGCGCAGCGAACGCGGCCCGTAGTCGCCGCAGATCGTGTCGAGCACCACGTCCACGTCTCGCACGATCTCGGAGAAGTCCTCGGTCCGGTAGTCGATGAGCTCGTCGGCGCCGAGACCGCGCAGGAAGTCGTGTTTGGCGGCGCTGGCTGTGCCGATCACGTACGCGCCGCGGGCCTTGGCGATCTGCACCGCCAGATGCCCTACACCGCCGGCCGCGGCGTGAATGAGCACCCGCTGGCCGCCCTTCAGCCCGGCCACGTCCACGAGCGCCTGGTAGGCGGTCAGCGCGGCCAGGGGGATCGCGGCCGCCTGCACGTGGTCGAGGTTGGTGGGCTTGCGGACGAAATGCCGGGAGGGCGCGGTTACGTACTCGGCGAAGGCGCCGTGACCGTCCGGGTAGCGCAGCATGCCGAACACCTCGTCGCCGGGCTTGTAGAGCGCCTGCCCAATCCCCGACGCCTCGACCACGCCCGAGACGTCCCACCCGAGCACGAACGGCGGTGGCGTGCTCAGCAGCCCGCCGCTCGCGCGGGTCTTCCAGTCGGTCGGGTTGAGCCCGGCCGCCTCGACCCGCACCAGGATCTCGGTCGGACCTGGTTCGGGCCGGTCCATCTCGACCATCTTCAGCACTTCCGGGCCGCCCAGGGCGTCCTGACTGATCGCCTTCATCTTCATGCCGTACAGCCTGCTCCGCCGCCGGTCCGCTCGCGAGTGGCCCAAAGGTCATGATGTGTAAAAATCGGGCCATGCATCGTGTGGTCGTCCTGGCCGTAGACGGCGTGATCCCGTTCGAGCTGAGCGTGCCGTCCCGGATCTTCTGCGTGGCTAAGGGAGCCAGCGGCGAACCGCTCTACGAGGTCCTCACGTGCACGATCGACGGAAAGCCCGTCGCCACGGCCGCCGACTACTCCCTCGCTGTCGAGCACGATGTGAGCGCTCTGGCTGGTGCCGACACGGTGGTGGTGCCCGCGGCCGAGTGGTACGCGGAGATCACCGACAGGGAGTCACTGCCGGCCGGGCTGGCCGAGGCGCTGGCCGGGATACGGTCGGGCACGCGGGTGGTGTCCATCTGCATCGGCACGTACGTGCTGGCCGCCGCCGGCCTGCTCGACGGCCGCCCGGCCACCACGCACTGGCGCCACGCCAGGCGGTTCGCCACGCTGTTCCCCCAGGTGCGGATGGACGCGGACGTGCTGTTCGTGGACGACGGCGACGTGCTCACCTCAGCGGGGGCGTCGGCAGGCGTGGACCTGTGCCTGCACCTCGTACGCCGAGACCACGGCAGCGAGATCGCCAACCAGGTCGCCAGGTTGTGCGTGGTGCCGCCGTGGCGGGATGGCGGCCAAGCCCAGTACGTCGAGCAGCCCGTGCCCGACCCGTCCGGCGCCGGCATCGCCCCCACCAGGGCCTGGGCCATGGAACGCCTGGGCGCCCCGCTCCGGCTCGACGATCTGGCCGGGCACGCGGGCATGAGCCGGCGGACGTTCACCCGGCGCTTCCGGCAGGAGGTCGGGATGAGTCCCGGGCAGTGGCTGACGCAGCAGCGCATCACGTTGGCCAGGCACCTGCTGGAGAGCAGCGACCTGCCCGTGGACCGCATCGCCGACCGCGCCGGCTTCGGCACCGCGGCCTCGCTCAGGCAACACCTCCAAGCGGCCCTCGGCGTCTCTCCCCACGCCTACCGCCGCACGTTCCGCGCGCTTGAGTAGTGCCTGCTCAGGCGCGCGTGGCGAGGCCCCGGACGCCGCCGCTGACGAGCACCTGTCGGCGCGACCTCTAAGCCGTGTCGAGGCATCTGGAGGCCAGATGCAACACTTGCCGTCTCCGTTCCGTCTAGATCGGGATGGAGGAGGATGCAGACGTGCAGGAAGATCCGCTGTTCGAGCAGTTCGTGGCCGAACGCGTGGACGGATTACTCCGCTACGGCTACGTACTGACGGGCAACCCGCACGACGCGGCCGACCTGGTACAGGAGGCCCTGGTCCGGCTGCGCGGCTCGTGGTCGCGGGTGCGCCGGAAGAACGCGCTGGACGGCTACGTCCGGACGACGATGACGCGCCTGCACATCAACTCCTGGCGGGTGCGCAGGCGCGAGCACATCACGGCCACGCCACCCGACAGCACCTTTGAGGACGCCCCTTACGAGGGCTCCGGCCTCTGGGAGGTGCTGTCCAAGCTGCCGCGCCGCCAGCGTGCCGTGCTCGTGCTGCGGTACTACGAGCAGTTGACGGACGCCGAGATCGCAGACGTCCTCGGTGTCTCCCGCGGGACCGTACGCAGCCAGGCCTCCCGTGCCCTGGACAAACTCCGCGGCGACCTTCCCGGAATCGTGGAGAACATGGGGTACGTCACGTGACCAACGACCTGGAGATGTCCCTGGCCGCCGAACTCGCCGCCGCGGCCCGCCACGCCCCCCGCCCCGCCGACGACCTGCTGGCGCGCATCGAGGAAGGACACCGCAGGCGCCGCCGGCATGGCGCGGCGGGGTTCGCCGCCGCCGCGGCCGTGGTCCTGTTGACCGCCGGCGCGCCGTTTGTGATCGACGCTGCGAGAGGAACGCCGGCGGCGACGCCCCCGCCCGCCGTCGCCACCACCAAGGCGCCGGTCCAGGAGGCGGACCCGACGTACCCGCCGATCGAGGAAGTCTGGCCCGACGCCGTGCACGTCGTGCCCGCGACGCTGCCGAACGGCAGGCCGTTCAGGCCGGAGGTGTTTCTCGACGACCACACCGTACTTGTCCGTACGGAGAGGGACGGCAACGCCGACAAGATGGACGGCCTGTGGGCCTACGACGTCGAGGCACGGACGGCGCGGCTGCTCGTCCAGGTCACGCCGCCGCCTAAGACCGTCGGCACCGCGTCTTTCGTGCTGGCCGACCGCGATCGGCTGTACTGGTGGACCTTGCGCAAGCAGGAGCGCAAGCGGATCGTGGACATCTGGACCGCGCCCCGCGCCGGCGGCACGCAGCGCCGGCTGACCACGTTCGAGGGCGTGCCCGGCTACGGCGGCATCGATCTGGAGATCGTCGGCGACAAGGCGGTGTGGACGCTGTGGGGCAAGGGCGGCGTCTTCGAGATGCCGCTGTCGGGCGGCACGCCCCGGCTGCTGCCCGGCACATCCGGGTACACGCTGATCGGCTGGCCCTGGGCCGCCACCCCGCGCCACGACTACAAGCAGCGGATCGACAAGCAGGTGATCTTCGGCGACCTGCTCAACATCGAGACGGGCAAGCGCAGCAAGGCCCCCGTCGAGCCGTTCGCCTCCTGCGGGATCAGCTGGTGCGTGAAGGGCGGCACCCTGGTGGGCCGCGAGGGCGGCACCCGGGCCCTGCCCGGCATGCCAGACATCTTCCCACCGGCGTTTGACCGTTTCCTCGCCCTGCTCCAGCGCGGCAAGGGAGGCGGGCTGCGTGGCCAGGTGCTGTACGACCTGACCACGGGCCGGGGCGCCGATCTTGGGCTGCGGCCGACCAAGAAGGGGATGCCCACGGCGACGCTGGACTACCGGGCGCGCGGGCTGTTCTGGTACGGCCGGGACGGCGAGCAGGTGATCGTGAATCTGGGCGCCATCCGCTGATCAGCTGCAACCCCCCGCGGTGACGGACTCTGGGGCCAACTCCTGATGGTCAGATGTCGGCCAGCAGCCGGGCGGCGGCGGTTTCGATGCGGCGCTGGATCTGGTCATACGTGCGGCGGCCACGCAGCATCTCCAGCAGTTCCTGGACCCACACGCTGGCCAGCGACCCCGCCAGATCGCGCTGCTCCTCGCTCGCCTGCTCGAGCGTCAGCCCTTCGGCCGAGACCCGCAGCAGCAACCCGGTCATGCGGTCGCCGAACGGCGTCTGCACCTCCGCCATGATCAGGGAGCGGATCAGTGCGTCGGCCAGCTCGGGCTCGCGCATCAGGCCGCGGGTCGCCCGCATCAGTACGTCCACCGCGCGGCTCGACGGGGTCGAGGCGCCCGGCGGCCGGCGCTCAATGCTGCTCTCCAGGAGGTCGATCTCCTCGCCGACCACCGCCACGACCAGGTCCATCTTCGAGGGGAAGTACCGATAGAGCGTGCCAAGGGCAACGCCCGCGCGCTCGGCCACCGTGCGCATCTGCATGGCCTCGACTCCGCCGCGCGAGGCCAGGGCGGCCGCGGCCTGGACGATGCGCTTGCGGCGCTGGTGCTGGCTGCGCGTGCGGATGCTGTGCCCGCCGGTCGGAGGCTGGCTCTCCGTGGTCCCCTCGGTGTCGCTCGAGGAGGGCGTGGCGATCGGGCCATGCGAGGTGCGCATAAGAACACGTTATCTGATTTCTTGCAGACGCGGCTTGTTACTCGCCAGTCACAAACAAGCCTTGTCGGACCATGTCTACGGCGTTACAGGGAGGTATCCAGAGTTATCGGCATGGACGGCCTCTGGACAGATATTAGAATCTGTTCTAGTTTGCGATTCGGCTGACCGAGCGCTTGGTGGAGGCGGCATGACCGCGAACACCCTCGCGGCCCTGCTTCTCGCACGGGCCGAGGACGATCGACCTGGGCTGATGTTCGAGGACGCGGCGTGGTCGTGGCGCGCGCACGTCGCCGCCTGCCGGGCGGCAGGGGCCTGGTTGTCCGGGCGCGGCACGGGGTTGCACGTGGGGGTGCTGAGTGAGAACGTTCCCGAGCTGGTCTTCCTGCTGGGCGGGGCGGCGCTGGACGGCCACGTGGTCGTGGCGTTGAATCCCACGCGGTCGCCTGACGAGCTGATTCGAGATGCCCGCACGACCGACGTCGAGCTGCTCCTGTGGGACGGCCCGTATGAAGAGGCGGCCCGGCTGGTGTCCGAGGCGCTGAGCGGCGTGGAGTCCGTGCCTTTGGCCGGTGTCGGGTCGCCGGCGAAGGGCACTTCCGGGACTGGTCCGGTGCTCGCGGATGCCGCTTCCGGAACTGGCCCGGTGCCCGCTCCTGGGGACCTGGTGATGCTGATCTTCACCTCCGGCACCTCAGGCCGCCCGCGTGCTGTCCGGATCACACAGCGGAAGATCGCCGTGCCGGGGACGAGCCTCGGGGCGCTGCTCACGGCCGAGGACGTCGTCTACTGTTCGATGCCGCTGTTCCACTCCGGCGCCTTGATGGCCGCCTACGCCCCCGCCGTCGCGTCGGGCGCCGGGCTGGTGCTGCGGCGACGGTTCTCGGCCTCAGGGCTGCTGCCCGACGTGCGGCGGTACGGGGCCACGTACCTGCACTACGTCGGCAAGGCGCTCTCCTACGTCCTGGCCACACCCGAGCGCCCGGACGACGCCGGCAATCCGCTCAAGCTCGCGTTCGGGAACGAAGGGAGCGCGGTCGCGATCAGGCGGTTCGGGGAGCGGTTCGGGTGTCATGTGATCGACGCCTTCGGCTCCACTGAGACGGCCATTTCGCTCAGCCCCGACCCCTCCGGTCCGCCCGGCTGCCTCGGCAGGTTGCCCGAAGGCGTCGCGATACTCGACCTCTTTACCGGGCGGCCCTGCCCGCCCGGCCGCGTCGAGGACGGCCGCCTGCTCAACCCGGACGAGGCCGTCGGTGAGCTGGTCAACACGGCCGGGCTGGGGCTGTTCGAGGGCTACTACAACGACCCGGACGCCGACGCCGAGCGGGTCAAGGACGGCGCGTTCTGGTCGGGCGACCTGGCGTACATGGACGCGGACGGGTACGTGTTCTTCGCCGGGCGCGGCACCGAGCGGCTGCGCGTGGACGGCGAGAACTTGGCCGTCGCACCCATCGAGGCCGCGTTGCGGGAGTTCGCCGGGGTGGTCGAGGCGGCCGTGTACCCGGTGCCCGATGCGGCGGCGGGTGACCAGGTCATGGCGGCGCTCGTGCTGGAGAGGGGCTTCGACCCGGAGGCGTTCACCGCGTTCCTCGCCTCCCGGCGCGATCTGGGCGCCAAGTCCTTACCCTGCTATATCCGCGTTTCTGATCAGCTGCCCCAGACGCCCTCCCACAAGGTCGTCAAGCGGGTTCTCGCCCGAGAGGGCTGGCGTACCGGTGACCCGGTCTGGTGGCGTACGCCTGCCGGGCTCCGGCCGCTGACCGAGGCGGACGCCAAGGGCATCGAGGAGGAGTTCGTACGGCATGGCAGGCAACACCTCTTGGAGACGTAGTGGATTTCAACCTGGACGAAACCCAGCAGGACTTGAAGAAGCTGGCCACCGAGGTCCTCGCCAGGGAAGGGGATGAGGAGCGGCTGTGGCAGGCCGGGCTGATGAGCGTGTGCGTGCCGGAGGAGGCGGGCGGCGCCGGGCTCGGGCCGGTGGAGATGGCCGTGGTGCTGCGGGAGGTCGGGGCTCGGGCGGCCTCCGTTGCCGCGCTTCCGACGCTGGCAGGCACGCTTGCGCTGGCCCGCTATGGCACGCCTGCCCACCAACGGCGTCATGGCCGGATCACGCTCGCGCTGCGGGAGCCGGGCCGTGCCCTGGCCGGGCCGCCTTCGACGGCCGCGCGGTCGTCGAGCGGTGGCTGGGCGCTAACCGGGCGCAAGGTCTCCGTGCTCTACCCCGCTTCAGCGGTGCTGGTCACCGCCGACGAGGGCCTGTTCCTGGTCGAGGGACCGGCGACGACGGCGGAGTTCACGTCCACGGGTGAGCCCGCCGCCACGATCGTGCTCGACGCCACCCCGGGCGAGCGGGTGGCGGGGGCCGAGGCGGTGGCAGGCGCCAGGCAGCTGTTCACCGCCGCGGTCGCCGCCCAGGCCAGTGGTGTGCTGGCCGGAGCGCTGGAGTTGACCACCTCCTACATCAAGAGCAGGAGGCAGTTCGGCCGGGCGCTGGCCGAGTTCCAGGCCGTGACCATGCAGATCGCCGACGTCTACGTCGCGGGCCGGGCGCTGGACGTGGCGATGTGGTCGGCGGTCTGGCGGCTGGGCGCGGGCCTGCCGGCCGAGCAGGACCTGGCGCTGGCCGCGTACCACGTCAGTGAGGCCGTCAAGGCTCTCTACACCTGCCAGCACCTGCACGGCGGCCTCGGGCTCGACGTGACGTACCCGCTGCACCGCTATTTCGCCCAGGCCAAGCACCTGTCCCACCTGCTCGGCGGCGCCGACGCCCAGCTGGATCTGATCGGAGCGCTCGTCTGATGCTGATCGACCTGACCCCCGAGCAACGCAGGCTCCGCGACGAGCTGCGCGCGTACTTCCAGGGGTGTCTCACCGACGAGGACCGCAGGAAGATCGCCGAGGACCCGTTCGGCGGGGCGTACATGGAGCATTGCCGCCGCCTGGGTCGCGACGGCAAGCTCGGCCTCGGCTGGCCCAAGCAGTACGGCGGCAGTGGTTACGGCCCGCTGGAACAGCAGATCTTCGCCAACGAGATCGCCCGGGCAGGCGTCCCGTATCCGATCATCACGGTGCAGACCGTCGGCCCCACGCTCATGCAGTACGGGACCCAGGAGCAGAAGGAGCTCTTCCTGCCGCGCATTCTCGCCGGCGAATGCCACTTCGCCATCGGCTACAGCGAGCCCGAGGCCGGCACCGACCTGGCGTCCCTGCGGACCACGGCGGTGCTCGACGGCGACCACTACCTCGTCAACGGCCAGAAGATCTTCACCAGCGGCGCGCACTACGCCCAGTACATCTGGCTGGCCGCTCGCACGAACCCCGAGGCCAAGAAGCACAAAGGCATCACCATGATGATCGCCTCCACGGACGACCCCGGCTTCTCGTGGACCCCGATCGTGACCATGGACGGCCGTCACCACACCAATGCCACCTACTACAGCGACGTCCGCGTGCCGGTGAACATGGTGGTCGGCGAGGTGGACCGGGGCTGGGACCTGATCGTCAACCAGCTCAACCACGAACGAGTCACGCTCGGCCCCGCCGGGAACATCGGCCAGGCCTACGACCGCTTCCTCGCCTGGGCCAGGCGCACCGGCCTGGTGCACAACCCGGACGTGCGGCGCGCGCTGGCCAGGGTCTGGGCGGCGTTACGGACCAACGAACTGCTCAACTGGCAGGTGGCCGCGAACATGGACCTCGGCTGGCTGGGCGCCCCAGACGCGTCGGCCACCAAGATCTACGGATCCGAGCGTATGCAGGAGGTCGGCCGGATCATCGGCGACGTCCTGGCCAGGTACGGCGACCCGGGTGACCCGGAGACGGCCGAGCTGCTCGAACGCAACGACCACGGCGTGAAGGGCGCCGTGGTGCTGACGTTCGGCGGCGGGGTCAACGAGGTGCAGCGTGAGCTGATCGCGATGCTCGGCCTGGGCCTGCCGAGGCCGCCGCGATGACCAAGGAGACAGCGGGGCCGATGACGGATGAGGAGCTGCACGACCTCGCCGACAAGCAGGCGGCGTTGGGGGAGGTACGCGGCTCCCCGGCGCCCGACCCGGTGAACACTCCCATGATCAGGCACTGGCTGGCCGCCATGGGCGACGAGAACCCGGCCTACCTGGACAAGGGCGTCGCCCCGCCCGCCATGGCCCAGGTGTGGACCATGCAGGGGCTGCGCGCTGGGGCCAAGGACCGCTCGCCGGTGGACGACATGATGGGCGCGTTGAACGCCAGCGGCTACACGGGCGTGGTGGCGACCAACTGCGAGCAGACCTACCACCGCTATGCCCGCCTGGGCGAGCGCCTCACCCCCGCGACCAGGTTCGCGGGCCTGGCGGGACCCAAGAAGACCGCCCTGGGCGTGGGGTACTTCGCCACCTGGAACGTCACCTGGTACGCGGACGACGACGTGCCGGTGGCGGAAATGCTCTTCCGTGTCCTGAAATTTCGCCCGCCCGCCGCCAAAGCGTCCAAGGAGCCCTATCCGCTCCAGCCCGCGATCAACCAGGACACGGCGTTCTTCTGGGAAGGCGTGAAGAAGGGCGAACTGCGCATCCAGAGCTGCGCCGACTGTAGCCTGCTGCGCCACCCCCCGGGTCCGCTGTGCCCTCACTGCCGCTCGGCCGGCCGCTCGTACACGGTCGCGAGCGGCGCGGGGACCCTCTACAGCTACGTCGTGCACCACCACCCTCCGGTGCCGGGCCGCGAGACCCCGTTCGTGGTGGGCGTGGTGGAGCTGCCGGAGGGCGTACGCATCGTCGGGAACGTCGTGGACTGCCCGCCCGAGGAGGTGCGGATCGGCATGTCATTGCGCGTGACGTATCGCCCGATGGACGACGAGCTCGTCCTGCCGATGTGGACACCGGGGGAGCCATGACCGAGATCGGCCCCAAAGAGATGGGCCCTGAAGAGTTGGGCGCCGAAGAGCTGGGCGCGGTGCTGCCGGAGTTGTCCATCGACCTCACGCCGACCGTGGTCGTCTCCACGGCCCTGGCCACCATGGACTTCACGCCCGTGCACCACGACATCCAGCTCGCCCAGGCCCAGGGCTCGAAGGACATCTTCCTCAACATCCTGACCACCATGGGCCTGGTCGAGCGCTACGTCACCGACTGGGCGGGCCCCGAGGCCGTCATCAAGCGCATCAACGTCAAGCTGGGCGTCCCGGCGTACGCGGGGGATCGCCTGAGCTTCAACGGGACCGTCGTGTCGCGCGAGGACGGCCAGGTCACGGTGGAGGTACGCGGCAAGGTCAGCCTCGGCGACCACGCCACCGGCACGGTCACCCTCATGCTCCCCGAGGAGAACGCACGTTGTTGAGCGGACGCACCGCCATCGCCGGCATCGGCGCCACCGAGTTCAGCAAGAAGTCCGGGCGTTCCGAGCTGCGGCTGGCCACCGAGGCCGTGTTGTCGGCCCTGGACGACGCCGGACTGTCGCCGGGCGACGTGGACGGCATGGTGACCTACAGCCAGGACTCCAACCAGGAGATCGCCGTCGCCAGGGAGGCGGGGATCGGCGACCTGACCTTCTTCTCCCGCGTCGAGTACGGCGGCGGCGCGGCCTGCGGCACCGTGGCGCACGCCGCCATGGCCGTGGCCACGGGGACGGCGCGTACGGTGGTCTGCTACCGGGCGTTCAACGAGCGCTCCGGCCGTCGCTTCGGCCAGCCGAACGCCCGCCTGACCGGCGAGCCGACCTCCCAGGGTCTGGAGATGAGCTGGCACGTGCCGTTCGGCTTGATGACCCCGGCGGCCTGGGTGGCGATGTTCGCGCGCCGTTACATGCATACGTATCAGGCGACGTCGGAGGACTTCGGCCGGGTGGCCGTGGCCATGCGCAGACACGCGGCCACCAACCCGGCCGCCTGGTTCTACCAGCGCCCCATCACGCTGGAGGAGCACCAGGCGTCCAGGTGGATCGTGGAGCCGCTGCACCTGCTCGACTGCTGCCAGGAGAGCGACGGCGCGGTTGCCCTGGTCGTGACCTCGGCCGAGGGGGCCCGGGACCTGCGCAGGTCCCCGGCGATGATCACGGCCGCCGCGCAGGGCTCCGGAGCCGGCCAGATGATGATGACCAGTTACTATCGCGATGACATGAGCGGCCTGCCGGAAATGTCCGTCGTCGGCCGCCGGCTCTGGGAGATGTCCGGGTTGTCGCCACGGGACATCCAGACCGCCATCCTCTATGACCACTTCACCCCATTCGTCCTGGCTCAGCTGGAGGAGTTGGGGTTCTGCGGCCGGGGCGAGGCGCCGGAGCTGCTCAAGGACGGCGGGATCGAGCTGGACGGCCGGCTCCCGGTCAACCCGCACGGCGGGCAGCTCGGGGAGGCGTACATCCATGGCATGAACGGCATCGCCGAGGCGGTGCGCCAGATTCGCGGCACCGCCGCCAACCAGCTGCCTGATGTCGCCCACGTCCTGGTCACGGCCGGGACCGGCGTGCCGACGAGCGGACTGATCCTCTCGGCCGGCTAGCCCTGTTTCCGCACGTCACCGCGGCTGCTCCTGCGCCGCCTGCGCACTTTGGTGGAGAGTGAGGTCCGAGGGCCGGCGAAGGTCAGTGCTTCGTGATTCGGTCGGTCACCGCTTTGGTGCGACAGCGAGAGAGAATGTGACCGATGGATGACAAAGATATGGTGACCGGCGTCTTCGAGGCGCACCGCGATCATCTGCGGGCGGTGGCGTACCGGATGCTCGGCTCGCTGAGCGAGGCCGATGACGCGGTGCAGGAGGCCTGGCTGCGGTTCAGCCGCACTGACACCAGCGACGTGCAGAACATGGGCGGGTGGCTGACCACGGTCGTGGGCCGCGTCTGCCTCAACATGCTGCGTGCTCGCCGCACGCGCGGTGAGGAGCCCCTGGAGATGCGGATGCCGGACCCGGTGGTGAGCACCGTGGACGGGGTCGACCCTGAGCACGAGGCGCTCTTGTCCGACTCCGTGGGGCTGGCGCTGCTCGTGGTGCTCCAGACGCTGGAACCGGCGGAGCGGCTGGCGTTCGTGCTGCACGACATGTTCGCCGTGCCCTTCGACGAGATCGCCCCGATCGTGGACCGCACGCCGGCCGCGGCGCGTCAGCTCGCCAGCCGCGCCCGCCGCCGGGTACGCGGTGTGACGGCGGAGCCGGACCCCGACCTGTCGCGGCAGCGCGAGGTCGTGGACGCCTTCATGGCGGCCTCGCGCGCCGGTGACTTCGATGCCCTGGTCGCGGTGCTGGATCCGGACATCGTCCTGCGCGTGGACCAGGGCGCCCTGGCGACCGGCCGCTGGCTGGAGCTGCGCGGGGCCCTGACGGTGGCCAAGCAGGCGCTCATGTTCCAGCGGCTCGCCCAGGTCGCCCAGCCGGTCCTCGTCAACGGCGCCCCCGGCCTGATCAGCGCGGTCGGCGGCAAGGTGATGGCGGTCGGGGCGTTCACCATCGCCGGCGGCAAGGTGGTGGCCATGGACATCCTCGCCGACGTGGACCGCTTGAGCACACTCGACCTGACGGCGGTCGAGCAGCCTTAGGGGTTGACGAACATCGGCACGGAGAAGAACACGATCATCGCGATCGCCACGCAGATCAGGAAGCCGATCAGCTCCCAGGCCCAGTCGTAGTGGCGCTCCCCGCGGCGGCGTGCCTTCTCCGGCCGGGGTTTGTCCGGGCGGCGCTTGGGGACGGGCCTGGCCCGGACCGGATGCGGGGCGAGCAGGGACTCCCTCGGTTCCTCGGCCGGCGCGTCCTCCCAGGGCAGCGGCATCCGGTAGACCGGCTCCGCGGGCTTGGGACGCGGCTTGAACAGCGGGGCCGTGTCGCGCACCAGGTCCTCGGACTCCTGCTGGAGCGGACGGGCCGGGCCCTTGTGCACCAGCACGTCCTCGGCCGGGGACGGCTGCGGTCGCCGCACCGGCCTGGGCCTGCGTAGTTCCCTGCGTCCCTCGCTCCTGGACGGCAACGGGTCGCGGCCGGACGACGGCAGGTCGTGGCGCGACTCGCCGCCTTGCGCCAGCAGGTCGCCCGCCTCGAACGGCGGCTGGGGCGGCGTCTCGCTGGGCAGCAGTACGTCGCCCGTCGCGAACGGCTCCGGCGAGTTCTTCGGCAAGAGCACGTCCCCCGTGGCGAACGGCTCCGCCCCGTCCGCCGGCGCCGCCATGAAGAACGGCCGCTCATCGAAAGTACGGGGGGAGTTCAAGGCGCCTAGCGGGTCCCTGAGCGGGCGGGCAAGGCCGAGCGGCGGGCCCAGCGGGTCCCTGAGCGGGCGGGCGAGGCTGCGCGGTGGGCCCAGCGGGTCGCGGACCTTGGGCATTGGGGCCGTGGTCGCCTCGTGGTGGGAGGCCTGGGACGGCGGCGTCAGCAGCTCCTTGGGGAAGATCAGCGTGCTGGTGGCCGGGTCGGCGTCGGACAGCGGCTGCGGCCACATCGGCGGACTGGGCCAGCGCGGCTTCACGAACAGCGGCGCGGGCGTGGCCGTACGCGAGCCGGCGAAGTGGATGCGCAGCGCCCCGGGCGGCTGCGGCCACGGCAGGCGGCCGAGCACGTCCCGTAGCGGCGCGACCCCCAGCGCGCCGTAGATGTCGGCGATCGGCTTGGGCACGCGAACCCCGGTGGAGGCTAGCGCCGCCCCCAGGGCCTGCCGGAACCGATGCCCCGCCCCCACGGCCAGCTCCTCGGCCGTGTCGGGCGCGACGTCGAGCACCCAGGCCAGCTCGGCCTTGCTCAGACCGCAGACCGCGCAGAGCACCAGAACCTCCCGCTGGTGCGGGCGCAGCTCTCGCAGGCTCCGCTCGACGAGGGACGTGGCGGGATCGATGAGCGGGTCCACCATGGGCGGCGCGTAGACGACGTCCCGCCGGTGGATCTGGCGGCGAGCGAAGGCGTAGAGAGCGGCACGGGGCGGTTCCGCGGCGGGGACGCCGGAGAGCACCGACATCAGGACGTCGGACGCGGAGCCGAGGTCGCCGAGCTGGTCAGCGCAGTACGCGAACAGCCCGGCGGCATGACGGTCGTAGAGCTCTGCGATCTGTTGTGCGCGTGGGCGCTGATCGGTGAGCGGCTGGGACACGGGGCCGGATCCTCTTGCTCTGTGCGGACGCTGAGGGTGGTGGTGAGGGGTGCGCGTCAGGTGATTGTGGAGGTAATCATGCCAACACAGACAGGTTCGGCGCACTACCAGATCCAGATTTAAGTAAATATGCCTGGTCAGTGAAACGCTTAAGCCAGGCCCAAGGGGACAGAGCGGGCTGGATCACCGTAGTCTGTGGGTCCGAGAGATCATGCGGCGGTCGTGGCAGGGGGGTCGCGGCCCTGCCCAGAGCGAGAGGTCACGCGTGATCACATTCGACGCTGTCACCAAACGCTACCCGGACGGCACGGTCGCCGTGGACCGCCTCAACCTCGAGGCGCCCACCGGCGAGATCACGGTGCTCGTCGGCCCCTCCGGCTGTGGGAAGACGACGTCCCTTCGGATGATCAACCGCATGATCGACGCCTCCGAAGGCCGAATCCTCCTCGACGGCGAGCCGGTGCAGGGCATCGACCCGCCGACGCTGCGGCGCGGCATCGGGTACGTCATCCAGCAGGCAGGGCTGTTCCCGCACCGGAAGATCGTCGACAACATCGCCACCGTCCCCTACCTGCTCGGCTGGGACAAGAAGAAGGCCCGCGCGCGGGCCATGGAGCTGCTGGAACGTGTCGGCCTCGACCCGGCGCTGGCCGGGCGTTACCCGTTCCAGCTGTCCGGCGGGCAGCAGCAGCGCGTGGGCGTGGCCAGGGCGCTGGCCGCCGACCCGCCCGTGCTGCTCATGGACGAGCCGTTCAGCGCCGTGGACCCGATCGTGCGCACGAGCCTCCAGGACGAGTTGCTCAGGCTCCAGGCAGAGCTCAACAAGACCATCGTCTTCGTCACACACGACATCGACGAGGCGATCAAGCTCGGCGACCGCGTGGCCGTGCTGCGGGTGGGCGGCACGCTGGCGCAGCTAGCCGATCCGAAGACCTTGCTGTCGGAGCCGGCCGACGACTTCGTGCGCGAGTTCCTCGGGCACGACAGGGGCATCAGGCGGCTGCAGTTCATCTCCACCGCCGGGCTGCGGCTGCGTACCGACCTGACCGTCGAGGAGGGTGCCGAGCGCGGCACCTCCGAGCCCTGGCTGCTGGTGGTGGACGCCGAGGGGCGGCCGGTCGGCTGGGTCTCCGGGGCGCGGCCCGGGGAGCTGGAGCCGTACGGGACGTTCGTGCCGGGCCGTGACTCGATGCGCTCAGCGCTCGACGCGGCGCTGCTGTCGCCGTCCGGCTGCGCCGTGGCCGTGGACGAGCAGGGCAAGGTCGTCGGCGTGGCCGCCAGGGAGACGCTCGACCAGGCGCTGGCGGAGGCGGCAGATGGGTGACGGTCCTCCCTCCATCTGGGAGTGGATCGCCCGCAACTGGGACACCGGGCGGGTCGACAGCATCAGGAACCTGCTCACCGACCACCTGACCATGTCGCTCGTGCCGATCCTGGTCGCGCTGGTCGTGGCGCTGCCGCTCGGGCTGGCCTGCGTGCGCTGGCGCTGGCTCTACCAGCCCACCTCAGGGCTCATGAACGTCGTCTACGCGCTGCCTTCGCTGCCGGTCTTCATGTTGCTGATCTCGGTGACCGGGTTGTCGCAGACCACGGTGATCATCCCGCTGACCTTCTACGGCATGGCCGTGCTGATCCCGGCCGTGGTGGACGGGCTGGGCTCGGTGCCCGACCACGTACGCCAGTCGGCGGTCGCGATGGGGTTCACGCCGCTGCGCCGCCTGCTGCTGGTCGAGCTGCCGATCGCGGTGCCGGTGGTGCTGGCCGGGCTGCGGGTGGTCGCGGTCTCCAGCATCAGCCTGGTCAGCGTGGGCGCGTTGATCGGGCAGGGCGGGCTCGGCGGGCTGTTCACGCGGGCGTACCAGAATCCGTTCATGCCGCCGGTCATCGTCGGCATCGTGCTGATCGTGGCGCTGGCGCTGATCGCCGACGGGCTCATCGTGATGGCGCAGCGGCTGCTCACCCCATGGGTGCGGGCACGGAAGGGGCAGGGGTCGTGAGCCTGGGCTTCGGAGGGGAGGTCACGTCATGGGCTGGCTGAGCGCCTTCTTCTCCTGGCTGGCGGAGTTCTTCGGGACCCCGGAGAACTGGTCGGGGTCCGGCGGCATCCCCATGCGGCTGCTGGAGCACCTGGAGTTCTCGGCTCTCGCCCTGGTCCTGGCGGCGCTGATCGCGGTGCCGCTCGGCCTGCTGATCGGCCACACCGGCCGGGGCGAGGTGCTCGTGGTCGTCTCGGCGAACCTGGCCAGGGCGCTGCCCACGCTGGGCCTGCTGGTGTTGTTCGTGCTGCTGCTCGGCGCGGCCTCGATCTGGCCGGTGATCATTCCGCTGGTGTTGCTGTCGGTGCCGCCGATCCTGGTGAACACCTTCGAGGGCATCAAGGGGGTCGACCCCGAGCTGCGGGACGCGGCGTACGGCATGGGGCTGCGCGGCGGCCAGGTGCTCCTGCGGGTGCTGGTGCCGGTCGCGCTGCCGCTGATCCTGCTGGGCTGCCGGCTCTCCGCGATCCAGGTCGTGGCCACCACCACGGTCGCCGCGTACACGGGGCTGGGCGGCCTCGGGCGGTACGTGATCGACGGATTCGCGACAAAGGATTACGCGAGCGTCGTCGGCGGTTCAGTACTGATTGTGCTGTTTGCGCTCGTGGTGCAGATCCTGTTCACGCTCGCCCAGAGAGTGACGGTCTCGCCTGGAGTGAGCCAGCGACTTTAGGTTCGATAGTCTCCCTATATTACCTCCCGCTTAGAAGGGAAAAGCAAGATGAGACGCATGTACGGCATCGCGGGGGTGCTGATTTCGGCGATGCTCGCGCTGGCCGCCTGCGGTGGCAGCGGAAGCACCGGCACCGGGGGCAACCCGCTCGACACCTCGAGCGCGGCTCCCAGCGGCTCGGCCTCAGGCGGGGGTGGCAAGGCCGTCATTGGATCGTTCGACTTCGACGAGAGCGTGCTGCTCGGGTCGATCTACGCCCAGGCCCTGGAGGCCAAGGGCGTCCAGGTCGAGGAGAAGCCGCGCATCGGCAGTCGCGAGGCGGTGTACGACCAGGTCAAGAGCGGCGGGCTGACCATCGTGCCCGAGTACAACGGCAACCTGCTCGCCTTCATCGACCTGCAGAACACGGCCGCGACCACGGACGAGGTCAACGCCGCGCTGAAGGAGAAGCTGCCTGCCGAGCTGGAGGTGCTCGACTCCTCGCCGGCCGAGGACAAGGACAGCCTGTCCGTCACCAAGGACACCCAGACCAAGCAATCGCTCAACACCATGGAGGACCTGGCCAAGGTCTCCAAGAACATGACCGTCGGCGGCCCGCCCGAGTTCAAGAAGCGGTGGGAGGCCCGGTTCAAGGAGGTCTACGGAATCGAGTTCAAGGAGTGGAAGCCCACCGGCCCCACTACCGCCGACGCCCTCAAGGACGGCTCGATCCAGGCCGGCAACGTCTTCACCACCGACCCCAAGATGACCGCCAACAACCTGGTGGCGCTGCAGGACCCCAAGAACGTCTTCCCCGCCCAGAACGTGACCCCGCTGCTCTACAAGGCCGGCGCCACCGACACGATCAGGACCACGCTGAACTCCATCTCGGCTAAGCTCACCACCGAGTCCCTGCTCGACATGATGCAGAAGATCTCCGTCAACAAGGACGAGCCCGCCACGGTGGCCAAGGAATGGCTGACTTCGAACGGCCTCGCCTGAGGCGTTCCGCTTCCGCGAGGGCCTCTGGGAGGACCTCGCGGTGAGCGAGTTCACGGAGGCGATGGCGCAGCTCGCGGCGGGGGTTTCGGTGGTGACCGTCCGCGACGGGCGTGACGACCTCGGCACCACGGTGTCGGCGTTGATGTCCGTCTCGCTGGAACCCCCGCTGGTGCTGGTCAGCCTGGCCAGCCGCGGCTACCTGAACGAGGTCCTGCTGCGGCAGGACCGATGGGCCGCCACCCTGCTGTCCTCCGGGCAGGCCGCCATCGCCAGCCGCTTCGCCACCCCCGGCCGCCCCAGCGCCCGACTCCTGGTGGCCGGCATCCCCCACCACCGCGGGGCCCACACGGAGGCGCTGGTGGTGGAGGGCGGGGTGGCCGCCCTTGAGGCCGAGACCACGAAGGTGGTCGCGGCCGGCGACCACACGCTCTTCATCGCCGCCGTCATGGCCGTCTCCTACGTCAACCCGGCCCTCCAGCCCTTGGTACGGCTCCGCGGCCGCTACCGCCCGATGGGCACCTGACGAGCGATCCGCCACAAGACGGCGGTGGCGACATCCTCCTCGCTGCCTGCGGCCACGGCGTCGATCCGCACGCCAGAGCAGGCGACGTCCAGCGCCACCCTGCGGGTCAGCTCGGCCACCGCGGCGTACGCGCCGGCGGTCGCCGCCAGGTTGACGATGCAGCCCCCGTACCGCATCGACGGGATCTCGTACTTCATCGCCAGCGCCACCTCGCCCACCTCGCCGTGGTTGAACGCGGCGTCGAGCCGGCCGAACGCGCCCAGCGTCTGCTCGACCAGCCGCCGCACCGACACCGGATTGGCGAGATCCGCCGGGACGGCGACCGCGTGGCCCCCCGCCGAGCCGAGGTCCGCGGCCAGCTCCCGGAGAGCCTGACCGTCGCGGGCGGCGAGGACCACGCTGGCGCCGGCCCTGCTCAGGGCCGAGGAAACCGCGGCGCCGATGCCGCTGCCGGCGCCGGTGACAATGGCGGTGCGACCGCTCAATGCTCCGAGCGTCATGATGGCCTCGCACTTTGTGGGTGTTCCTGTGAACGCGGTCGACGTTAGAGGCCAGGTCGCGCGGGCCGCATCAGTGAAGTCGCCGGTCTTCGGGGATTCCGCGCGCGTTGTCACCGGTGCGGCAGCTTTCTATGCTCGGCGTGTGCTGGGGAGAGACTCCGAGGCGGAGCTGCTCGAGTCGTTACTGCGGCACGCCGCCGAGGGGCACGGCGGCGGGGTCGTCCTACACGGTGAGCCGGGCATCGGCAAGACCGCACTGCTGTCGTACGCGGCGGAGCAGGCCGCCGGCTTCCAGGTGCTTCGCGCGGTCGGCGTCGAGCCGGAAGCCGATCTCGCCTACGCGATCTTGCACCAGCTCCTGTTCCCCGTGCTCGGGTCGGTCGACGAGTTGCCTGGTCCGCAGGCGCAGGCCCTGCACATCCTGTTCGGGCGCGCGCACGGCGCACCACCCGACGCGTTCCTGGTGGCGCTGTCGACCCTGTCGCTGCTGTCCCTGCTGGCCGGCGAGCAGCCGGTGTTGTGCGTGGTCGACGACGCGCACTGGGCGGATCAGCCGACGCTGAAGACCCTGGCGTTCGTCGCGCGCCGGCTGGACAACGAGCCCATCGTGCTCGCGCTGGCCGCGCGTGCCGACGAGGGCCACGCCACTGACCTGCCCCACCTGCGCCGTGTCCCGCTCATGGGCCTCAACCCGGACGCGGCCAGGGCAATGCTCGCCGAGCGCGCCGGCGGGCGGCGGCTGACCGACGGCGAGCAGACCCACCTGCTGGCCGCCACCGGCGGCAACCCTCTTGCCCTGCTGGAGCTGGCAGGAAAGGAGATGCCACCGGAGGGCACGCAGGAGCCGCCCGCCCTGACCGACGAGTTGCAGCGTTCGTTCCTGACCAAGATCCGGGCCGGGCACGCCGGATCGTTGCCGCTGCTCCAGTTGATCGCCGCCGACGGCTCGGGCAGCGTCGCGACCATCGAGAAGGCGGCCGCCTCGCTGCGGATCGGCGCCGACCCGCTGCACCGCGCCGAGCTCGACGAGCTGCTGACGTACGACGGAGCTCGGCTGGTGTTCCGGCACCCGCTGATCCGGTCGGCGGTCTACCACAGCGCCTCGGCCGACCGGCGGGCCGCGCTCCATCGTGCCCTCGCCTCCGCCTTCGACACCCCGGCCGACCAGCACCGGCGTGCCTGGCACCTCGGGCAGGCCGCCGTCGGCCACGACGAGCAGGCCGCCGAGCAACTCGAGCGCTCCGCCGAGCAGGCGGCCCTGCGCGGCGGCCCCGCCGCGGCCATGGCCGCGCTGTCCCGGGCGGCCGAGCTCACAGCCGACGGTTCGCGCCGGGGACGGCGGTTGTGGAACGCCGCGCTCGCCGCCATCGGAGGGGGATTCACCGCCGTGGCCGTGGAACTGCTCGACCGCGCCGAGCGCGAGCCCCACCTGGAGGAGGCGGACCGGATCGCCCTGGCCGCGATCCGCGCCACCGTAGCCGAGTTCGCCGGCTCGCCTGAGGACGCGATGGACCTCATCAAGCCGTGGATCCCGCGGGCGCTGCGGATCGACCGGCGCCTTTTCACCCCGACCGTCGCGATGTACGCCGACCTCGGTCTGCGCGTCAACCGGCCGCAGGCGTGGGCCGATCTCGCCGGCTGGCTCGACGGGATCACGCTGACGCCCGACGACCCGAGGGACGCGGTGCTGCGGCTGCTGCGCAGCGCCTGCCTGGCCCGCGGCGGCCGCGATCCAGGACCGCGAGACTGGGCTACGGCCGAGTCACTCACCGATCCCGTCACGATGACCCTGGCCGGGGGGATCGCTCGCCAGCTCGGCGACTACGAGCTGAGCAGGCGCCTGCATCGCAAGGCCGGGCAGCTGGCGCGCACCAACGGATCACTCGGTGCGCTCGCCTGGAATCTCGAGTACCAGTCCGCCGACGAGATCGCCCGCGGCAGGTACGGGCTCGCCGAGGCCTACGCCGAGGAAGGCCGCCAGTTCGCCGCCGAGGTCGGCCAGCCGAACACGGCCTGCCGCCACCAAGGGCTGCTGGCCTTGTGCACGGCCATCCGAGGCCGGCCGGAAGCCGCCGAGCTGGCCACCGACGTGCTGGCCGAGGCGAGCGGCCGCAACCTGGCCGACGCCATGTCCTACGCCAGGCGGGCGCTCGGGCTCATCGACCTGGTCGCGGGCCGGCACCGCGAAGCCGCACGGCACTTCGAGGCGGTCGGCGGCTGGGACGCCGACGTACCCTCGGACCTGGCCATGGCCGTCGTCCCCGACCTCGTCGAGGCCCTGGTCCGCGCCGGCGAGCGCGACCTGGCCGCCGCGGCCACGGCCCGCTACGCCCGGTGGACCGAGCACACCGCCGCACTGGAGCCGGCCGCGCTCACGGCCCGCTGCCGGGCGCTGGTCTGCGCCGATGGCAGTGCCGAGGTCCACTACGCGGAAAGCCTGCGCCTGCACGCCAGGTCCGACGCTCCGCTGGAGCACGCGCGTACCGAACTGCTGCTGGGCGAGCACCTCCGGCGTGACCGGCGGCGCTCGGAGGCTCAGCGGCACCTGCGCGGCGCCGCGGACGACTTCCGCCGCATCGGCGCACTCGCCTGGGCCGATCGGGCGCTGGGCGAACTGCGCGCCACCGGGGAGTCGGCGCGTACCCCGGAGGCTGGCGTGCTGAGCACGCTGACCCCGCAGGAGCTACGCATCACGCTGGCCGTCGGCGAAGGGCTGACCAACCGGGAGATCGCCGCGCAGCTGTTCCTCAGCCCGCGGACCGTGGACTACCACCTGCGCAAGGTCTTCCAGAAGGCCGACATCACCTCGCGAGCCGAACTCATGCGGCTGGTCCTCGCCGAACGCCCCGCCTGAAGGACCGGCGACTTCACTGATTCGGCGGCCGCCCAGGATTCCTAGCGTTAGCGACGTCACGTTCCTCACGTCAGGAGTCCCCATCATGACGATCCAAACCAGTAAGAGGCGCATGGTCGGCCGCTTCGTCTGGCACTACATCGAGATGGTCATCGCAATGAGCCTCGGGATGGTGCTGCTCGGTCCGGTGTGGGGCGCGGTCCTGCCGGACGCCATCACCCGGGTCGACGTCGGCACTTTGACCATGGCCGCCGACATGTCCATCGGCATGGCCGTCTGGATGCGGGTCCGCCGCCACAGCTGGGCCGCCATCGCCGAGATGAGCCTGGCGATGGTCGTGCCGTTCCTCGTTCTGCTCGTCCCCTACTGGTTCGGTGTGCTGCCGGGCCACCTGGTGATGTCGATCGGGCACGTGCTCATGTTCGTCTTCATGGCCCTGGTCATGCTGAGGCGGCGCCACGAGTACACGCACCACCAGCACCGGTTTCGCCTCCCGCGGAAGTGGATCGGGCGAGGGGCCGTCGTACTGGTCGCGTTACTGGTCCCGGGTGCGGTCTCCGCGGTGAACACCGTCGGGAAGTTCGGCGACCAGTACAAGGCACGCTCGGACACGGTGGCGGTCCAGCCTGCGTCGAAGGCCGCCGGCCATGACCCGGCCAAGCCCACGGTGGCCTTCGTGGTCAACGGCAGCGGCACCAACGTGGCCGACCTGCTCGGGCCGTACGAGGTGCTGGCGGGCACCGGGCGGGTGAACACCTACGTCGTCTCGCCCGGCCCTCGGCTGGCGCCGCTGACCGGTGGGCTGGACCTCGTACCGGACCTGACCTTCGGCGAGCTGGCGCGGCTGCTGGGCGAGCGGCGCGACACCCTCGACGCCGTGGTGATCCCGGCCCTGAACAAGACGGCTCCCACGGAGCTCGGCTCCATCACCGCGTGGCTGCGTGAGCAGTCGGCGGCCGGCGCGATCACCGTCAGCGTCTGCAACGGGGCCCGCACGCTCGCGGCGAGCGGGCTGCTGGACGGCAGGCCGGCGACCTCCCACTGGTGGCGGCTGCCGGGGCTGCGTACGGACTTCGGCCAGGTCCAGTGGGTGACCGGCCGGCGGTACGTGGACAACGGAAACCTGATCACCACCGCCGGAGTGTTGTCCGGAATCGACGGCGCCCTCCGGATCATCGAACGGCTGATCGACGTGGACACCGCGCGCGAGGCGGCGCGGAAGGTCCACTGGCGCCACTACTCTCCCGGCGTCGCCGCACGGATCCCCGAGTCCAGCTTCGAGGCCAAGGACGTGGCCGTCGTCTCCCTCACCTCCTCCTACCAGCCCGGGCCGTCGACCATCGGCGTGCGGCTCATCGAGGGCACCGGTGAGCTGGAGCTCGCCTCCGCGTTCATCACCTACACGGAGCAGTCCATGATCGGGCGCACCGTCGCGGTCGGCGACGGCGTGGTCCGCTCCAGGCACGGCCTGACGTTCGTCCCCCGCACGGCGGTCGCGGACGGCCTCGACCGCCTGCTCGTTCCCGGCGTGGACGCCGCACGGCGCCAGGCGGCGGGCACTGGGCCGTCGGCGGCCACCGGAGGGCTCCAGCCCGAGTACCTCCACGTCGGCGAGGAGTTCGCGTTCGATCCCGTGCTGCGTGACATCGCCCGCACCTACGACGTGCCGACGGCGCGGTGGGCGGCGAAGACGCTGGAATACCCGGTGATGGACGTCAAGCTGACCGGCAGCGCCTGGCCGTGGGCGGCCACCATCGTCCTCGTGGTGCTCGCGCTGCTGGGCGCCGCAGTCGCCATCGCCGCCGGCATGGTGTTCCGCCGGATTCGCGCCAGGTCCCGTGCGGCCGGCCGGGGTTCGGATCCGCACGACGCACCGGGCGCCGAACTCGCGCAATGCGGGTCGTGATGCTGATGTGGCCGGGAGGTTCGAAACCTCCCGGCCCTTTTGATGTTGTCCGCTAGCGCTCTGGAACGGCGCCATGCGCGGCGGCGTCGACTGGAGGTGAGGCGGCGGCGCAGTGCCGCGCCACCTGCCGCAGCGCCTCCAGCAGCTCCGCGGGCCCGTCCACGGTGAACGGCAGTCCGAGGGCCGCGAGGTAGACCGCCAGCGTCAGCGGGGTGGCGGCGCCGATGTGCAGGAGGCACCGGTCGTCGTCGAGATGCTCCACCCGGGCCACCGGCGGCACCCGCTCGCTGACGGCCGCGGCCGGTGCGTTCACGGTCGCGACGGTACGGCAGGGGCCCAGCGTCGAGGCCACGCCCTTGGTGACGAAGTCGATCGCGTCCCCTGGCGGCATCCACCGGCCGGGGAAGGACGGTCCCATCGGGGTTCTGGGCGTGAGCCGGTCGATCCGGAACGTCCGCCAGTCGTCGCGGCCGACGTCCCACGCCACCAGGTACCAGCGGCGCCCGGTCGACACCAGCCGGTGCGGCTCGGTGTCGCGCACGGTGGCGTTGCCGTCGTGGTCGCGGTAGTCGAACCGCAGCCGTCGCCGGTCCCGGCACGCCGTGGCCAGCGTGGCCAGCACATCGGAGTCCACGGCCGGGCCGCTGCCCACCGGCACGGGCACCGTGTACGCGGTCAGCGCGGCCAGACGCGGGCGCAGCCGGGCGGGCAGCACCTGTTCGAGCTTGGCCAGGGCGCGCAGCGACGTCTCCTCGATCCCGCCCACCGTCTGGGCCGCCGCTGTACGCAGGCCGACCGCGACCGCGACGGCCTCGTCGTCGTCCAGCAGCAGGGGCGGCAGCCTGGCCCCGGGGCCCAGGCGGTAGCCGCCAGCCGTTCCGGAGGTGGCCGACACCGGATAGCCGAGATCGCGGAGGCGTTCGATGTCGGAGCGGATGGTTCTGGTGCTGACGCCGAGCCGGTCCGCCAGCTCGGGGCCCGGCCAGTCGGTTCGTGATTGGAGCAACGACAGCAGGCGCAGCAGTCGCGCGGCGGGGTCTCTCGTGGTCACGGAATCCACCCTTTCTCACCTCGCGGAAGTTCTGCTTCCGCGACGGCTGCCATGGTGAGGGCTCTCGGAACAGAAAGGGACATCCATGCATGCGGCAGCAGTGGTGACGGGTGGATCGCGCGGGATCGGCCGTGCCGTGGTGGAACGGCTGGCCGGTGACGGCGCCACCGTCGTGTTCAGCTACGTCGCCGACGAGCGGGCGGCTCGGCAGGTGGAGGAGGTGTGCGGGGGGCGGGCGACGGCCGTACGTGCCGACGCGGCCGACCCCGGCCAGGTGGAGCGGCTGTTCGCCGCGGCGGACGAGGTGTTCGCCGCCCAGGCGGCGGGGCCGCTGTCGGTGCTGGTCAGCAACGCGGGCGTGATCGACCACACGCCGATCGACGGAGTGACCCAGGAGGTGTTCGAGCGGGTGATGGCGGTCAACGTACGCGGCGCGTTCTTCGCGGTGCAGGCGGCGGCCCGCAGGATGGCCGACGGCGGACGGATCGTGACCGTCTCCTCCACCGGCACCGCCTGGCCAAGCGCGGGTGAGTCGGTCTACGCCGCCAGCAAGGCGGCGCTCGAACAGCTCACCCGGGTCGCCTCCCGCGAGCTGGGGCGGCGAGGGATCACGGTCAACGCGGTGTCACCTGGCCCGACCGACACCGACATGCTCCGCGCCAACGTCCCGCCGGAGACGGCGGCCGCGGTCGCGCACATGACGGCCCTGGGCCGGATGGGCACGCCGGCCGACATCGCGGCTGTCGTGGCGCTGCTGGTGAGCCCGGACGCCGCCTGGCTGACCGGGCAGAACCTCACAGCAGACGGCGGCCTGGTGTGACGACGTCAGGTGCCGTGGCCGGCTGAATCCGCGTCCGCCGGCTTCAGCGCCGGTGGCGGATGTTGTGCCACCCGCCACCGTCAGGCCATGCCCCACCTGGTCACCTGGTCAGCGGATGACGTACCACTCGGGCAGGATCAGCGGGCCCGCGGCCGGGAGGCCCAGTTCCGCGGACAGGCGGGCCAGGGGCCCCCAGGCGTCCAAGCGCACCCTCGCCAGGGCGGCCGACTTGTCCTCGCTGGACTCCGGCCCGCGCAGGCGCTCCAGCGGGTTGAGTCGTGGGTACATGCGGACGGGAGCGTCGTCGCCGAGCCCGGCTCGTTTCCTGGCCAGCGCCAGCGCGTCCTCCAGCCCGCCCAGCTCGTCCACCAGTCCATTCGACTGCGCGTCGGCGCCGGTCCACACGCGGCCTCGGGCCAGCTCGTGGGTACGCTCGCGGGTCAGTTTGCGGCTCTCGGCGACCTTGGCCACGAAGTCGTCGTAGATCCGGTCGAGCCAGGCGTTGATCCGCTCCCACTGCTCGGGGGAGAAGCTGCGGGACGTGGAGAACATCCCAGCGTTAGCCCCCTCCGCCACCATTTCCGAATTTATCCCCATTTTGCCGAGCAATTCGGAAAAGACGGGCTTGCCGCCGTACACGCCGATGGAGCCCGTCAGCGTGCCCGGCTGGGCCACGATCACGTCGGCGGCCATGGCGACGAAGTAGCCGCCGGACGCCGCCAGGTCACCCATGGAGACGATCACCGGCTTCACCTTGCGCGTCAGCGACACCTCACGCCACACCGTGTCGGAGGCCACGTACGAGCCGCCGGGGCTGTCGACCCGGAAGACGACCGCCTTGATGTGCTCGTCGCGCCTGGCCGCTCGGAGCGCGGCGCTGATCGTGTCGGAGCCCATCGCGCCGCCCCCGCCGAGCGGGCTCCGGCCGCTGCGCCCTGTCTTGATCATGCCGGTGCCGTGGACGAGCGCGATCCCGTCGGCCATCGGGTGCGGCAACTTCCGCACGGCCGCTGCCCTGGCGTACCTGGACACGTACTGCAAGTGCGCCTCGCCGCCCGCGGCCTTCTTGACCTCGTCGTACACCTCGTCCCGGTACGCCAGCCCGTCGACCAGCCCGGCCTCCTTCGCCTCCGCGGCAGTGAAGGGGCCCCGGTCGATCAGCTCGCGCACCTTGCCCGCGTCCAGCCTGCGGCCGTCGGCGATGCCGGCGATCATCGTCTCGGTGACCGACTCCACGATGCGGCCCATGGACTCGCGGTGCGGCTCGGTCATGTGGTCCTGGGTGAAGGTGTTGGGGGCGGTCTTGTACTCGTGCCGCTGCCCGGACTCGAACCCCACGCCCAGCTTCGTCAGCGCCCCCTTGAGGAAACGCTGCTCCAACGCCACCCCGGTCAATCCGACGTCGCCGCTCGGCTGCAGGTAGACGCGCTCGAACGCGCTGGCCAGGTAGTAGGGCACGGTGCCGCCGCCGAACTCGCCGAACGTCTCTGAGAACGCCACCGTCAGCTTGCCGGAAGCCCTGAAGTGGATCACGGCCTGGCGCAGCTCCTGCACCATGGCCAGGCCCAGGGGAGCGGCCCCGATCTTCACGATCAGCGCCTTGACCCTGGAGTCCTGCCTGGCCCTGCGTAGCCCGGACAGGACATCGGACAGGCGCGTCTTCCGCATGGACAGCACCGCGGCGAGCGGGTCCGTCGGCGGGCCTTCCGTGATGCCCTCAGTAAGATCGAGCTCCAGCACCAGCGGGGCGGTGCGCCGCTGGCGAAGCTTGTCGACGGTTTCGAAGATCGCCTTGCCTGCGTCCATAGAGCCACCCTAAGCGACACATTTCGAAATGCGCTTAGAACTATACAGCTAAGGTGTACAGGCCTTAGCTGTATAGTTCCACTATGCTGCCGGTGATCAAGCCCGACTTCGTCTTCGATCGTGACGAGGAGTGGGCCGGCCTGGTGAGATTCGCCACGTCGCCCAGCCCTGACGTGCGGCTCGGCATCGTGAGCGGCAGGCGCCGTCAGGGCAAGACATTCCTTCTAGACGCTCTCGTCCAGGAAACCGGCGGGTTCTTCTTCACCGGGCTGGAAGAGACGGAGGCCCAGGCGCTCGCCCGATTCGGTCAGAGGCTGGCCGCGCGGACAGGAGGCGGGCGTTACGCGTTCGCCAACTGGGACGAGGCGCTGGAGCGGCTGTTCGCCGTAGTCCAAGAGGGGATCATCGTGATCGACGAGTTCCCCTATCTGACCAAGGCATCGCCTTCGCTGCCCTCATTGATCCAGCACGCTCTCGACCCCAGGGGATACATCCGGCGAGGCAACGCTCGCTTGCTGCTGTGTGGCTCGGCGATGGGGGTGATGGGCAAGCTCCTGGCGGGCAACGCGCCGCTGCGCGGGCGGGCCAGCCTGGAAATGGTCGTCAAGCCGCTGGACTATCGGGCGTCGGCCGAGTTCTGGGGGATCGACGATCCCCGTCTCGCGGTGCTGGTCCACTCCATCGTGGGCGGCACGCCGGCGTATCGGCGCGAGTTCGTGGCCGGCGACGCTCCGGCGTCGATGGAGGATTTCGACGCATGGGTCCTGCGGACGGTGCTCAACCGGCAGATGCCGCTGTTCCGCGAGGCGCGTTATCTGCTGGCTGAGGAGACTGATATCCGCGACATGGCCTTGTATCATGCCGTGCTCAGCGCCATCGCCGGCGGGAACGCCACGCGGGGCGGTATCGCCAACTACATCGGCCGGAAATCTCCGGACATCGGGCATCCGCTGGCGGTGCTGGAGGACTCCCACCTGATCGCCCGTGAAGCCGATGCTGTCAGGAAGGGCAAATCCCTCTTCCGCATCTGCGAGCCCTTGATCGTCTTCTATGAGGCCGTGATGCGGAGCGAATGGCCCCGTCTGGAACGAGGCAGGTCCGAGGCCACCTGGCGGGACTCCCGGGCACGGTTCCTGTCTCAGGTGGTCGGACCGCATTTCGAAGGACTGTGCAGGGAGTGGGCGGTGCGCGCGGAAGCCGAGGTGTTCGGTGGCTTCCCCGGCGAGGTGGCCGCCGGCACCGTCGCGGACCCGGTCAACCGGACGCAGATCGAGGTCGACGTGGCGGTTCTCGCCCCGGAGGAGCACGGGCGTCCGCGCCGCGTGCTGTCTCTCGGAGAGGTCAAGTGGGACAAGGTGATGACCTCAGGGCACGTCGACCGGCTGCGGCGAGCCCGCGACCTGCTGTCGGCGAAGGGCTACGACACCAGCGGCACGGTGTTGGCCTGCTACAGCGGAGCCGGCTTCCAGGAGGACCTGCCTGGGGACGTCCGCTTGGTCAGTCTGGGGGACCTCTACGCGTAGTCGGAGACTCACGCTGCGCCTGGCAATCTCCGCGCCGGAGCAGGCCCCTTCTCGCCGCCCCAGCGCCCGCCATCCTCGTACCAAGCTGTGCACGTAGATAGCCGGCATGTGGTGGAAGCAGGCGGAACGCACTGCGCCTGGCCCTCGACGATCGGCATTCGGCTCGGAACGCGCGTCATCCTCTCACGCCACATGCGGTCCGGCCGCGGACACGCTTTCCTATGAGGGTGCGGATCAAGCGAGTGCTGTGTTTCGTGGCCGTGGTGCTGTTGGCTCACATGACCGTACGGGCGGTCGAGAACGACTGGCTCGTGTACGGCGCCCTCCTGACCATTGTGGGGATCATCGCGCTCACCCTGGTATCCAGACCATGGACGCGGTGGTGGCGCGGGCTGACCGACAAGACGCGAAAGTGGACGCGACGAGGACTCTACGCCGGGGTGACTCTCGCCGCGATCGTGTGGGGCCTGTTCATTGGACTGATCGACGTTCTGGGGCAGTGGTCCGCCGGACGCGGCACAGAGGACGTTCGGCTCGGGTTCACCACGATGCTGTCGTGGGGTCGCGTCGGCAAAGGGTTGCAGTTCATCGCCGGTCTTGTGGTCCTGCTCGACCTCGTGCCCGCCGACACGCTGCGGAAAATAGGCAAGCGAGCCGGGATGCGGCTGCGCGGCATCGACCCGAAGATCTCCGAGCGCCGGAGTGTAAACGAGTACCTGGCGGCGGAAAGATGGCTCTGTGACAACGTGATCACGCATGAGACAGCGTTGGGCCCGCGGAATGAGCAGTGGACGGGCCCGCCGACTCTCGCTGCGGAAGCGAAGAAGGTGCCACCGGGCGCGCCATATACCTGGGAGGAGTACCTGGCGGTGCGCCAGCTGTTCGTCGACGTGCCCATCGATCACGAGCAGAAGCCACGGCTCGCCTCCATGGCGCGCGAGCTCGTGGAACGAGGTCTGTCCCGAGAGCAGGTCAAGCGCTTGCGGCGGGCCAGGAGATGGCGGGCGTTCGTCAACGACAAGATCGCTCCTGTGGCGGTCGTTCTGTTTCTGGCCTGGTTCGTAGCCAGTGTGGGAGGCCTGATGCCCACCGGCGACTGGTACTCCCTCCTCGTAGGGCTTGTAGGCATGGGCATAGCCGGCGTGATGGCCGTCCAGCCCGGCGCGCTTTACGAAAGCTGGTTACAGATCATCTACTTCCCCGTCCGACTCATCACCGAATGGCAGGCCAATCTCCTCGACCGCGACCCTCCAGCCCATCCGCTGCGCTGGCTCGCCTTCTGGATCTTCATCTACGGTTTCGTTCTGGACCTGCTGGCGTCATGACAAAGCGCCGAGGGGCAAATCTGCGCCACGGAATCTGACCAATACAACGCTGCCGCACACTCCGGCGGCGCACCACCTGACGAGGGAGCCATGTGAGCACCCGCGCGCGGCTGGAGCACCTCCAGCCATCGCCTACCGGCGGCGCGCCCCAAGGAGGACAGCCCGAGCGATAGCGAGGACCGCTCGGGGCGGGGTCCCGTCAGGCAACCACGTAATTGGGCAAGGGGTAGGTGTGCGAGGGCAACCTACCCCTTGCGTTCGTTGGTCAGAGGCGGCTGCGGAGTGCGGCGTAGACGTTGATTCTGGAGGTTGTCACCTCAGTGCCTGCGCTTGAGTACGTGATCGGCTTGCCTGTGCTCTTCAGGGCTTCCAGCAAATGGTCCACTCCTGCCCTGCGGTGCTTCTGGTGCAGCAGGGCGAAGGCGCCCGTTACGTGGGGGGTGGCCATCGAGGTGCCGTTCAGGGCCGCGTACGAGTCGTCCACGATTGCCGCCGTGATGGCCACGCCCGGTGCGAAGACGTCCAGGAGCGGGCCGCGGTTGGAGAAGGCGGCCACGCCGTCCTGCTTGTCCGTGGCGCCTACCGCGACCGTGTTGGAGACGCACGCCGGCCAGGACACCGACGCGTCGTAGCCGTTGTTGCCCGAGGCCACCACCGTGGCCACGCCCTTGGCCAGGAGCTTGTCCACCTCGGCCTTGAAGTCCGCACCGTCGCCCGCGTCGCAGGCCGTTTCGTACTTGCCGCCGCCCAGGCTCAGGTTCACTGAGGCCAGGTTGTACTGGCCGGCCAGCATGTCCGCGTACGCCATGCCGGTCAGGATCGAGGAGTCGTACGCCAGGACGCAGACGGGGCGGCCCGCGCAGTACGGCGAGTTCTCGAAGCGGCTGAAGACCTGGACCGGGATGATCTTGGCCTTCGGGGCGACGCCGTTGGCCGCGAAGCCGCTCGTGGCCTGGCCCGCCGCGATGCCCGCCACGTGCGTGCCGTGGTAGCACAGGCCGTACTGCGGCTGCGGGGCGCCCGTCATGCACGCGCCAGTCTCGGCGTCGGCGGCGCCGTCGCCGATCTGGAACTGGCTGCCGTTCGGGCACAGCGGCTTGGAGCCGTCGACGGGGTCGGTGGCCGAGAAGCAGGCCTGGGCCACGATGCGGCCGCCGAAGGCGGGGTGGTCCTGGTCGATGCCCGTGTCGAGGATGGCGACGGCCGTGCCCTTGCCCGTGAAGCCCTGCTTGTGCGCCTTGTCGGCCCCGATCAGCGGGATGCTCTGGACCAGCGTGGGCTCGTTGAGCTTGTCCTTGCGGATGGAGACGACGTCGGACTGCTCGGCGATCTTCTCGAGTTCGGCGCGGGTGCCGCGGTAGACGAAGAAGTCCAGCTTGCCGGCGATCTCCGAGGGCGGCTCCGCAGAGACGTTCTTCCTGTCCTGCTTGACCTGTTCCGCGCTGGTCTGCGCGGAGTCGACCTGGGCGGGCTGCTGCACGCGGACGATGGCGCGGTGCTCGCCGGTCGCCGTGATCTCAGGGTCGATCTTGGATTCGGGGTCGGCGAACGCGGGTGTGGCGACCAGTGTTGCCGAGGTGGCGGCTAACACGATGGCGCCGGCCAGCAGAGACGGGAGTCTCAACTGCTCCTCCGGGGGTCAGGGGGCGTCTGTCCACGGAAGTGTAGTTATTAGACATCTGGTATCAGAGGGGCTAGTGGGTTCCGTTACCGCTTCTTGTTCTGTATGCGGTGATTTCCCTGGGGCCGAAATCCCCTCATTGCGCGGGCTCCGGCCCCTGCTCGACGCTCTGCACGCGCCTTATGCGGCGGCGCGGCCGTCGGCGGTGGCGCGCTCGGCGTCGATCCGCGACGTGGTCGTCGGGGTGCCCCCAGCGTCGTACGGGATGCCCCTTCCTGTCCTCTGCAGACGCTGCAGGTTCTGCGCGACCGAGCTGCCGGGGAAGGCCTGCTTCAGCAGCGCGAACGTGCCCGCCACGTGCGGCGCGGCCATCGACGTGCCGCTCGCGTCGAGGTACCTCTCGCCCGGCACCGCCGATCGGATGCCCACACCCGGCGCGAACAGGTCGACCAGCGGCCCCCGGTTGGTGAACTCGGCCAGCCTGTCAGCATCGTCGGTCGCGCCTACCGCGACGGCGGTGGAGACGCAGGCGGGGGAGGTGACGCCGTTCGCGAAGCCGTTGTTGCCGGCCGCCACCACCGGCGCCACCCCGAGCCCCACCAGCGTGTCGAACTCTTGCTTGACCGCGGCGGCGCCCGCGTTGTCGTCGCACGCCCTGGTGTGCGGGCCGCCGCCGCCCAGGCTCATGTTCACCGCCGCGATGTTGTACGTCCTGACCACCCTGGCGACGTACTCGAGCGCCAGCTTCTGATTGGAGGTGTAGCTCAGGAGGCACGGCGACATTCTCCTGCCGATCGCGCAGGTCCGGGGGTTGTCCACGCGGCTGAAGACCTGGATCGCCAGGATGCCGGCCCCGGGAGCGACCCCGTTTGCCGGGGCGCCGGCGGCCATCCTGCCCGCCGCGATGCCGGCCACGTGCGAGCCATGGGAGCAGATGCTCGTCCCGTTGACCATGCACTGTGCCGTCTCGGCGTCCGCCGCGCCGGGACCGGTCTGGCTGGGCTGGTTGTTCGGGCAGAGCGAGACCGTGCCGTCGCTGGCGACGGACGAGGAGAAGCACGCCTCGTTCACCAGCCGGTTGGTGAAGAAACCGTGGTCGCGGTCGATCCCCGTGTCGAGTACGGCGATCGCCGTCCCCCTGCCGGTCCAGCCTGCGGCATTCGCCCGGTTCGAGCGGATCACGACGGTGCTGGTGTCGAGGGTGGGCGGGTGCAGCTCATCCTTGTAGACCGACTGGACGCGGACGTCCTGCTGGAGCTTGGCGAGCGTCGGCTGGTCCACTTCGGCGACGAAGAAGTTCGGCGATTTCGCCGACTCCAGGACTCGGCTGCCCTCGGAGGCCTGTTCGATGTCGCCGGCGACGGCGTCGACGCTCTGGCCGGGCTTGACCTGGATGATGGAGCGGACCCTGGTCCCCGACTGGATCTCCTTGATGAGCGCGGGGCTGATGGCCGGGCCGGCCGCGTCGGCCTTGCTGGGTGTGATGGGCGAGTCGGTGGAGCCGGCGTTGCTGGGTGTGATGGGCGAGTCGGTGGAGTCGGCGTGGAGTGCCGGGGCCGTGCAGAGCATGGCGGATGTGGCGGCCAGCGCGGTGGCGCAGACGAGCAAGGACCGTAGCCTCACTATTTCCTCCGTGGAGCGGGTGTGACGTTGGCTGAGGCTGGAGCCGTGAAGCTCTTCCGGCTCCCGGCTTGCGTACAGCCGCATACATCCCCACCTGCGACAACGGTGATGTCGGTGACGTATGTGACCGAGATAAACGTTGGAGGCGTTTTTGCTTGGCGAGGCAAAAGAAGAAAGGCCGGTCAAGACTGACCGGCCTTTCTGGAAATTACTTATTTGACGGTTTTGAGGACGTTTTTTGTCGCCTGCTTCAGCGACGTCGCGGACGGCTTGTCGCTCAGCCGCACCTTCTCAGCGGCCGTCAAGGTCGTGGTGCCGTTCGTGCCGTGCGCCCAGTTCAGCCAGGCCGTCAGCAGCGCGCTCTCGAGCTTGGCCTTACCGGTCTTGGTGTTCTTCAGCACCCGGTACGCCTTGCCCAGCGACGACGCCTTCGTCAGTTCAGGGAACACCTTGCTCGACTTGCTGATCAGCTTCAGATAGCAGGTGAGCGTGGCGTCGGGGATCGTGCCGCTGCTGCGGTGGATCTCCACGGCCCAGGCCTTGGCGGACATCTTCGTGGCCGCCGTGCCGCGCGTGCACACCGCCGCCGTGGTCGCCGGCGTCGGCGTGACGGTCACCGTGACCGTGACGGTCGGCAGCGGGACCGGTGAGGTGGACGACGAGGGCTCATCCGAAGGCTCGTCCGACGGAGTGTCCGAGGGATCGCCGTCCGTAGGCTCGGGGCTCGGGCCACTCTCCGTGGGGCCGGGCTCCGGAACGACCGGTGTCTGCGTGATGGGCGGCTGCGGCGTCGCGCCGGCCAGCGCCGCCGCCAGGTCCAGGCGCGGCGTGGTGACCTGCGTGCCGTTGGCCTGGTACACGTACGGACGGCCGGTCGACTTCAGCGTGTTGATCAGGTCGGGCATCGCCGTCTGCGGTGCGGCCTGCTTCATCAGCGCCAGTGCCCCGGCCACGTGCGGTGTGGCCATCGACGTGCCGCTGTAGACGGTCGTCACGTTGTCCGGCACCGACGACTCGATGTCCACACCCGGCGCGAACAGGTCCACCAGCGCACCCCGGTTGGAGAAGTCCGCGATGGCGTCGCTCCCGTTGTTCGCCCCGACGGCCACCGCCGAGGAGATGCAGGCGGGGTACGACGCCCCTTCGAAGAACTCGTTCCCCGCGGCCACCACGGTCGCGACGCCCTTGGCCAGCAGCGCGTCGATCTTCGGCTTGAAGATCGCGCCCTCTTCACTGGCGTCACAGTCGGTCTCCGACAACATGCCGCCCAGGCTCAGGTTCACCGCGGCGACCGGCTGGTTCAACCCCGCCACGTAGTCCATGGCCAGCCGCAGCGACGACTCGAACGCCAGCAGGCACGACGGCTCGCCGCAGACGTCCTCGTCGTTGACCCGGCTGAACACCTGCACCGCCACGATTCCGGCGCCCGGTGCCACGCCCCCCGTGCCGGCCGCGATGCCCGCGACGTGGGTGCCGTGATCGCACAGGTTCACGCCATTGGCCAGGCACTTCGCCGTCATGGCGTCGGCCGCGCCGGCCCCGATCTGCTCCGGCTGCCCGTTCGGGCACAGCGACTCCACGCCGCTCTCCACGGCCGAGAAGCACGCCTCGGCCACAATCCGGTTGCCGAACCACGGGTGGTCGCGGTCGATGCCGGTGTCCAGCACGGCCACCGCCTGGCCGGTCCCGGTGAAGCCCTTGGCGTGCGCCTGGTCGGCACCGATCAGCTTGAGGTTGGGGGAGACGTCGGCAGGCGTGTACGTCCTGTCCCGGTGGATCGAGGTGACCCGCGGATCCTCGGCCAGCTTGGCCAGCTCCTCCGCGGTGCCCTCGACGACCATGAACGACTGGTTCTGCGGCCGCAGCAGCACGTCCACGCTCTCGGCCGCCGCCTGGCTGGCCACGGGCTCGTTCTGCGCGGGCTCGGTCAGCTCGACGATGGCCCGCTCGGCGCCGCCGTCGACGGCTAAGCCATCCTCGACCTTGTCCTGAGCGCGGTCCTGAGCGGGGTTGGTGCTGCTGGGCGCGGGGGTCGGCGTCGGTGTCGGGTCGTCTGCGTAGGCCGGACCCGATAACGGGAGCACGGCCAGGGCGATCGAGCACACGATCAGGTGGCGAAGTCGCACGCGTTCTTCCTCCGAGGGGATGATCTCGGAGTTTATGGCGATTTGCCCGTCAGGCACAGGCCCCGGGCCCGTTTCCCACCGAACTTTCAGCGGATATTCAGTGTGTGCCTTCGTGCGTGAGCCACACCGCGCCCATCGGCGGCACCCGCAGCGTGGTGGAGTACGGCAGTCCGTGGTGCGCCTCCACGGCCGCCTCGACCGACCCCATGTTGCCCACGCCGCTGCCCCAGTAGTCGTAGGCGTCGGTGTTGACCGCCTCCTCCCACCGCCCCGCGTACGGCAGCCCGAGCCGGTAGTTCTCGTGCGCCCCGCCGCTGAAGTTCACCACGCACGCCACCGCCGACCCGTCGTTCGCGTAACGGACGAACGAGAACGTGTTCCCTGAAGCGTCGTCGGCGTCGATCCACCGGAACCCGTCCGGCGAGGAGTCCTGCTGCCACAACGCCGGGGTCTCCTTGTAGATCCGGTTCAGGTCGCGGACCAGCCGCTGCACGCCCTGGTGCCCGTCGAACTCCAGCACCCACCAGTCCAGTCCGCGCTCCTCCGACCACTCCGAGCCCTGGCCGAACTCGCCGCCCATGAACAGCAGCTGCTTGCCCGGATGCGCCCACATGAACGCCAGCAGCGCCCGCAGCTGCGCGAAACGCTGCCACTCGTCACCGGGCATCTTGCCCAGCAGCGATCCCTTGCCGTGCACGACCTCGTCGTGCGACAACGGCAGCACGTAGTTCTCGGAGTACGCGTACAGCAGCGAGAACGTCATCTGGTGGTGGTGATACTGGCGGAAGATCGGCTCATGGCGCAGGTACTCGAGCGTGTCGTGCATCCAGCCCATGTTCCACTTGAACCCGAATCCGAGCCCGCCCAGGTGCACCGGCCGCGACACCCCCGGCCAGGCCGTCGACTCCTCCGCCACGGTCGAGATGCCGGGCGTCTCCCGGTAGCAGACGGCGTTCATCTCCTTGAGGAAGTCGACCGCGTCCAGGTTTTCCCTGCCGCCGTAGACGTTCGGCGTCCACTCGCCCTCCCGGCGCGAGTAGTCCAGGTAGAGCATCGACGCCACCGCGTCCACCCGCAGCCCGTCGATGTGGAACTCCTTGAGCCAGTAGACCGCGTTGGCGACCAGGAAGTTACGCACTTCCCTGCGGCCGAAGTCGAAGACGTACGTGCCCCAGTCCGGGTGCTCTCCCCTGGCCGGGTCGGCGTGCTCGTACAGCGGCGTGCCGTCGAACCGCGCGAGCGCCCAGTCGTCCATCGGGAAGTGCGCGGGCACCCAGTCCAGCAACACGCCGATGCCCAGCTGGTGCATGCGGTCCACGAAGTGGCGGAACTCGTCGGGGGTGCCGAACCTGGCCGTGGGCGCGTAGTAGGACGTCACCTGGTAGCCCCACGACCCGCCGAACGGGTGCTCGGCCACCGGCAGCAGCTCCACGTGCGTGAACCCCATGTCGGCGACGTACTCCGAGAGCTGGTCGGCCAGCTCCACGTACGTCAGCCCGGGCCGCCACGACCCCAGATGCACCTCGTAGACGCTCATCGGCTCGGCCTGCGAATTCCTCTCCGGCCGGTTCGCCATCCAGACGTCGTCGTCCCAGCCGTAGGCCGACTTGTCGATCACGGAGGCCGTCATCGGCGGCACCTCGGTCCGCCTGGCCATCGGGTCGGCCTTATCCCGCCAGATGCCGTCCGCGCCGAGGATCTGGTACTTGTACCGCTCGCCCGCCGCCAGCTTGGGGATGAACAGCTCCCACACCCCTGACCGGCCCAGCGACCGCATCGGGTAGGCGGTGCCGTCCCAATGATTGAAGTCGCCGAGGACCCTGACGCCGCGCGCGTTCGGGGCCCAGACGGAGAACGCGGTGCCCTCGACGTCCTCATGCTTCATCACCCGCGCGCCGAGCGCCTCCCACAGCCGCTCGTGCCGCCCCTCACCGATGAGGTGCAGGTCCACCTCGCCCAGCGTGGGCCAGTGCCGGTACGGGTCACGGAAAGCATGCGGCTCCGCGCCGGCGTACTTGACGCTGAGCGTGTAGTCGGGCACCTTGTCCAGGCCTGGGACCGTGACCTCGAACACCCCGTGGGCCTGGTGTTTCATGTCGTGGGCCGTACCGTCATCCAGCACCACCCTGACCCGCTCGGCAAGCGGGCGCAGCGTGCGGAAGACCACCCCGCCGGCGACGGGGTGCGCTCCCAGCACGGAGTGCGGATCATGGTGTGCCCCGCCCGCGAGGCGGTCGAGCTCTGTCCTCATCGGCATGCTCCCAACCTTGCCCTACGATGACCGTCCATCCCAGGCACTGCCCGCTTTCACCGAGACAATCACAGAAAGTGCAAAATCCCGGCTTCATCACGAGAGCATGCCGGGAGGGATAACTGATCCTTTCCCCGCTCTTGGCTCGACATACTGGTGCGTTGCTCGGTCAATCCCTCCAGAAAGGATCGAGCCATGCATCCGCCACCTTACTTACCCGGATACCCACCACCACCCCCGCCACTGCGCCCGGTCCGCGGCGTAGCGATCTTCGCGGTGGTGGCGCTGGTGTGCGAGTCCGTCGTCGGCGTCGCCGTCGCCGCGATCGACTTCTGGTACGCGGCCCTGGTCGACCGCATGATCACCGACCGCGGCTCGGTGAGCGAAGCGCAGGTCGACGCAGCCGACCTCGTCTACGGCATGTCCGGCATCCTCGAGGCCGTCGTGTACGTCGTCGCGGTCGTGGCGTTCCTGGTCTGGCTGTTCAGGGTCAGGGCGAACGCCGAACTCCTCGCGCCGGACGGGCACCGGCGCTCCAAGCCTTGGCTGATCCTCGGTTGGTTCGTGCCGATCGTCTGGTTCTGGTTCCCGAAGCAGATCGTGGACGACATCTGGGACGCCTCCACCCGCAGTCCCTCGCCTCAGAAGGGCGTGTTCCACGCCTGGTGGGCCGCCTGGTTGATCGCCAACTTGGTGTCGAACGTCGGCGCGCGGCTGATGTTCGGCGCCGAGGAGCTGGACCAGATCGCCGCGGCCGCCCGGTTCGACATGGTGTGCATCGCGTTGACGCTGGTCGCCGCCGTGCTGGCGATCGTCGTCGTCCGCAAGATCACAGACGTGCAGGAGGAACACCGCTCCGCGGTCGCCGTCTACGGCGTTTCCGGCGCTTATCCGGCGCACTAGCTGTACTCGGACAGGAGGTCCTCGAGCGGCAGGGTCGCGCCACGGGACACTGCCGCCGCGGCCTCCTGCCGGCCCAGGGCACCCTCCACCGCGGCGGTGATCCGGTCCACGTCGCCCCGCTCGCCGGCCGGCAGCGGGGCGCCCACGGACGACCTGAGCGCCGCCGCCTGGCCCAGCAGCAACCCCGCCTCCTCGTGCCGTCCGGCGAGCGCCCGTGCGCCGGCCAGGCCCTCCAGCGCCAGCGCCGTGGCCCGCGGGTCGCCGACCTTGCGTGCCGCCGCCAGGCCCTGTGACTGCAGCTCCAGCGCGGCCGCCGGGTCGCCCCGCTGCTCGGCGGCGAACCCCAGCTCGGCCAGGATCAGTGCGGCTCCTGGCTCGCCCGCCACGTCCCTGACCCAGTCCAGCCACTTACGCAGCCGCCGCTCGGCCTCCTCCAGCCGCCCCTGCCGCCTGGCCGACAGCGCGAGCCCGAGCTCGGCGAACTCCTCCGCGGGCCGGTTCGACTGCGCGGCCGCGAGCCGCCTGGCCCGCTCGTGGTAGTCGTCGGCCGCCGCGTGGTCGCCCGTCAGCAGGGCGATCCTGCCCAGCCGTGACAGCGCGTCGGACACCGAGCTCCACAACCCCAGCTCCTCGGCCATCCGCAGACCCTCCCCGCGCAGCGTGGCGGCCTGCTCGTAATCGCCGGTGATCTCCGCGAGAGTGCCGAGGTTCTCCGCGGCCCGCATCTCGCCCCACCGGTCGCCGACCTCCCTGAACAGCGCCAGCCCCTGCTCGCCGGCCCGCCGCAGCGCCTCCAGGTCGCCCTGCATGGCGGCGTTCCTGGCGAGCACGCTCAGCGCCGCGGCCGTGCCCCACGTGTCGCCCAGCTCCCTGAAGCACTCCAACGCTTCGCGCACCAGGCGCACGCTCGCCGACAGGTCGTCGTAGCCGAACAGCGCGAACCCGGCAAACCACCTCGCCCTGGCCCTGGTGAGCGGATCCTCGATGGCCTCGAACACCGCGGCGTCAGGCACTTGCGGCCGCCCCGCCAGCGTCCGCAGCCCGGCCAGCCACACCTGGGTCTCGGCCGCATCGCCGCGGATGGCCAGGGTGCTCTCCAGCGCCCGCCGGCCCTCGCCCAGCCTGCCACTCAGCACCCAGTACCAGGCCATCGCGTTCACCAGCCGCACCGCCTCGCCGGCCGCGCCGAGCCGTACCGCCGTCTCCAGCGCCGCCCTCAGGTTGGCGCCCTCGGCGTCGAGCAGCGCGAGCGTGCGCCGCTGCTCATGCCCCCTCAGGTATGGCTCCGCCCGCTCGGCCAGGGTTGTGTAGTAACGGGCGTGCCGCAGTGCGATCAGGTCGTCCTCGCCGGCCTCCCGCAGCCGTTCCCGGCAGTAGGCCGCCACCGACTCCAGCAGCCGGAAACGCGGCCCGGCGGCCCGCACCACCAGCGACCTGTCCACCAGCCTCGCCAGCAGGTCGAGCACGTCCACGCCCGGTTCCGCGCACACTTCCTCGGCTGTCTCCAGCGTGCACCCGTCGGCGTGCACCGCCAGCCGCCGCAACACCACCTGCTCGTGCCGGGAAAGCAGCTCCCAGCTCCAGTCCATCATCGCCCGCAACGTCTGCTGCCTGGCCGGGGCGCCCCGCAGCCCCGAGGCGAGCAGCCTGAACCGGTCGTCCAGGCGCTCGGCGAGCTGGCGGGGCGTCAGCGCCCGCATCCTGGTCGCGGCCAGCTCAAGCGCCAGCGGGAGCCCGTCGAGCCTGGCGCAGATCTCCGCCACGTCCGCGTCCGGCTCGATGCCCGCCCGCGCCGTGAACAACTCCACCGCCGCCTCCGGCGCCAGCGGCGGCACCCTCCACAGAGCCTCACCCTCGATCCGCAGCGACTCCTGGCTGGTGGCCAGGATCCGCAGCTCGGGTGCGGCGCGCAGCAGCCGGGCCGCCAGCGTGGCGACCTGCTCGACGACGTGCTCGCAGTTGTCGAGGACGAGTAGCGTCCTCTTGCCTTCAAGAGCGGCCGCCGCCCGATCGACCATGGACCCGGCCACGTCATCCCGCAACCCCAGAACGCCGCCGACCACCTCCGCCACCTCGACGACCCCGGCATGCGGCCGCAGCGCCGCCAGCTCCACCAGCCACACACCTCCGCCGAACCCAGCACCGGGGCCGGGGCCGTGCAGGGTGCCTGGTGCCGGCGCAGCGGGACGTGGGCCCACGGCCGCCGCTGCCGCCAGGGCCAGGCGCGTCTTGCCGACGCCTCCCGGCCCCGTGAGCGTGACCAGACGGGAAGCCCGCAGCAGCGCACGGACCTCGGCCACCGCTTCCTCCCGCCCCACCAGATCGCTCAACGGCGCGGGCAGGTTCGAGTGAACCCGGACAGGCGCGTCCAAGGCCGGATCCTGGCGCAGGATCGCCTGGTGCAGCGCGGCCAGCTCGGACGACGGATCCGCCCCGAACTCCTCCCGCAGCCGGCCTCGCAGATCCTCATACGCCGTGAGCGCCTCACTCTGCCGCCCCGCCAGATAGAGCGCCCGCACGTGCACGGCCCGCAGCCGCTCCCGCAGCGGATGCCGGGCCACCAGGTCGGCCAGCTCGGCGGCGACCAGCGCGTGCTCGCCCAGCCCGAGCCGCGCCTCGGCCAGCTCCTCCATCGCCACGAGTCGCTGCTCGTCCAGCCGCGACACGGCGGCCTGCGCGAACGGCTCGTCGGCGAACTCGGCATAGGCGTCACCACGCCACAGATCCAGCGCCTCCCGCAGCAGCGTGGTGCGTTCCCGGAGGTCACCGGCGTTCTGCGCGCGCCCGAGCAGCGTCTCGAAGCGGCCGGCGTCCACCGCGTCCGGTTCCACGCGCAGCACGTACCCGGGCGCCCGGTACGCCACCAGCTCCCGATCCCCGAGCACCCCGCGCAGCTGCGACACCTTCACCCGCAGCGCGGCGGGCGCGTTGGCGGGCGGACGCGCGCCCCACAGGTCCTCCACCAGCCGGTCGGCGGAGACCGTCCGGCCGGCGTGGATCAGCAGGCCGGCAAGGAGCGCCCGGACCTTGGTCTCGATCACCCGGACCGGCTCCCCGTCCGCCGTCCACACCGCGAGCGGCCCCAGCACCCCGAACCGCATCCCACCCCCCATAACCCACTCCGAACCAGACCATAACCTCGCACTCCGACACTTTTCCCATGCCAGAAAACATCTCCGTTCTCGGCCTCGGTCTCATGGGCTCCGCGCTCGCCGACGCCTTCCTGACCGCTGGGCACCGCGTCACCGTGTGGAACCGCACACCGGGCAAGGCCGACCCGTTGGTGGCCAAGGGCGCCACTGCCGCCGCGACCCCGGCGGAGGCCGTCGAGGCGAGCCCCCTGGTGATCGCCTGCCTCCTCGACTACCCGTCCGTCTACGAGGTCCTCCACGAGGTCTCGCTGGCCGGAAGGACGCTCGCCAACCTCACAACGGGCCGCCCTGCCGAGGCACGCGAGGCCGCCTCCTGGGCGACCGAGCGTGGGGCCGACTACCTGGACGGCGGCATCATGGCGGTGCCTCACATGATCGCCAAGCCTGGCGCCCTCATCCTCTACAGCGGCTCAGGAGCCGCCTTCGACCGCCACGAGCAGGCGCTCGCCGTCCTGGCCGAGCCCCGGTACGTGGGGGAGGACCCCGGCATGGCTCCGTTGCTCGACCTGGCCATGCTGACCGGCATGTACGGCCAGATGGCCGGCTTCCTGGAGGCGGCGGTCATGGTCACGTCGGCGAAGTATCCGTTGAAGGAATTCACCACGAACTTGCTGATTCCATGGCTCAACGCAATGGCCGCGCTCCAGCCGGCCTGGGCCGAGAAGATCGAGGCGGGCGACCACCGTACGGAGGTGTCCAACCTGGAGATCAACAGGGCGGGCTTGGAAAACCTCGTGCGTGCCTTCCGTGAGCAGGGCGTCAAACCCGACCTGCTGCTGCCCATGAAGACCGTCATCGACCAGCGCGTGGCCAGGGGTCTCGGTCATGAGGGACTGTCGGGCCTGGTCGAGGAGCTGTCCTAACGCGGACGGAAGGCGGCCAAGGGGATGGGCAACCACGTGGGCCGGTTCCTGGCCTCGTAGACCACCTCGTACACCGCCTTCGCCAGCTCGAACGCCCGCAGCAGCGCCGCCTCGCCACGGTTGATCTTGCCGCCGCCCTCCATGTATCCGTCCAGGAAGGCGGCCCGGTTGCGGTCCGCCCACTCCTGGGCCCTGGGCTCCAGCCCGGCTGCCTCCGGGTGGCCGGCCAGCAGGTGCCTGGCCGCGTAGTCGAACGAGCGCAGCATCCCCGCCACGTCACGCAGCGGCGACGACAACGCCCTGCGCTCGGCCAGCGGCTGCCCTGGCTCGCCCTCGAAGTCCAGCACCACCCAGTCGGTCGGCGTCCGCATGACCTGGCCCAGGTGGTAGTCGCCGTGAACCCGCTGCACGAACACTTCGGTGGTGAGGTACTCCACCTGGTGGTAGGCGTCCTCCAGGACGCCCACATGCTGCCGCAGCTCGGGCACCTCGGACACGGCTCGGCCCAGCCGGCGTCTGAAGCCCTCCGCCGTGCGCTTGACCTCGTGCGACTCGACGACGTCCGTGGGGAAGGCAGCCGCCAGCTCGCGGTGCACCTGGGCGGTGGCGACGCCCAGCCGATGCGACTCGGCCGCGAAGTCGCCGCCCGCCTCGGCGGCCGCGAGCTCGGGCATGGAGGCGTACAGGTCGCGCACGCTGGCCAGCGCCAGGTCCCAGCCGTCATTGGCGTTGGACAGGAACTCCTGCATGATCGCGAGCGTGGTGTCCGTGCCGTCGAGATCGGCCTCGATCCACCCGTACGGCTGCGCGATGTGCGGGGCGTCCCTGGCGGCCAGGGCGGTGATGATCTCCAGCTCCGGGTTGACCCCGGGGATGAGGCGGCGGAAGAGCTTGCAGATGTAGGCGTCGCCGTACACGAGAGAGGTGTTGGACTGCTCGGCCCCGAGCACGAGGCTGCGTGGCGAGGTGTCGATCTCGGCGCCGGAGACGTGGCGCATGCGCAGGCCGCTGCGGGTCTCGTCGTGGGCCATGCCCTCGAGCAGCCAGCCGGTGCGGTCGGGGTCGTGCGCGGCGTCGTACAGGTAGATGTCGTCGACCGTGGCGATCAGGGCGTGGGTCAGCCGGTCGGGAAGCTCCGTGCGCTCGCCGAGCAGGAGCTGGTAGCGATCGCGCGAGCCGTCCTGCCAGACGGCGACGATCAAGTGTCTGAGCCCGGGCGTCAGCTCGACGTCCGAGTCGATCGATAGCTGGTCGATCGGGCGCCCCTTGCCGCCGAACCATCGTTGTCGGCTGATCCATGCGGCAAGGAGCTCAGCAAGCACGTCCTACTCCTCCTGGGTTATGGCCGGCGGGAGTGTGAACCAGTAGAACCCATGCCCAGGTAGCGTCAAAAGATACGGAAGTTCGCCAATTGCCGGAAATGGCACGCCTCCCATGGTTTCCACGGGGGAGACGCCGACGAATCTCCGCAAGTCGAGCTCGACCGGCTGCGGGAAGCGTGACAGGTTGTTCACGCACAGCATCCGGTCATCACCCAGCTCCCTCACGAACGCGAGCACGCTGGGGTTGGAGGAATTGAGCTCGATGTACTCGCCGAGACCGAACACAGGGTGCCGCTTGCGGATCTCGATCATGCGCCGGGTCCAGTGCAGCAGCGAACCGGCGTTCTTCTGCATGGCCTCAACGTTGATGGCCTGGTAGCCGTAGATCGGGTCCATGATCACTGGCAGGTAGAGCCGCCCCGGGTCGCAGTCGGAGAAGCCGGCGTTGCGGTCCGGGTCCCACTGCATGGGCGTGCGGACGCCGTCGCGGTCGCCGAGCCAGATGTTGTCGCCCATGCCGATCTCGTCGCCGTAGTAAAGCACCGGGGAGCCGGGCAGCGACAGGAGCAGCGCGGTGAACAACTCGATCTGGTTGCGGTCGTTCTCCAGCAGGGGGGCCAGGCGGCGGCGGATGCCGACGTTCGCCCGCATGCGGGGGTCCTTGGCGTACTCGGTGTACATGTAGTCGCGTTCCTCGTCCGTGACCATCTCGAGCGTCAGCTCGTCGTGGTTGCGGAGGAAGATCCCCCACTGGCAGTGCTCAGGAATCTTCGGCGTCTGGGCCAAGATTTCGGAGATGGGGTAGCGGGACTCCCGGCGTACGGCCATGAAGATGCGAGGCATCAGCGGGAAATGGAAGGCCATGTGGCATTCGTCCCCGCCGCCTACGGGGTCGCCGAAGTACTCCACCACGTCCGACGGCCACTGGTTGGCCTCGGCGAGCAGCACGCGGTCCGGGAAGAGCCGGTCCACCTCGGCCCGGACGCGCTTGAGGTATTCGTGCGTCCTCGGCAGGTTCTCACAGTTGGTGCCCTCCTCCTCGAAGAGGTACGGCACCGCGTCCAGCCGGAACCCGTCGATGCCCAGGTCCAGCCAGAACCGCAGCACCTCGAGCATCGCGTCCTGCACGTCCGGGTTCTCGTAGTTGAGGTCCGGCTGGTGGTGGAAGAACCGATGCCAGTAGTACTGGCCGCGCACCGGATCGTAGGTCCAGTTGGACGTCTCGGTGTCGATGAAGATGATCCGGGCGTCCTGGTACCTCTCATCGGTGTCCGACCACACGTAGAAGTCGCCGAACGGCCCCTCCGGATCGTGCCGCGAGGCCTGGAACCACGGGTGCGCGTCGCTGGTGTGGTTCATGACCAGGTCGGCGATGACCCGCATGCCGCGCTTGTGCGCCTCATCGACGAGCCGTACGAAGTCCCCCAGATCCCCGAACTCGGGCAGGATCTTCATGAAGTCGGCGATGTCGTAGCCGCCGTCCCGCAGTGGCGACTCGTACAGCGGCAGCAGCCAGAGGCAGTCGACACCCAGCCACTGCAGGTAGTCGAGCTTGTTGATGAGGCCACGGATATCACCCGTGCCGTCGCCGTTGGAATCGGCGAAACCTCTGATCAGGACCTCGTAGAAGACGGCCCGCTTGTACCAGTAAGGATCGCGCGGCTTTTCCTCGTCAAAGGTGTTGGGAATGGGCGTGGTGGAGCTCATGAGCGCCCTCGCCGAGAGCTCATGAGGGAGGCGCTTTCACACACGTTGAAGACTCCCCGCTGAATCTGTTCTACCGTGGCGCGGCTCGGACGGTGAGAATGTGGGCAGGCTGGATATGGGGGTCGAGGCGTACATAGTTGCTCTGCCTCCAGCGGAACGACTCGCCGGAGAGCTCGTCGTCGACGACGAACTCGGTGCCCCAGTCGAGGCCGAGCGCGGGCAGGTCAAGATCAACAGTTGCCTCATGGGTGTGGTGCGGATCCAGGTTGACGACCGCCAGAACGACGTCGCCCATCCCGTGCCTTCGTGTGGCCGTGTCATAGGCGCCCGGGAGCCGCTTCGAGAAGCAGACGATGTCCGGTTGGTCGACCCTGTGGAACCGTAGATTACGCAATTCCTGCAGAGCCGGATGCGCTCTTCGGAACAAATTCAGGTGGGTAATGAAGGGGGCCAGGCTCCGTCCTTCGCGTTCGGCCGTAATCCAATCGCGGGGCCTGTACTGATATTTCTCACTATCTAGGTATTCCTCGCTTCCTGGGCGAACCGGGATACTTTCGCCGAGTTCGTACCCGGAATAGACGCCCCACGTCGGCGACGTGAGCGCGGCCAGCACCGCCCTGATCTTGAACGCCGGGATCCCGCCGTGCTGCAGGTACTCGTGCAGGATGTCCGGCGTGTTCACGAACAGGTTCGGCCGCAGGTAGGCGGAGGTCTCGTGGGAGAGCTCCGAGAGGTACGTCTCCACGTCGTACTTGGAGTTCTTCCACGTGTAGTACGTGTACGACTGGTGAAAGCCGATCTTGGCCAGCGTGCGCAACATGGGCGGCCGGGTGAACGCCTCCGACAGGAAGATCACATCCGGGTCGCTCGTGTGGATGTCGGCCAGCAGCCGCTCCCAGAACCCCACCGGCTTGGTGTGCGGATTGTCCACCCGGAAGATCCGCACCCCGTGGTCCATCCAGTGCCGCACCACGCGCCTGACCTCGGCGTAGATGGCCTCGGGATCCTTGTCGAAGTTGACCGGATAGATGTCCTGGTACTTCTTCGGCGGGTTCTCGGCGTACGCGATCGAGCCGTCGGCCCTGATCGTGAACCACTCGGGGTGCTCCTTGACCCACGGGTGGTCGGGCGAGCACTGCAGCGCGAGATCCAGCGCGACCTCCATACCGAGCTCGCGTGTGTGCGCCACGAACTCGTCGAAGTCCTCGATCGTGCCCAGGTCCGGATGCACCGCGTCGTGGCCGCCGTCCTCCGACCCGATCGCCCAGGGCGAACCGGGGTCATCGGGTTCCGGGCTCAGCGTGTTGTTGCGCCCCTTCCGGAACGTGCTGCCGATGGGGTGGACGGGCGGCAGGTAGACGACGTCGAACCCCATCTTGGCGACCGCGGGGAGTCTCTTTGCGGCTGTCTGGAAATTTCCGGACTTGGAGATGCCGTTGTCGTTGACGATCGCCCCCTCCGACCGGGGAAAGAACTCGTACCACGAGCCGTAGAGCGCCCGGCGCCGGTCCACTCGGATCTTGTGGGACTTGGACCGGGTCACCATCTCGCGGTAGGGGTGCGCCTCCAGCAACGCGGCGGTCTCGGGCAACTGCGCGATCGACAACCGGGCTCGGGGGTCCAGGTTCTCGTCACGCAGTGTGGCGGAGATCGACAGCAGCGCCGCCCGGTGCCCACAGGTGCTCTCGCCGTTGCCGTTCCCCTTCTTTTGCCCGTTTGTGCCGCTATTGCCGGTCTTGGGTGCGCCATTGGAGCAGTCCGGCGTGCGTACGGCCTTGGCGGCCCGCTCGAAGAGCCGGGCGCCTTCCTCGCACATGAGATCGACGTCCATGCCGCGCGGGATCTTGATCCCCGCGTCGTGCAGCCACGTGTGGATCGGGTCGCTCCACGCCTCCACGCGGAACAGCCAGTCGCCTTCCGCGGGCAGGGACACATCCACGCCCCAGCGATCGGTGCCGGGCGCGAGCTCGCGCATCGGTCTCAGGCGACCACGCTGCCCGTCGGGCGAGGTGAGCACCACGCCCGCGGCCACGGCGTCGTGGCCTTCTCTGAACACGGTCGCCGAGACCTGGAAGGTCTCGCCGGCGACCGCTTTGGCGGGCCATTGCCCGCAGTCGACGACGGGGGAGATGTCCGAGATGGGAATTCGTCCGATCATCGCATTTCAAGGGTTTGCGGCGGCGCACCCGGTGCCGCCGGAGGCTTTCCTCGGCAGGAACGATCCTTGCACGTAAATTGTGGACAGCAGCGGATAGACCTCCCGAGTGTGGTGCGGGAGAGCCCAACAACATGGAAAGTTGCCCCAATGCTCCCTCTTCATGCTTGTTCCCGGAAGGGGTTTGAAGGGCGTTCCTGGGGGTGAAGGACTGACTGGTCCCTCCTAGCCCGTAGGGTGCACATCGTGAGAGCAATCCGCCGGTTCACCGTCCGCACCGTTCTGCCCGCGGAGCTGGCCGCCCTCGGCGAGCTCGTGCACAATCTCCGCTGGTCGTGGCACCCGGAGACGATGGATCTCTTCGCCGAGGTCGACGCGGAGCTCTGGGAGCAGGTCGGGCACGATCCCGTGGCCCTGCTCGGCGCCGTCACGCCGGCCCGGCTGACCGAGCTGGCCGCCGACCGCCGCTTCCTGCGCCGTCTCGCCGACGCCGCCGATGACCTGCGCGAATACATGACCTCGCCGCGCTGGTACCAGACGCTGCCGGACGGCGCGCGGGCCATCGCGTACTTCTCACCGGAATACGGCATCGCGGCCGCCCTGCCGCAGTATTCCGGCGGTCTCGGCATCCTGGCCGGCGATCACCTCAAAGCGGCCAGTGACCTGGGCGTGCCGATCCTCGCGGTCGGCCTGCTCTACCGGCACGGCTACTTCACGCAGTCGCTCTCGCCCGAGGGCTGGCAGCTGGAGCACTACCCGTCGCTCGACGCGGGCGGCCTGCCGCTGTCCCTGCTCAAGGAGGACGACGGCACCGCGGTCAAGATCCGCCTGTCCCTGCCGGACGAGCGCATGCTGCACGCCCAGGTGTGGGTGGCGCAGGTAGGCCGGGTGCCGCTGCTGCTGCTCGACTCCGACGTGGCCGACAACGACAACGCCGCCAGGGACATCACCGACCGCCTCTACGGCGGCGGCACCGACCACCGGCTCATGCAGGAGCTGCTGCTGGGCGTCGGCGGCGTGCGCGCCATCAGGGCGTACTGCCGCATCACCGGGCACGCCGATCCCGAGGTCTTTCACACCAACGAGGGCCACGCCGGCTTCCTCGGCCTGGAGCGCATCCGCGAGCTGACCGAGGCCCGCCTCTCCTTCGACGAGGCGCTGGAGGCCGTGCGGGCCGGCACGGTGTTCACCACGCACACGCCCGTGCCCGCGGGCATCGACCGGTTCCCCGTTGACATGATCGAGCGCCACTTCGGCGGCTCGTCCGCCTGGCCGACCGTGCCCGTCGAGCGGATCCTTCAACTCGGCGCCGAGTCCGACCCCGGCCGGTTCAACATGGCCGTCATGGGCATGCGGCTGGCCCAGCGGGTCAACGGCGTCTCCCGGCTGCACGGCAACGTCAGCAGGGACATGTTCAAGGACCTCTGGCCGGGATTCGACCTGGACGAGGTCCCGATCGGGTCGATCACCAACGGCGTGCACGCCCCGACCTGGGTCGGCCGCGAGCTCATGGAGCTGGCCGGCCGCGAGCTGCCCTCGCTGCTGGAGCGCGCCCGCGGCTGGGAGGGCATCCAGAAGATCCCCGACAGTGACATCTGGAAGATCAGGGGGACGCTGCGGCGCCGCCTGGTCGAGGGCGCCCGGGTACGCCTGCGCAGGTCCTGGCGCGAGCGCGGCGCCTCCGACGCCGAGCTGGGGTGGATCGACGACGCGCTCGACCCCGACGTGCTGACGATCGGCTTCGCCCGGCGCGTACCGTCGTACAAGCGGCTCACGCTCATGCTGCGCGACCCCCAACGGCTGGCCGAGCTCCTGCTCGACCCGGAGAAGCCGGTCCAGATCGTGATCGCCGGCAAGGCCCATCCCGCCGACGAAGGCGGCAAGAAGCTGATCCAGCAGATCGTCAAATTCGCTGACCAGGCACACGTCAGGCACCGGATCGTGTTCCTGCCCGACTACGACATGACGCTGGGCCAGCTCATGGTCCAGGGCTGCGACGTGTGGCTGAACAACCCGCTGCGGCCCCTGGAGGCGTCCGGCACCTCCGGCATGAAGTCCGCGCTGAACGGCGGGCTCAACCTGTCCATCCGTGACGGCTGGTGGGACGAGTGGTACGACGGCACCAACGGCTGGTCCATCCCCACCGCCGACGGCGTGAGCGACCCGGAGCGGCGGGACGAGCTGGAGTCCGCCGCCCTGTACGACCTGATCGAGCACGAGGTGTCCGACCGGTTCTACGACCGTCCGCTCGACGGGCTGCCGCGGCGCTGGATGGAGATGGTCAAGCACACGCTGGCCTCGCTCGGGCCCAAGGTGCTCGCCGGGCGCATGCTGAGGGACTACGTCGTGGACCTCTACACCCCGGCCGCGAAGGCCGCCAGGGCACTGTCGGTGGACTCGTACGCGCCGGCGAAGGCGTTCGCCGCCTGGCGGGTCCGGGTCACCCGAGCCTGGCCCGGCGTCCGGGTGGAGCACGTCGAGGCGTCGGGCGTGGGGGACACGCCTGAGGTCGGCGCCACCGTGGAGCTGCACGCCACCATCGCGCTCGGCGACCTGGAGCCCGATGACGTGCTGGTCGAGGCGGCCTACGGTAAGGTCGGGCCGCACGACGAGCTGACGCATCCCTCGTACGCGAAGCTGGCCGTGGCGTCGGTGGACGACGACGGGAGGGCGCACTACACGGGCACGGTGCCGCTCGACCGCACGGGTGCTTTCGGGTACACCGTCCGGGTCGTCCCGTACCACCCGCTGCTCGCGACTCCCGCGGAGCTGGGCCTGATCACCGTGCCCGAGGAACCCGCGGGCATGACGAACGGCACGTTGCGATAACGGCGGACAAGAGGCCGTCAACCGCAGCACATCACGCCCTGCTCGGCCATTAGCCGCAGGGGGCATAATCGGGACCGTGGACGACAGCGGCAATGGCCTGCGGGCCGACACTCTGGTGGCCACGGTTCGCGGTGTGCTGCCGTCCCTGACGCCGGCCGCCCAAACCGTTGCCCGGCTCATTCTGGAAGACCCCGCCACGGTGGCCAGGAGCACCATCACGGAGCTCTCCGCCGCCTCGGGCACCAGCGAGGCCACGATCGTGCGGACGTCCCGGCTGCTCGGGTTCGCCGGCTACCCGCAGCTGCGCCTGGCTCTGGCGGCCGCCGCCGCGCAGCCGGACCGGCTCGTGCCCGGCGACCTGGCGCCCGACGACCCGCTGTCGGAGGTGATCCAGAAGGTCGCGCGGGCCGAGTCCGAGGCGATCAACGACACGGTGGCCCAGCTGACCTCGGAGCGGCTGGGCCTGGTCGTCGACGCGATCGTCGCGGCCCGGCGGATCGACGCCTACGGGGTCGGCGCGTCCGGGCTCGTGGCCGAGGACGTCGCGCAGAAGCTGCTGCGCATCGGCCTGTCCAGCCACGCCTTCCAGGACGCGCACCTGGCGCTGACCAGCGCGGTCCTGCTCAGGGAAGGAGACGTGGCGATCGGGATCAGCACGTCGGGGGAGACCCCCGACGTGATCGAGCCGCTGTCGCGGGCGAAGGAGGCGGGCGCGACCACGGTCGCGATCACCAACAACCCGCGCTCGTCCATCGCGGAGCTGGCCGAACACGTGCTGATCTCCGCCGGGCGGGAGACGGAGTTCCGGCCCGGCGCCCTGGCCAGCAGGATCAGCCAGCTCCTCGTCGTCGACTGCTTGTTCGTCGGCGTCGCCCAGCGCACCTACGACTCCTCTCAGGAGGCGCTCGCGAGCACTAGGCGCGCCGTCAAGGAGTTCACCCGGAGAAGCTCACCTGCACGTCGTCAGCTTTGACGAACATCACGCGGTGGCCGAACTGGATCTCCAAGTACTTGGTCTTGCCCCGGACCACCTTGTGGTCCTCCAGGTTGAACGTGACCGCGCGGTAGTACTCCGTGGCCGCCGGCCCGGCGAGGGTGTACTTCTCGCCTGCCGAGAACGTGTACTGCAGTGGGGTCACGGCCTGGTAGGGAATGCCCGCCGGGTACGCCTCCTGCTCCGGGTATGCCCGGCCGTACACCGGCACGGCCGCCTTGCCCGGCTTCGGGGTCACGACCAGGCCCATGGACGGGACAGCGGTCGGCGCGTCGGCCGGGTTGTGGAACCACGCCTTCTGGCCGAGATACCAGATCGCCGTCCAGTCGCCCTGACGATCGGCCACGGCGAAGCGCTGGCCGGTGGTGGCGCGGGCGCTGTGGTCGTAGACGCTGTAGAGCGACTCACCCGTGGGGTGCTTGCCGATGTCCTTGACCAGCGGCGCGTCGGCGCGCGGTTCGGTGCGGAGCCAGACCGTGCTCGCGGGGAGCGGCGGGCAGGCCGCTGACGGGTTCTTGCGGTCGCAGCCGTAGAAGTACGGCTTGTTCGTGGCGAAGTCCGGCTTGATCATGATGGATCCGGCCTGCGGCCCGCCGAATTGGTGCAGCGGCGCCCCCATCAGCTGGAAGTAGTGCGCCCAGTCCCAGAACGGCCCCGGGTCCTCGTGCATCTGCCTGACCGTCGTCGGCAAGGTGCCCGGCACGTTGTCGTGGCCCAGGATGTGGGCGCGGTCCAGCGGCACGCCGTGCCTGAGCGCCAGGTAGCGGACCAGGCGGGCCGAGGAGCGGTACATCGCCTCGGTGTACCAGGTGCTGCCCTCGGCCAGGAATCCCTCGTGCTCGATGCCGATGGACTTGGCGTTGATGTACCAGTTGCCGGCCTGCCAGGCGACGTCTTTGGACTTGATGTGCTGGGCGATGTGGCCGTCGGTGGAGCGGATGGAGTACTGCCAGCTCGCGCGGTAGTTCGGGTCCTGGTTGAGGCGGATGGAGGGTAGGAAATATCCCTCCATGTCGTGAATGATGATGTAGTCGATCTTCTGGCTGAACGGCCGGTTCGCCAGGTCGTAGTGCCCGTAATTGCCGTTGGGCAACTGCTGGTAAGCCGAGGGAATCCACTCGCAGGAGACCGAGGCGGGGCACTCGACGCCGTCGGGACGCGTCGGGCGCAGGCCGAGCTTCTCCAGCCACCTCTCGATCTTCACGAGGTCGGGCACGGCCGGCAGCCGGACCCGCTCCCCATCGTGGGTGGTCCGCTCGGCGCCTTCCTTGATCGTGTTGAAGACCTCGTCGGCGAAGAACTTGGCGGCGCCGGCCTCCTCGGCGCCCGAATACTTGGCCACGGCGCCGTACCATTCGCCCGGGTGGTCGCTCAGCGGTGCGCCGAGCGCCTTCTGGTAGTCGGCCAGCAGTGCCGCGCCGCCCCGGATGTTGGCGCCGTCGTCCGTACGCAGCCGCTCGTGGCTCTCGCCCGTCAGCTCCGCCGCCCGCTCCATGGTGCGCAGGGAGGCGGGGATCTCGGTTGGCTCAGGCTGCTCTTCGGGTGCGGGCAGCGGCCGGCTCTCGTCGCCGCGGGCGTCCTCCTCACCCTCGTGGTGATGGTTGGACCCGGTGTACGCGGCCGCGTCGGTCAGATGCATGGGGCCGAACCCGGCGTCGCTGGAGGGCTGGCCGGTGTGGGCGTCCCACCGGGACTCCAGGTAGGAGACGCCGAGCAGCACGCTCTCCGGCACCTGGAACTCCTCGGCGGCCGCGGCGAAGGCCTGCTGCCGGTCGGCGGGCTCCTGGGCGCGGGCGGCGGTGGCGTTCGTTAAGGGCAGGATGGCGACCACGGCGATCGCCAGTAATCTGCGCATGAACCACTCCTCAGGGCTGGGGGCGCTGTGGTGGAGTTCAGCGTCTCAACATTTTCCTTCGCTGACGAGATCTTTGCGAAGGTATTTTTCAGCCCTTAACACTCTGGCAGGCCGGGCCGATGTCAGGGCCGCTCGCCCGGCCGGTCGACGACGCCGCCCGCGAGCATGCTGCCCCAGCCCAGGATCTGGCCCTTCGTCACGGAGAAATACGTACGTGCGTCCTTTTTGTCCCGCACCACGACCGACCGGTACCCCAGGTACTCGTACGTCTTCGGGTCGATGAAGATCTCGTCCCGCAGGTATCCCTCATGGATCCGGTAGAGGGTCACCCCCGGCCGCTTGGCGAGGTCCGTGGCCCGTGCCTCGTAGCGGACGCCCGGTATGCCGGCCAGGGCGCCGTACATGGCCGCGCGGAGCGTGCGGGGCAGCACGGCGTCCCGCATGCCCTGCACGATGTGCTGGAACGCGTACGTGTGCCGCTGCTCGGCGGTCAGCGGCGGCACCGTGGCCCGGGTCCTTCCCCGGTCCGCCTGCCGCTTGGCGTGCTCGGCGTCGATCTCCTCGTAGACGCGGGCCAGCAGGGCGGCGGGCTCGGTCGGCAGCGAGAGCAGATATGGGTAGGTCACCTCGAACTCGGAGCCGTCGAACACCTCCAGCTTCCCGTCCTCCATGTGGGCGAACTGCTTCTCGTCCGCCCGGCGCCACATCTCGTGGACACGCGTCCCCTTCTCCCCGGACTCCTCGGTTTTGATGTAAGCCCACTGATCGGGCTCGGGGACGGGGTCCGGGTTGGCGGCGGCCAGTGCGGCCGCGTTGCCCGCCAGGTCGTCGGCGCCGGCGACCTTGCGCAGCCGGAGCGGAGTGCTCGACGGGTGGGAGCTGGACGGACGGGCCTGAGGGCTCTCGGAACCCTCTCCGCCTCCAGGAACGATCACGATCGCCGCGGCCAGCGTGACGGCGGCCGCACCCGCCAGCCCGAGCGCCCACCTCATGCCGAGACGGCGGGCCGGGGCGCGGTGCATGTGGGCGAGCAGGCGGGAACGCGACTCGGCGACGGTGCTCTCGTCCGGGCCGGGCAGCGCGTCATGGCGATCCTTCAGTAGCCGCAGCTCATCCATGGTCGTCTACCTCCAGTGCGGGGAAGCCAAGTGTGGTGCGGAGCCGGCGTCTGGCCCGGTTGACGCGGGAGCCGACGGTGCCGATCGGGACTTCCAGGGCGCGAGCCACCTCCGCGTAGCTGAGCTCGGCGCAGGCGACGAGCAAGAGCGCGTCGCGGTCGCCGGCGGACAGCGCGGCCAGGCCCTTGGCCAGCGCCGGGTTCAGTTGTTCTGCGCTCACCCGGTCCGCCACCCGGTCGGCGTGGTTCTCGACGTCGTCGCGGGACGCGGCCCGGGCGAGGGCACGATAGAGCCGGACCTCGGCGCGGTGATGGCGGCCGATCAGGTTGGTGGCGATCCCGTAGAGCCAGGCCCGTGCGCTCGGACAGGTCAGGTCATAGCGGCTCCGCTGGTCGAACGCGGCGAGGAAGGTCTCGGACGCGACGTCGTCCGCGGTGCCGGGCCCTAACCGGGCGGCCGCGTACCGGTGGATCGCGGTGAAGTACCGGTCGAAGATCACCGAGAACCACTCGGGCTCGTGGCGGGCCCTCTCGATGATCGAGGCGTCTGTCGTCCCCTCAAGCATGCGTACCGGAGGGACATAGGTCACGGGCATGCACCGGGTGCCTTTCTGGAGAGGTCATCGGGACTGATTGCCCGAACCCGGCTTTCTTCTTCGCGCCCCTTACAGGACGAGCCTCAGCGACGGGCGTTGGTCGGGCAGGCCGATGAGCTCGCGTACGCGGGAGATGGGCCAGGCCAGCTCCCGGGCCAGGGTGGCGGCGGTCAGGCCGGCCTCCCGGGTGGCCAGGTCGAAGGCGTGGGCCAGCAGGACGGGCTGCTCGCCCGGGTAGCCGGAGACGGGCTCGTTGGTGAAGCCCGGCTGGTCGCGCAGCGCGGCCAGGCGCTGGTAGGCGCGGCTCGCGGCGGAGTCGGAGATCAGCCCCGTCTCGCGGCACCGGTAGAGCAGCGAATCGACCGACACGCCCCACGTCCGCCGCAATTCGGCGAGCTTGCGCAGGTCGGCGCGGAGCGGCAACTGGGGCAGGATGCTCTCGCGCGGCGTCAGGAACTCGGCGGCGAACGCGTCGGCCTCGCGCTCCTGGTGGGTGTCCCCGGCGGCGGTGTCGCCGTGCAGGACGAGGTGGCCCAGCTCGTGCGCGGCGGTGAAGCGGTGGCGGTAGATGTCGTCGAACCTGTTGGGGGTCAGCACGACGATCGGCCTGGGCAGGCTGGAGGTGGAGAAGGCGTCGACGGTGACCGCGTCGGGGTCGTGCCGGGGGAAGGCGACGACGATGCCGTGCGCTTCCATGCGGCGTACGAGGTGGCTGATCGGGCCGGCGCCCAGCCCCCAGTGGGCGCGCAGCGCCCGGGCGGCGCCGGCCGGGTCGCGGGGCAGCGCCGAGTGCATCTCGCCGCCCGCGAACCCGGGCAGGTCCACGGCAGGCAGCTGGATGCGCTTCTCCAGGGCGTAGGTCAGCTCCCACACCTGCTCGACGAACGCGACGGCCTTGGCCCGCTGGTAGGCACGGGTGGAGCGCAGGCTGCGGAAATGCGCCATGGAGCCGTCGAGCTTGCCGTGCGGGCGCCCGGGCAGGAAGAACGCCATAGGAACCCCGAGCGCCTCGGCCAGCAGCGGAATCAGGTCGGGGCGCGGCCGAGTGACGCCTGCCTCGTACTGGCCGACGGCGGCGGGAGAGACGCCGAGGTGCTCGGCGACCTCCTTCTTGGTCAGGGCGGCCAGGTGGCGGGCCTGGGTGAGGCGGGTGGCGTCGAACGCGTCGGCGACGGCCTGCGGGGTCGGCGCGCCGGGTCGGAGACTACTCACCGCTCGCGGCTTCTGCCCTGAACGCGCGCGGCACCCGGGGGTTGAGCGCCGGCGTCGGCACGACGCCCTGATCGAAGGCGACCCCAGGCAACGACGTCTGCGCGGCCTCGGCGTCCATGGCCAGCGGGATCTCCTCACAGTGATGCCAGCGCAGGCTCCCGGTGCGGTCCAGCAGCTCCGCCTCGCCCCACCAGGCGTCCAGCAGCCCGGCATGCGCGTTGCAGGCGTACGCGATCAGGACCAGGCTGGTGTCCTTGGGCAGATCGCCGAGCGCCTCGGCCACCGGCACCGCGTGCGGCGCCACGTCGGCCAGCGCGAGCTGCCGCATCATCGGCTCCGGCCCGAACCGGTTGAACAGCGCCTGCACCAGGGCCGACGGCCGGCCCTCCCCGATGCGCGCGCTCATCACGCTCACCGAGCGGTCCTTGGCGTAGCGGAATGGGAACAGCAGCTTGCCGTCCAGCACCACCAGCTCGTGCGCCGACCCTGCGGGCTTGACGATCCGCACGTCCCCCATGTCCTCGAACGCCTCGGCCAGCGCCTCGAACTTGCGGGACATGAGCGTGAACCCGAACGGATGCGTGTGATCGGTCTGCGCCGCCGTCTGCGCGTCGCGGGCATTGTCCAGCGCGACCGACAGCGCCTCGGCGATCCCCTGTCTGATCACCGGCGCACGCTGCCCGAACGTCTCCTGGGCCCACCGCGACACCAGCATGCGCGCACCTCCGCATCGCTTTGCCCAGCAGCAACCGCACACCGGAGCCACTTCAATTTCCAACATCATAGTCCCGGCCGCGCTTCACGAAGCCCCTTCCCCTGAGGGCGTGTCGCGCCGGCCTCGCTAAGGTGCTGGTCTGTGCACGTGACCAGGTGGACCGTCAACTGCTCGATCCTCTACACGGACCTGCCCCTGCTCGAGCGCCCGGCCGCGGCGGCGGCCGACGGGTTTCGGGCGGTGGAGTTCTGGTGGCCGTGGACGGTCGCGGTGCCCGGCGACCGGGACGTGGACGCGTTCGTGGATGCTGTTGAGGGGGCCGGGGTTCGGCTGACCGGGCTCAACTTCTTCGCGGGTGACATGCCGGGCGGTGACCGGGGCCTGGTGTCGTGGCCTGGGCGCTCGGGTGAGCTGCTGGACAACATCCCTGTGGTGGCCGCCATCGGGGAGCGGCTGGGGTGCCGGGCGTTCAACGCCCTGTACGGGAACCGTGTCCCCGGCGTCGCGGCGAAGGAGCAGGACGAGCTGGCTCTGGAGATGCTGGCGGCCTGTGCGCGTGGTGTCGACGGGACGGTGCTGCTGGAGCCGGTCAGCGGGGCACCGCACTACCCGCTGCGGACCGCCGCGGACGTCGTCGATGTGCTCGATCGGCTCGGTGACCTGCCTGACGTGAGGTTGCTCGCCGATCTCTACCACCTGGCGGTCAATGGCGATGATGTGCCTGCTGCCATCGAGCGGCACGCTGGGCGCGTCGCTCATGTGCAGATCGCCGACGCCCCGGGCAGGGGCGCGCCCGGGACGGGTACGCTGCCGATCCGCGCGTGGATCGACCAGCTGCACGCCGCCGGATATGACGGGTACGTCGGGCTTGAATATCGCTCCGAAGGCCCCGGGGCCTTCGGCTGGCTATCACACGAGCAACGCGCGGGAGGATGAACGTGAGCCCTATCCAACGCGCGGGAGGACGAACGTGAGCAGCATCGCCTTCATCGGCCTCGGCATCATGGGCAGCCCCATGGCCGTGCACCTGGTCAGAGCCGGGCACAGCGTGGCCGGCTACAACCGCTCGCCGGCGAAGGCCAAGGCGCTGGCCGAGGCCGGGGGCCGGGCGGCCGCCTCGATCGCGGACGCCGTGACCGGTGCCGAGGCCGTCGCCCTCATGCTCCCCGACTCCCCGGACGTGCGGGACGTGCTGACCGGTGACGACGGTGTGTTCGCGCACGCCGCCCCCGGCACGTTGATCATCGACTTCTCCTCGATCCGGCCCGACGTCACCCGCGAACTGGCCGAGGAGGCGGGCCGCCGCGGCCTGCGCTACCTGGACGCGCCGGTCTCGGGCGGCGAGGCGGGAGCTCGGAACGCCGCCCTGTCGATCATGGTGGGCGGCGCGCGCGACGCCTTCGAGGCCGCCACGCCGATCTTCGACGCGGTCGGCAAGACCGTGGTCCACGTGGGGCCGAGTGGCGCGGGCCAGACGGTCAAGGCGGCCAACCAGCTCGTCGTGGCCGCCAACATCGAGGCGCTGGCCGAGGCCGTGGTGTTCCTGCGGGCGTACGGCGTGGACCTGGAGGCGGCGCTGGAGGTGCTCGGCGGCGGCCTGGCCGGCTCCGCCGTGCTGGCGCAGAAACGCGCCAACATGCTGAACCACTCCTTCGAGCCAGGCTTCCGCATCGCCCTGCACCACAAGGACATGGGCATCGTGACGTCCGCGGCCCGCGAGGCCGGCGTCGTGCTGCCCCTGGGGCGCTGGTGGCCCAGCTCGTGGCGGCGGCGAACGCCAACGGCGACGGCGGGCTCGACCACTCGGCCCTGCTCCGCGGCGTCGAACGCCTCTCGGGCACCTCGTAACGAACGGCCCGGCGACGAGCGGTGTGAGCACGCCTGCGGCGATGGCCAGGGCCGAGATCACACCGGCCGCCGCGAACCAGCGCCGGCACCGCGTACGGCCAGCGCAGCAGCCCCAGCGCCTGCACCAGGCCGGCGAGCACGCCGACCGGCACGGACAGCGCGGCGGCCGGCCCCGGGGGCAGCAGCCGTCCCGGTAAGACCGCCGCGGGCACGAGCGCCAGCACGCTCACCGCCAGCAGCAGGAACCAGGCGGACACCACCGCCTGATTGGCGGCGAACGCGGCCAGGATCCGCCCGGGAGGCCGACCTCGGGTTGCTGGAGGATGAGAGCCGCGCGCCGGGCGAGCGCATCGCCGCCTTCGCGGTCAACCTGCGCGAGGTGCTGATGCGTCACCCCGCCGCGGTCCCGTCCATACTCGGCGCCGCCTTCAGCGGCCCGGTCGCGCTACGGGTGGGCGAGTCGTTGCTGGCCGCGCTGCCCGACCCGCGTGCCGGGTACACGGTGACGGTGTACGTCCTAGGCTCGATAGCCCTGGAGGCGGCGGAGGTACGCGGGCCCGGCCCCGTCCCGCCGGAGGCCGAACGGATCGCCGCCCGCCGGGTGGCGTTCGACATCGAACCCGAGGCCTTCCCACGTACACACGCCGCCGCGGACGCCATCGCGGCGTATATCTCGACCGGCCAGTTCCGCTGGGGTCTAGAGCGGGTGCTGGCCGGATTGGCGGCCGAGAAGTAGTGTGCCCGGGCGGCTTGGCCTGGGCCGTCCTGGCGCACCCAGCACGGCTCCCCCCGTGCGAGCCACGCGGCCGTGCCAGGACTAGCTGCCTGCGTCCCTGGCGTGCGCCTGCGCGAGCCTGGCCAGCGCCAGTGCCCCGATCATGAGGCCGAAGTCGCGCAACGCGATGTCGTAGAACCCGGAGAACGTCAGCAGGTTGACGATGATCCCGGCGAGCCAGAGGGCGACGACGTACGCCCCGATCCTCGGCGCGAACCCGACCAGCATGCCCGCCAGGATCTCGATCACACCGACGATCCTCATGGCCATCACGGCGTCGCCGGGGACGAGGTTGTCGATCCACGGCGCCAGGTACGCCGTCCACTCGGTCAGGATGTTGGGAACTTGTCGAGCCCGAACAGGATCGGCGCGACCGTGAATCCGGTGCGCAGCAGTGCGAATGCCTGATAAGAGGGATTCTTCAGGCGAGTCGATAAATCAGTACTCATGGTGGGCTCCTAACGGATGCTATTTTGTACGTTAGAAGGTCACCTATGTAACGTCAATGGCTTTCTCCGTTAGAAAGGCCGGCCGGTGCGCGGAGTCGATCAGAACATCACGGGCATCGGCACCCTCGCCGACCCCGTACGCCAGGAGTTGTACCTGTTCGTGTGCGCGCAGCCAGGACCTGTGAGCCGCGACCAGGCCGCCGAGGCCATCGGGATCGCCCGCCACAAGGCCAAGTTCCATCTCGACAGGCTCGAGTCCGAAGGGCTGCTCGAGGCCGTCTACGCCCGGCTCACCGGAAGGACGGGGCCGGGCGCGGGACGCAGCTCGAAGTTGTACCGTAGGGCGGCCCGCGAGTTCGCCGTCTCGTTGCCCAGCCGCGACTACCTGCTCGCCGGCCGGCTCATGGCCGACGCGATCGCCGAGTCGGCCGGGACCGGCGCGCCCGTCCTGGAAGTGCTCCGGCGGGTGGCGGCCGAGCACGGCGCCGCTATCGGCGGAGGGGCGGTGTCCGCCGAAGGCCGGCCCGCCACCCCGCAGGCGGCGCTGGATCTCGCGGTCGGGGCGCTCAGCGAGCACGGGTACGAGCCGCGGCGCGAGAGCACCCGCGTCATCATGGCCAACTGCCCCTTCCACGCTCTCGCAGAAGCGCAGCGGGAACTGGTCTGCCACATGAACCACGCTCTGATCACGGGCCTGGTGGAGAGCGTCGCGCCGCCCAAGGTGGAGGCCAGGCTGGAACCTGGCGACAACCGCTGCTGCGTGAGCCTGGCCATGGAAGGACAGACGGGCGGCCGGTCCGGCTAGGCGAGCCGCCCCCGGTAGACGGCCCTCGCCCGCTCATACAGCTCCAGGTGGTCCCCCAACTGCTCGTCGGTCTCGAACGTGCCGAACTCGCGGACCACGGCCTCCAGCCGGTCCAGCCACGCGAGGCACCACCGCACGTCGGCCTCCCTGGCCACCTGCTCACCCGCGACGTCCAGGTACACCGGGCTGCTGTGCGCGTACGCGCCGCGCCGATGGAAGGCCCGCGGATGCGGCCCGCCCGAGGCCACGGCCACCACGTACGTCGGCTCGCTCACCTCCATCGACGTGACCAGATGCCCGGGCCGCCCCTGCGCCAGCATGCCCGCCGCGGTGTGGATCTCCAGATGCTCGACCTCCGGCCCGATCGAGGCGACCGCGATCTCCACCCGCTGCCCGGGCGCCAGCTCCAGAGTGTCCCCGGGCCCGTGCCCGTTCACGGTGATCTCCAGCCACGGCCCGGTGGTGGCGAACGTGCGGCCGAGCAGGATCGCCTCGGCGAAGGACTCCGCGGTGAGCGGTCCTGCGACGTTCGCGTACACCCGCTCCCACCCCGGGGGGCCGGAGGCGGTGCCGCGGCGGCAGAAGGAGAGCACGGCGTCGGTGCCCGCGGTGACCGTGAGCCGGTTGCCCGCGCCGATCAGGCGGCGGTAGACGGCGGCGGTGGCGGCGATGGAGGAGTGGTTGAGCACGTCCAAGGTGTCGATCAGGCCCAGGGCGGCGTCGGCGACGATCTCCCTGGCCGAGCAGTTGCGCCCCCGCGAGAGCACCACATCGGGCGGGTCGTCGTCGTCGAACGGGGTGTGGAACGGATGCCCGTACCCGGTGATCGCGCCGAGCGCACGCAGCTCTTCGAGCGCGGCCGCGTTGGGCGGCCAGTCCACCGTGTCGAGGAAGCCGGTGTGGTACCGCTTGGGCAGGCCGCGCAGGCCGAACGCGCTCACGTGCCCGACCAGGTCATTCCGGTACTCCACGCCGAGCCTGGCCAGGTGCCGGTCGTCCGACCAGGGCAGGTCCTCGCCCACCCAGTGCTCGAGGGCCTCCACGTCGTAGACCCGCTCGCTCGCGACGTTGCCCGCCACGAGGTTGAGCACGTGCAGGTCCTCGCCGTGCTGCGCGGCCGCGGCCAACTCGGGCGCGGCGGGTTCCTCGCCCATCCAGTTGAGGTGCACGTGCAGGTCGCCGCCGTACCAGCCGCGGGCGGCGGCGTCGTACAGGCGCTCGGGCGCCAGCTCGATCGGCGTCTGCCTGCCCGCCTCGGGGGTCACCTCCACCTCGGCGGAGGTGTACTCCATGCCCCTGGTCACCGTCACCGTGATCGGCTCGGCGGGCACGGCGACCACGAGGTCGTCGCCGTGGAAGAACGGCCTGCCATGGGCGTCCAGCTTGGGCGGCGCGCCCTCGGGGTACCAGCCCTGCCCGTTCGCGGTCGTCACGCTCCACCGGCACGGGAACCCGGCCCGCACCAGGATCGTGGCCGCGGCGGCCCGCCTGGCCAGCCGTGAGAGGTCCACCGGCCGGCCGCCGACGGTGACCTCGCGGTCCAGCTCGACCACCTTGGCGCCGCGTGGCGGCAGCACGTACGCCGTGCCGTCCACGACGACCTCGACCGGCTCGTCCGTGCTCGAGTCCAGCAACAACGCCGTGTGGAAGGGGCGGTCGTCCAGCACCACCCGCGTGCCGGCCTCCAGCGTGGCCCCCGCGGGCGTGAGGCGCAGCGCGGGCAGGTTGTCCGGCACGTCGCCGCCGAGGGCGTCGCGTACCAGCCGGTCCAGGTCCACCTCCTCCATGTGGTCCTCCAGCTCGTCGGGAGGAACGCCGGGGTGGCGCTCGGCCAGCTGACGCAGGGCCGTGCCCCAGTAGTCGTAGCGGGAGTCGAGGAAGACCGTGGCCCACGCCTGGTCGACGTACGAAAGGGGCGGCTCGCCCCAGCAGGGCCCGTGGGCGTCGCGCAGGGCACGGTAGTCGGCCAGCGCGCGGGCGACGGAGTCGGGTAGCAGCGGATTGTCACACATCGGACACCCCCTGAATAGGCCGCGCCGTCATCGTGACACGGAGACCGAGCCCATGCGAGCGGTATCTGGGGGTACGTGAAACCTCATGACGCACATCATCGATCGCGAAGCGGTTCAGGACCTGGTCGCCGCCCGACAGGCCCAGCTGGTCGAGGTGCTGCCGGAGCAGGAGTACGCGTGGGCGCACCTGCCCAGGGCCGTGAACCTGCCGCTCGGCGCCCTCGACGCGGGCTCCTCGGCGCTCGACCCGGCGCGGCCGGTCGTCGTCTACTGCCACGACGCGCTGTGCGATCTGAGCCCGCGCGCCGCCCACCGGCTCGAACGCCTCGGCTTCGGCGAGGTGCACGACTACGGGGCGGGCAAGATGGACTGGCTGGCGGCCGGCCTGCCGTACGAGGGGCAGGCCCACCTGGTGTCGCAGAACGTGCGCCGCGACCCCGTCACGGCCGGCCTGGACGACCCGCTGGAGGAGCTCACCGAACGGATCATCGGCGACCCTGCGGGGCTCGCGGTGGTGGTCGACCAGGACGACGTGGTCCAGGGCGTCGTCGGGTCGAGCGAGCTCAAAGGCACCGACATGAGCGGCACCGCCGAGCAGGCCATGCGCGTCGGGGTGACCACGGTGCGCCCGAGCGAGCAGCTCGAGCCGCTGATTCAGCGGATGGACCGGGCAAAGGTGGATCATGTCGTCGTCACGAAGGCGGACGGCACGCTGGTGGGCCTGTTCGGGCTCGGCGACGTCCGCCCGCAGGCATCGGAGTCCGACCTCGGCTAGGCCCGCCGGTCCAGGCGGAACGTCGGCTGGCCTGGCGTGCCCGGCTGGGCGTCGAGTGACTTGTCGTCCAGGACCGCCACGGTGTCCTCGGCCACGAAGACGCGTACGTCCTCCGCCTCGATGATCTGGTCGCCGGCCTGCGGCTGGCTGGCCAGGGCGAGTTCGAGCGCACCGGCCTCGTCGGCCTTCGCGGAGATGCGCAGGCCCGCGTCGGCGGGCACGTCGACACCGGCCATCACGTCGCGGATCGCGACGACGGCGTTGTGAGTCAAGGTCAGCACTGCAAGCTCCTTCACACCATCGAGAACCTCCGCCTCCCCAGCAGCGATCTGCCCAAACGCGGCATGCCGGGTCCAGCGCCGGGTAGCGGGATGGACATGACCAAGACCGACAAAGCGGTTCTCGACGTCCTGCTCGACCGCTACGGCACCACGTTCGCGGGCGAGGCGGGAATCAAGCTGTCCGACCAGCCGAAGCCGCTGTACCAGCTGCTCGTCCTGGCCACCCTGCTCAGCGCGCGGATCTCGTCCGGTGTCGCGGTCGCGGCCGCGAAAGAGCTGTTCAAGGCCGGGTACGGCACGCCCAAGGGCATGCGGGACGCGAGCTGGCAGGACCGGGTCGACGCGCTGGGCCGCGGCCACTACCGCCGCTACGACGAACGTACTTCCACCATGCTCGGCAACGGCGCCGAGCTGCTCCTCGACCGCTGGAACGGCGACCTGCGGCGGCTGCGCGACGAGGCCAAGGGCGACGACCGCCGGATCGCCTCGCTGCTGATGGAGTTCCCCGGCATCGGGCCGACCGGGGCGGACATCTTCCTGCGGGAGGTCCAGGCCGTGTGGCCGCAGGTCGCGCCGCACCTGGACAAGCGGGTGCTGGACGGCGCGGGCAAGCTGGGGCTGCCGCGGCAGGCCCGCCCGCTGGCCGAGCTGACCCACTCCGGTGAGGAGCTGGCCCGCCTGTCGGCCGCACTCGTCCGGGTGTCGCGTAGCAAGAAGACGGTTGATGAGGTCAAGTCTGTGGCACTCCAATGAGAAGCCTGCTCGCGGACTGCCGCCCTTCTCTACCGTCCGGTAAAGCGCCGTAGCGGCAGCCCGCTTAGCAGGTTTCTCATTGGTAGGTTCAGACCATGGGTGAGTTTGTGAGCGTCGAAGTAGCCGACCAGATCGCCACGATCCGTCTTGACCGTCCGAAGATGAACGCGCTCAACGGCCAGGTCCAGCTGGAGATCGCCGAAGCGGCCCGTCTCGTGGACGCCGACGCGCAGGCGCAGGCGGTGATCCTCTACGGCGGCGCCAAGGTCTTCGCCGCGGGCGCCGACATCAAGGAAATGGCCGACATGTCCTACGCGGACATGGCCGCTCATTCCCGCACGCTTCAGGCGTGCTTCACGGCGGTCGCCCAGATCGGCAAGCCGGTCATCGCCGCGATCACCGGCTACGCCCTGGGCGGCGGCTGCGAGCTGGCCCTGTGCGCCGACTTCCGGGTCGCCGGCGAGTCGGCCAAGCTGGGGCAGCCGGAGATCCTGCTGGGCATCATCCCCGGCGCGGGCGGCACCCAGCGCCTGCCCCGCCTCATAGGCCCCGCCCGCGCCAAGGATCTGATCTTCACCGGCCGTCACGTCCCCGCCGCCGAGGCTCAGGCGATGGGCCTGGTGGACCGGGTGGTGCCGGACGAGCAGGTCTACACGGCCGCGCTGGAATGGGCCGCCACGTTCGTCGGAGGTCCCACGGTCGCGCTGCGCGCCGCCAAGCAGGCCGTCGACCAGGGCCTGGAGGTGGACCTGGACACGGGTCTCGAGGTCGAGCGGCTGCAGTTCTCCGGGCTCTTCGCCACGGACGACGCCACGATCGGCATGCGGGCGTTCGCCGAGAAGACCAAGCCCAAGTTCACCGGCCAGTAGGCCCGTTCGTTCAGGCCGTCCATTTGGCTCCGGGTTTGCCAGTATGGTGGCGTTTCATGATGCGCGTCCTGGTCCCTGCCCGGCTCCGCGCGGCCGTGCGCACGTGGTTCGACTCCCGGTACATCTCGATCGCCGACCACCGCCAGGACATCAAGGACGCGCTCTGGGAGGTCCAGACGCTGCGGCGGGAAGTGGTCACCCTTCAGAACGAGGTGGCACGCCTCAGGAGCGCCAATCCGCCGGTGGCAGCCGACAAGGCGAAGATCGACGACACACACCGGCTCGCCCAGGAGACGGCGAAGGCACTCGACGGGGTGCTCCAGAACGAGGTCCTCGTCTGGCAGGCCATCGACGAGCTGCGCGGCCCGAGCTCCGGCGAGCTCCGGCGCGCTGGAGCCCGCCGGAGCTCGGCCGAGCCGGGGGAGCGGCCGTGCGTGTGACGTGGGCTGTGACGTCGACCGGCGGGGACCTGAGCTTCCGGCTCGACCCCGAGGACGAGATCACCGGGCGGGCCTCCGACGACTACCCGGTCAAGCTGGCCATCAACTCCTGCTCCATCGGCGGCGTACCCGGCGACGCCCACCCCGACCTGTTCGCGGTCGCGGCCTGGACCATCGTCGCGCCGTGGACTCGGCGGCGGATCTCCTTCGACCGGGCCATCTCGGCCGAGCTCGCCGCGGCGTTCCACGACGGCTGGGGCATCGAGGCCGGGCCGGTGGGGGCGCAGGCACGGCAGGCAGGGCGTACGCTCGCGATCTCCTACAGCGGTGGCGCGGACTCCGTGGCCGCCGCCACGATCTACCCCGAAGCGCCTTTCCTCCATTTCCGGCGGGTGGCGCATCGGCGCGTGCCCAATCGGTGGCCGCATTACCGGTCCGACGTGCTGGCGGGGCTCGCCGGGACGACCGGGCGGGCGGTGACCACGGTCACGTCCGACCTGGAATACACGCTCGCCGAGCCGCGCCCCGGCTACCCGGAGCACCATGCGGTGGCGGCGGGGGCGCTGCTCCTCGCCGACGAGTTGGACCTCGGCGGGCTGGGCTTCGGCTACGAGCTCGGCTCACGCTGGCTGGGCGGTGGGCGCTATCTGCACCGGTACACGCCCGACAACCCCATGTGGTCGCCGCACGGCCGGTGGGGGAAGCTGTTCGCCGCGACCGGGGTGCACATCGTGCTGCCCGTCGGCGGCGTGAGCGAGGCGATCACCATGCGGGTGGCCCTGAACTCCGACCTCAAGGGTCAGGTGCGCTGGTGCTTGCGCGGCACCGACGGGCCGTGTCGTACGTGCGGCAAGTGCCTGTACAAGGAGCTCATCCAGGCCGCTGTCGAGCGCCGGCCGCTGGACACGCCGCTCACCGCGGACCGTCCCGTCGTGCGCAAGTGGCTCAAGAAGCCGCCGTACGGTGGGCAGGAGATGATCGAGTACGGGCTGGCGCGGGTGCCCGGGATCGAGAACACGCCCTTCGCCCGGGCGCTCGACTACTTCGAGGCGACCGAGGAGTCGACGAGCTGGCTCGACCACTGCTACCCGCCGGCCATCGACGAGATTCCGGCGCAGTGGCGTGATCAGGCGGCCGCGTTCATGGCGGCCCATGTCGGGTTCATGACCGAGGCCGAAGCCCGCCGGGTGGAAACATGGGGCTCCTGACCCCGCCCACCCTCGGCCTACGCCCGGCATCCCGCTCCGGTTTGCGCTGGGCACCTGGCCGCTGCTCGCGCCCTTGGCCTGCGTTCGACACCCGGCCGCAGCCCGTGCCCGGGTCGGCGCCCCACCGAGTCCGGCCGGGTCCGCCATCGGCGCGCAGAGGGACATCGTCGACCGGGGCGAGGGCCTGCGGTCGGTGGTGCGGTTTACGGTCGGCACGGGCCGGAGAAGGCGCGGCGGGTTCGCCGTGCGGGTGCGAGCTAGGCGAGGAGTTGGGTGCGTGAAGGTTTACCTGTCGGTGGACATGGAGGGCGTGACGGGGCTGACCGACCCCGAGGAGATGCACGCCGGCAAGCGCGGCTACGAGCGCGGTTGCGAGCTGATGACCGCCGACGCCAACGCCGCCGTCGCGGGCGCGTACCAGGCCGGGGCGACGAGCGTGCTGGTCAACGACGCCCACGGCTCCACCAAGAACCTCAGGATCGACCTGCTGGACGAGCGGGCCAGCCTCATCAGGGGACCGGGCAAGGCGCAGCGGATGGCCCAGGGACTCGACGGCTCGTTCCATGCCGCCGGGTTCGTCGGCTATCACGCTCGCGCAGGCGTGCCGGACGGCGTGCTCAACCACACGTGGATGGGCAAGGAGATCCAGAACGTCTACCTCAACGGCGAGCTGTGCGGCGAGACCCGCCTCGTGGCGGCGTGCGCCGGGTTCCACGGCGTGCCCGTGGTGCTGGTCACCGGGGACGAGGCGGTCGGTGAAGAGGCACGCGAGCTGCTCGGGGACGTCGAGACGGTCGCGGTGAAGAAGGGGATCGACAAGTTCTCGGCCGAGTTGCTGCCGCCGAGCGTCGCCCAAGCTCGCATCCGTGAGGCCATGGCTCGCGCTCTCGGCCGGTTGAGCGACTTCACGCCCTACCAGTTGGCGGCGCCGTACACGCTCGGAGTGGAGTGGAACTCCACCGCCATCACCGCGGCCGTCGCGCTGATTCCCGGCGTGAAGACGGTCGGCTCGCGGCACATCGAGTTCAGCACCGACGACTTCGCCCAGATCATGGCGCTGTTCGGCATCTTCGCCACCATCGGTGGCCAGGTCGCCTGCGGCAGCGGCCCCTACGGCTGAGGGAGGGGAAGGGGCGTGGAAGGCGCGAGCTCCGCGGCGCTGACCCGGCGGGGACTGCTCGTCGGGATCGGGGCTGTGGGTGGCGCGGGTGCCATGTACGCCGCCATGGGCGCTTTGGGCCTGGCGCCGTCCGGGCAGGACAAGCAGTTCGCCGCCCCCAGGCCGGGCGACTTCACCCTGCGCGGGAAGGCCGCGGCCAAGGTGGTGATCCTCGGTGCGGGCGTCGCCGGCCTGACCGCCGCGTACGAGCTCGGCAAGGCCGGCTACGACTGCACCCTCCTTGAGGCCAGGGAGAAGGCGGGCGGCAGGAACCTGACGCTCCGCGGCGGCGACCGGCTGACGGAGCTGAACGGCCCGGCCCAGGAGGTGACGTTCGGCGAGGGCGTGTACTTCAACGCAGGCCCTGGCCGCATCGCCCCCTGGATGGTGACCCTCGACTACTGCCGCGAGCTTGGCATCCCCATCGAGACGTTCGTGAACAACAACGCCTCCGCGTACGTGCACACCAACGGCCAGACGGTACGGGCCCGCACGGCCCGAGCCGACATGTATGGATATGTCGCGGAATTACTCGCCAAAGCCACCGACCTGGGGGCCCTCGGCAAGGCCATCACCCAGGACGACCGGGAACGCCTGCTCGACTTCCTCAGAAGGTTCGGCGACCTCGGCCCTGAGCTCGAGTACGAAGGCTCCCACCGCCGCGGTTTCGTGAAATATCCGGCAATCGACCTCGGCACCCCCCTCGACGCCCCCGCCACCCTCCGCGACGTCCTCGCCGCCGGCACCGGCCGCGCGATCACCAACGACTTCGGCTACGACCAGGCCACCCCCATGTTCCAGCCCGTCGGCGGCATGGATGCGATCGTCACCAAGCTCAGCGAGGCGGTAGGCCGGGACCGCATCATCACAGGCGCCAAGGCCACCAAGATCACCACGCTGGCCGACGGTGTGGAGGTCGTCTACGAAGGCGGCACCGTCAAGGCCGACTACTGCATCGCCACCCTCCCGCCCCACATCCTCGCCAAGATCCCGCACAACCTCGGCGCCCAGGTCACCACCGCGCTCAGGACCCCGGTCCCGATCGCCGCCGGCAAGATCGGCCTGGAGTACGGCACGCGCTGGTGGGAGCTGGAGGACCGCATCTACGGCGGCGTGACCGAGACCGACCTGGACATCACGCACATCTGGTATCCGTCGCACGACTATCACTCCGGGCGCGGCCTCATCGTCGGCTACTACAACACCGAGCGCCACGCCGAGATCTACGGCGCTCTCATCCCCGAGGACAGGAGGCGCAGGGCGCTCACCCAGGGCAGGAAGATCCACGGCGACAAGTACCGCCAGAACCTTCTGTCCAGCGTCTCCATCGCCTGGGAACGCCAGGCCCACATCCAGGGCGGCTGGGTACGCTGGCCCGCCTTTGATTCGTCCTTCACTCTTCTGCAACGCCCGGCCGGAAGGGTTTACTTCGCGGGCGACTGGCTCACCCACTTGATCGCTTGGCAGGCGGGGGCCATGGAGTCCGCCCGCGGCGCCGTCACCCAGCTGCACCAGCGCGTGTTGCAGTCGCCGTGACGGCACGCTGCTCCCTGGACCGGCGTAGGGTCCTGGGAGAAGCGAGAGCATTGGCGACGGGATCTAGGAGATGGGATGACGTTGCACTGGGTCCCCGCGACCGAACGGACCGACCTCCTGGCCGATCCCGTGGCTCACGCCGTGGCCGGCATGGAGGGCGTCGAGGTGGCCGAGATCGACCCCGATCTCGCCGACACCGCGGCGTTCTGCGAGCGGTACGCCGTACGGCTCGACGAGTCGGCCAACTGCGTGGTCGTGGCGGCCAAACGGGGCGGCGAGACGCGCTACGCCGCCTGCATGGTGCTGGCGACCATGCGCGTCGACGTGAACGGCGTCGTACGCAGGCATCTCGACGCCCGCAAGGCGAGCTTCGCGCCGATGGACGACGCGGTCGAGCTGACCGGGATGGAGTACGGCGGCATCACGCCGCTCGGCCTGCCCGACGACTGGCCGATCCTGGTGGACGCGCACGTCGCCGAGCATCCGAGGGTGGTGATCGGTAGCGGCGTGCGCAGGTCGAAGCTCGCCGTCTCCGGCGCCGCGCTGTCCGGAATGAAGCGGGCCGAAGTGTTGCCGCTAGCAAACTGAAGCCGATTCGAGACCGTTGGATGGGAAACCGATGAGGCCATTGCGGACGTTGTACGAGTGGGAATGTGGCCTCATGGTTCATCTCGTGGGCGGGGATTAAGCCGGTATGGTGCTTCATGCCATGAACGATGACCGACTAGGCCCTTACCGGCTGCTCAGGCGGCTCGGTGAAGGCGGGATGGGCGTTGTCCACCTCGCTGTCGACCCGCAGGGGCGGCAGGTGGCGGTCAAGGTCCTGCGCGGAGAGGTCGCCGGCGACGAGGTCGCCAGGCGGCGGCTTTCGCGCGAGGTCGAGACGATGCGCCGGGTCCGCAGCAAATACATCGCCGAGGTCGTCGACGCCGACGTCACCGGTCATCGGCCTTATATCGTCACCCGTTTCGTGCCGGGCCGCCCGCTGGACGAGATCGTCAAGGACGACGGCCCGCTCGACCTGTCCGCGCTGGCCAGGGTCGCGCACGGGGTGGCGTCGGCGTTGGCCGCCGTGCACTCGGTAGGCGTGATCCACCGCGACCTCAAGCCCGGCAACGTCATGATCCTGGACGGCGATCCCGTCCTGATCGACTTCGGCATCGCCCAGGCGGTCGACGCGACCAGGCTGACGCAGACGGGCATGTTCATCGGCACGCCCGGCTACCTCGCGCCCGAGATCATCGAGGGGCAGGAGGCGGGGCCCGAGGTCGACATCCACGCGTGGGCGGGCACGCTGCTGTTCGCGGCGACCGGCCAGCCGCCCTTCGGCAAGGGCACGCTGGAGATGATCTTCTACAACATCACCGCGGGCAAGGCGGACGTCAGCGCCGCCCCGGCGACGTTGCAGCCGCTGCTCAAGGCGGCCTTCCATCGCAACCCCAACAAGCGTCCCAAGGCGGCCGAGCTGGCCGAGCAGGCCGCCAGGATGTTGCCCCAGCAGTCGCCGCCGGGCAATACGCCCGACGAGATCTCCACCATGCCCCGCTCGTCGGACACGCCTCCGCCCCGCGTGACGGACAAGCCGGCCTACGACATCTCCACGCCGCCGGTCACGCCCAGGCGGCTGCTCGAAGGCCAGGACCAGCCCGCCGTGCCGCCGCAGGACCAGCCGTACGTCTCGCTGCTGCCCAACCAGGCCGACCCGTGGCCGACCCGCCGGGTCACGCCCGAGGAGCTGCGGCAGATCCAGCGCGAGGGCGCGCCGGTCCCGCCCAGCCAGCCGTGGCCGCAGCAGCAGGCCAACAACCACCCGGCCCCGCCGGGCGAGACCGATGTGCCGACCAGGCGCGTACGCCCCGATTCGCCGGACTACGGCAGGCGCAACGCGGGCCCCGACGCGGGCAGGCTCGCTTCCGGCCCGGCGGCCGACATGGGCAGGGTGGGCCACGGCCCCGACGTGCCCGACTACGGCAGGCCGAGCCCCACGCCGGCCCAGCCGCCCCCTTACATCCCCGCGCAGCCGCAATACCCGCCGGACCGGATGACCAGGCGGGAGCCGTACATCCCGGCGGCGGTGCCTGGCAAGGCACTGCAGCGTTCCAGGGCGTACGGGGTGGCGAGCGCCATGCTGCTCGTCCTCATGACCGTGGCCGCCGTGCTGGCGCCCGTGCTCGTGGCCGTCGTGGCGATCCCGATCGCGGCGCTGCTGCGTGCGGCCGACCTGGCGCAGCCCCGGCTGACCGCCCGGCGCGCAGCCGGGGCCGCGGCGCTCGACGTGATCAGGGTGTTCGCCTACCCGAAGGCGCTCGCCAAGTCGGTGGGTATCACGCTCGCCTTAGTGCTCTACGCGCTCATTCTGGGGCTGCCGGTAACATTGTTGCTATCGGTGGTGGCAGGGATGGACTCGTACAACGCCCTCGCCTGGGGTGCCGCGGTCGCGCTGTGGACCGTTTGCGCAGGCCCCGGAGTCGAGGGTCCCGGCAAACAAATGCGCAGAACGCTCTCATCGCTCGTACCCTCGAGAACAGCGGCGATGGTGGTAGCGGGAATCCTCGCGGCAGGCGCCGCGCTCTCGCTCATCCTCGCTTACGGCACGTTCGGGGACAACGCAAGGGGGGCCGTATGGACTCCGCTGAACGTCGATCCAGCAGTGGAGCTGCTCGACGACCTGAAGGACGGGGGATGATCCGGGGGAGGCGGCGATGAGCACCCAAGCACCAGAGCGTCTCGGCCCGTACCGGCTCGTCAGGAAGATCGGCGAAGGCGGCATGGGGGTCGTCCACCTCGGTCTCGACGGCGAGGGCCGCGAGGTCGCCATCAAGGTGCTGCACCCGCACGTGGCCGCCGACCTCAAGGCGCGCGACCGGCTGACCCGCGAGGTCGAGACCATGCGCCGGGTGCGCAGCCCGTTCGTCGCCGAGGTCATCGACGCCGAGCTCGTAGGCGGCCAGCCCTACGTCGTGACCCGATTCGCCCCCGGCCGCACGCTGGAGGACACCGTCCTGACCGAAGGCGCCCTCTCGGCGCGCGAGGTCATCAAGCTCGCCCAGGGGCTCTGCCAGGCGTTGGTGTCCATTCACGCGGCCGACGTGATCCACCGCGACTTCAAGCCGTCCAACGTCATGCTCGTCGACGGTGAGCCGCTGGTCATCGACTTCGGCATCGCCCACCTGGTCAACGCCACCCGGCTGACGCAGACGGGCATGTTCGTCGGCACGCCCGGCTACCTGGCACCGGAGATCATCCGCGACTCGGACATCACCCAGGCGGCCGACGTGCACGCCTTGGCCTCGACGGTGTTCTTCGCGGCGACCGGCGCGCCGCCGTTCGGCACGGGAACGTTCGAGGCGGTCTGCTTCAACATCATGGAAGGTCGGGCGCAGATCGACAAGGCGCCCGCGTGGCTGCGCGCCTGGCTCAGCCGGGCCCTGCAGGTCGACCCGGGAGCCCGGCCCGGGGCACATGAGCTGCTGCGGATGGCCAGGGCGCTCGACCCGTCGGTGACCACGTTCAACGAGACGGCCACCTTCGACGGGCCGACGGGCACCAAGCGCATGGGCAGCGGCACGCGGGTCATGGACTCGTACTCCGACCTGCTGCCTCCGGTCGAGTACGCCAAGCCCGCGCCGCCGCCCCCGGCTCCGCCGCGGGAGAAGAAGCGGCGCGAGGAGAAGCGTCGTGAGGAGAAGCCGCCACCGTACGTGCCGGCGCCGATCGCCGCCCGGCCGCCGCATGCCGACCAGCGGGTGGCCGGTTACCCGGCGCCGCAGCCGCGCACGGCCCCGCCGCCACCGGCGCCTCGGTACACCCCGCCGCCCCAGTACACTCCGCCGGCCGAGCGTAAGAAGTATCTGTTCGGCAGCCAGTTCACGGGCTTGTTGCTGCTGGTCACGCTGATCGCGCTGACCGTCATGATGCCGGTCATGGTGGGCGCGGTGGCGGTCGTGCTTGCGCTGGTGCTGCGGCTCGGCGAACACCTGTTCGGCGACCTGGTCAAGCGGCGGCAGATCCGCGGGAGCAGCGGATCCGACCCGCTGCTCGTGGTGGTCGGCACGCCATGGGCGCTGGTGAAGTCGGCGCTCGTGACGGCCGTGCACGTGCCGCTGGCCCTGTTGTTCGGCGTGTGCGTGTGGGGCGTGCTGTACTGGGCGGGCCAGATGAGCGTCAACGAGGCGGCCGCCTACGGAGCCGGAGCGTTCGCGGCCGGGCTGTTCGTGCTGCCCGGCGGTGGTGCGCCGCGCCAGGCGGTCACCCGGTCGCTCACCGGCGTCCTGCGCACTCCGGGCGCGGCGTTGGTCGCGGTGGTGCTGGTGGGCACGGCGGCGTTGTTCGCGGTGATGTTCGCGCTGGGCCAGCAGCCGGTGTGGTCGCCGTGGCAGGCGCCGGAGACGGTCATCGACCAGCTGGCCGGCGAGGCGAGGCAGAGCACGATCGGGCTGATCAGCGGACTGATCGGCAGCCTGCTGGACGATCTCGGGCTGGGCTTCCTGACCAACTGGTTCTGAGGCTGTGGTCCCGGGGGGTCGTGTCCCGGCGAGCTGCCAGGGGGAGAGTAGAGGTATGAGCGAGCGTCTCGGCCCCTATGAGCTACTCTCCCGGCTCGGGGCGGGCGGGTTCGGCGAGGTGCATCTCGCGCTCGACGCCGAGGGCCGCACAGTGGCGGTGAAAGTGCTGCACCCGCACGTCGCGGCCGACGGCGCGCTCGCCCGCCTGGCGCGCGAGGTGGAGACCATGCGCAGGGTCGGCGGGCCGCACGTGGCGGAGGTGCTCGACGCCTCGCTGGAGGGCGCCAGGCCCTACCTCGTGACCCGCTACGTTCAGGGGCGCCCGCTCAGCGCCTTGCCCGCGCCCGTGGACGACCTGCACAGGCTGGCCTCCGGGCTGGCCGACGCGTTGCTGGCCATGCACGAGGCCGGAGTGATCCACCGCGATCTCAAGCCGGCGAACGTGATGATGGCCGAAGGAGATCCCGTCGTCATCGACTTCGGCATCGCCAGTGCGCTCGACTCGCTGTCGGTCACCGCCTCGGGCGCGGTGGTGGGCACGCCCGGCTACCTGGCTCCTGAGGTGCTTGAGGGCAAACACGCGGGCATGGAGGCCGACGTGTTCTCCTTCGGGGCGACGCTGGCGTACGCGGCGACCGGGCGGCAGCCGTACGGGCAGGGTCCGGCCTCCGCGGTCGCCTACCGGGTCGTGCACCACCCGCCCGATCTGGAAGGCGTGCCCGAGTGGCTCGCGCCGCTGTTACGGGAGTGTCTGTCCGTCGATCCGGCCGCGCGGCCGACGGCCGCGCAGATCTGCGCCAAGCTGGGCGTCTCTCACGTGCCTGCTCCTCCGCGCCGCGGCTCCCGCGCGGCCGACGATGTGATGACCATGGAGTGGCGGCCGGGCAAAGAACGGCATCGGCGGACGGTGGAGGACTCCAGGGCCCGGCATCGGGAGAAGGTACGCAGGCGCTGGCTGATCGGCTCGGGCCTGTTCGTGTCGTTACTGGCCGCGGCGGCGTGGGAGCCGCTGCCGGAGGTCGCGCTCTTCCTGCTGGCGGCGTACGCGCTGGTCGTCGTGGCGGACGCGGGGGTGGCGCTGTTCTCGCGCAGGCCGTACCGGCGCAGTCGCATGATCACGGATATGGTGAGCGTTGCGGGGGTCGTCGGGCTGTGTTTCGGGCTGGCGGCGGTGTTCAGCACGTTCACGCTGGCGCTGTTCGCGGGCACGGCGCTGGTGGTCGGGATCGTGTTCCTGCTGTCGGCATGACGTTCAGCGGCAGCGCGGGGCCTGATGGGCGTCAACAGAATTAAGCTCGGTATGGTGGCATCGTGTCGTCCGCACCCGCGGCGGTTTGCGCGTAAGCTACCCATGGGTAACATGACCGCGACAAGCCACCCTCTGCCGGGAGCCCGGAGGACACCTGGCAGTCTGGACAGCATTGCATCCGGCGCCAACCGCAGCGACGCGGTGGCGCACGCGAAACGGGAGGTCGGCCACCGGCCATGAACATCGTCGTCTGCGTGAAGCAGGTCCCCGACACGGCGACCGAGCGCAAGCTGCGGTCCGATGACAAGACGCTCGACCGCGACGCCGCCGACGGCGTGGTCAACGAGCTTGACGAGTACGCGGTCGAGGAGGCGCTGAAGCTCAAGGAAGCCCACGGTGGCGAGGTCACCGTGCTCACCATGGGCCCAGGCAAGGCCACCGAGACCATCCGCAAGGCCCTGGCCATGGGCGCCGACAAGGCCGTGCACCTGAGCGACGAGGCCCTGCACGGCTCGGACGCGCTGTCGACCTCGTACGCGATGGCCCAGGTGCTCAAGAAGATCGGGTTCGACCTGGTCGTCCTGGGATCGGAGTCCACTGACGCGCGCACCGGCGTGCTGGCCGCCATGCTGGCCGAGCGCCTCGGCACGCCGCAGCTCACGCTGGCCAACAAGGTCGAGATCGAGGGCTCCTCGATCACCATCCAGCGCCTCACCGACTACGGCTTCGACAAGGTCGCGGCCACGCTGCCGGCCGTCGTGTCCGTGGTGGAGAAGATCAACGAACCGCGTTACCCGTCGTTCAAGGGCATCATGGCGGCCAAGAAGAAGCCGGTCGAGACGCTCGCCATCGGCGACGCCTCCATCGACGCCGCCCAGGTCGGCCTGACCGCGGCCTGGTCCGAGGTTGTCGACTTCGCCGCGGCCCCGCCGCGCGCGGCCGGCACGGTCGTCAAGGACGAGGGCGACGGTGGCGAGAAGGCCGCCGAGTTCCTCGCGTCCAAGAAGTTCATCTGAGAGCGGGGGTTTACTGAAATGTCGGAGATTCTCGTTCTTGTCGAGCACGTCGACGGCGAGGTCAAGAAGGTCACGCTGGAGCTGCTCACCCTGGCCCGCTCTCTCGGCACGCCGGCCGCGGTCTGGGCCGGCCCCGGCATCACGCCGGACGCCAAGGCCAAGCTGGCCGAGTACGGCGCCGAGAAGATCTACGTCGCTCCGTCGAGCGACATCGTCGAGTACGTCGTCGCGCCGAAGGCCGAGCTGCTGGCCCAGCTGGTGGCCGGCAAGTCGCCCGCGGCCGTCCTGGTCGCCGCCACGCCCGAGGGCAAGGAGATCGCCGGCCGCCTCGCGATCAAGACCGACTCCGGCGTCATCACCGACGCCGTGGGCCTCGCCGAGGGCTTCGTGGCCGACCAGTCCATCTTCGGCGGCGGCGTCAATGTGCAGTCGAAGGTCCGCAAGGGCACGCCGATCGTCGCCGTACGCCCCAACTCCACGGCCCCCGCGCCCGCCCAGGGTGCCGGAACCGAGGAGGAGATCTCGGTGGCGCTGTCCGACGCGGCCAAGGCGGCCCGCATCGTGGAGCGCGTCAAGCAGGAGAAGGGCGCCCGCCCCGAGCTGACCGAGGCCGCCATCGTGGTCTCCGGCGGCCGTGGCGTCGGCTCGGCCGAGAACTTCTCCATCATCGAGGAGCTCGCTGACGCACTGGGCGCGGCCGTCGGCGCCTCGCGCGCCGCCACGGACGCGGGCTGGTACCCGCACCAGTTCCAGGTGGGGCAGACGGGTAAGACGGTGTCGCCGCAGCTGTACATCGCGGCGGGCATCTCGGGGGCGATCCAGCACCGGGCCGGTATGCAGACCGCGAAGACGATCGTCGCCATCAACAAGGACCCCGAGGCGCCGATCTTCGAGCTGGCCGACTATGGCGTGGTGGGCGACCTCCACCAGGTGGTGCCCCAGCTCACGGAGGAAGTCAAGAAGCGCAAGTAGGGTGCCGGGGGACAAGCACGGTCTTCGCTAGGTAGCGCTTCGCGCGAGGGAGCTCAGGCTGTGGCATTGGGGGGCGCAGCCCCCCAATGCCCCGCTCAATAGCCGCTTCGCCGATACGTTGCGCCATCGCGAGGGATGTGAGCGTCCTCGGATTTCACTGGAGAGCGGCGGTCGGGAGGTGGATGCGGAAGGCGGCGCCCTTGCCGGGTGCCGAGCGGACCTCCACCCTTCCCCCGTGGGCGGTGACGATGGAGCGGACGATGGCCAGGCCGAGTCCCGCGCCGCCCGTTGTGCGTGCCCGTGAGCCGTCCGCCCGGTAGAAGCGGTCGAACACCCTGGCCGCCTCCTCGGCGCTGAGCCCTGGACCCTCGTCCTCGATCACCAGCACGGCCTCCGACCCAGAGGTTCCCACGCCGATCCGCACCGGGGTTCCCGCCGGCGTGTGGGTGACGGCATTCCCCACCAGGTTGCTGACCACCTGCCGGAGCCGGGCCTCGTCGCCCAGCACCGGAGCGCTCGCCGCCAGGCCGCCGAAAGGCCCGGTGAACGCGACGGGGCGGGACGGGTCGAGGGCGGCGAAGTCGTGGCGGGCGTCGGCGGCGAGGGTGCGGAGGTCCATCGGGGTGAGGTCCAGGGCGGGGCCGTCGGCTTCGTCGAGGCCGGCCAGCAGCAGCAGGTCCTCCACCAGCCGCGCCAGCCGCCCGGATTCGCTCTCGATGCGGGCCAGCGCGGGCCCGGCCTCCGTGCCGCCCATGCGATACAGCTCCGAGAAGCCCTTGATACCGAACAGCGGGGTACGGAGCTCGTGGCTGACGTCGGCGACGAAGCGGCGCATGCGGGCCTCCGATTCCGCGCTGGCCGCGACGCCCTGCTCGATCTGGGCGAGCATCTTGTTGAGTGAGTGGGCCAGCCGTCCGACCTCGGTGTTCGGTGGGCCGGGTTCAGGCACACGCTTGGACAGTTCGCCGTCGGCGATGGCCGCGGCTGTTTCCTCGACGCGGCGCAGCGGCGCAAGTCCCGCTCTGATCGCGAACCCGCCCACCAGCGCGAGCATCCCCAGCAGCATGGAGCCCGCGATGAGGCTGGCCGCGCGGAGCCGGGCGATGGTCGAGTGCATGGCCTCCAGCGAGACGGCCCCGACGACGCTGGCGTGGTCGGAGCCGCCCGTGGCAGTCCGCGGCAGGGCCACCGCCCGCCACTCCTCGCCGTCTGGGCCCTCCACGGTGAACGGCTCGCCGGCACGGGCCGACACGGTCGCGGCGTCGAGCCGGGGCAGGTCGGGCCCTACCGGGTCGCCCATCTCACGGACGACCGCGCCGTCGGCCGACAGGTACGCGGTGTACGCCTTCTCGACCAGGTCGAGCTGCGCCGCGCGCAGCGGCGCCCGGTCCGCTTGCCGCCGCATCCTGGTGACGAACTCGGGCGGGATCGCTGACAGCGCCGTGCCCAGCGGCGCCAGTTGCGCGTCGATGCGGGCCAGGAGCTGGGTCTCCAGCTGGCGCAGCACGATCGAGCTGATCGCCACCAGGCCGACCACGAGCAGTCCCATCGCAATGGCCAGCAGCCGGGCGCGGAGGGACAGCCTGCCGATCATCGGTGTCTCGGCTTGCGGAGTACGTAGCCGACCCCGTGGACGGTGTGGATCAGCTTGGGCTCGCCACCGGTGTCGAGCTTGCGGCGCAGGTAGCTCACATACGTGTCCACGATGCTCGTGTCGCCGGCGAAGTCGTAGCGCCATACGTGCTCGAGGATCTGCGGCTTGGGCAACACGTGGCCGGCGTTGAGCGCCAGGTAATGGAGGAGCCGGAACTCCGTCGGTGACAGGCGTACCGGATGGCCCGCTCTGGTCACCTGGTGGCCGTCGGGGTCGACTTCCAGGTCGCCGACGACGATCGTGTGGTCGTCGGGGATCGCGCCCGTACGCCGCAGGATCGCCCGGATGCGGGCGAGCAGCTCCTCCAGGTCGAACGGCTTCGTCACGTAGTCGTCGCCGCCCAGCCGGAGCCCGTTGATCTTGTCGGCCGTCGCGTCGCGCGCCGTCAGGAAGAGCACGGGTACGGGTCCCGGCCGGCCGCCCGCCCGCGGCAGGCTCCGCAACCTGCGGATGACCTCGAACCCGTCGAGATCCGGCAGCATGACGTCGAGCAGGACCAGGTCGGGCGGGTCGCGCCGAGCCGACTCCAGTGCTTCGGCACCGCTCTCCGCCGAGCTCACCGTGAAGCCCGCGAAGCGTAACGTCGCCGAGAGCAGCTCCTTGACGGTGGGCTCGTCGTCGACCACCAGCAGTCTCTCGCCCACGGCACCTCCCCCGGTCCAGCGTAATCAGACGTCGCGGTTCTTGAACCGGACGAAGGCGGCGATCAGCATGACCGCCACGAAGCCGGCGAGGATGCCGGATCCCGCCCAGGCCGGCAGTTCGGACGTTCCGGAGACGGTCTGGAAGGCGGCCATGTTCGGCCAATAGGTGGAGATGAAGTGCCGCACGAGGTCGGGGGAGGCCGTGGCGAAGATCGGCAGCAGGAGGAAGGCGGTGCTGACGTTCACGGCGGCGGCCGTGCCGCGCAGCAGCAATCCCAGCGCCAGCCCGAACAGCGCCAGCAGCGTGAACACCACAGGCCCGAGCAGCAGCATCCGCAGTGCACCCGGATCGCCGGGCATGGTGTACGGCGCGCCGCCCGTTGCCAGGGTCGTCTGGCTCACCACGTACATCAGCCAAATCCCTGCCACGCTCACCGGCAGCGCGGTCAGCGCGGTCAGCCACGCTTTGGCCGCCACCAGGCGGCCTCTCCTGCCGACGGCGGCGACGCTGGCCCGCATGGTGCCCGAGCCGTACTCGGAGGAGGCGACCAGCACGCCCAGCGCCGCGACCAGCAACTGCGCGATGAACAGGCCGCGCATGCCCATGTCGAGAGGCTGGAAGTCCAGCCGTTCCTGTGGTGTGGCCGAGGTGTACTGGTTGGCCGCCGCCTGGCTGAACAGCCACCCGAACGCCCCTGACACGGCGAACGTCGCCAGCGACAGCACCATGGTGGCCGTGATGCTGCTGAACTTGGTCCACTCCGCCCTGAGCACTCCTGCGTCGATCATCGGGCCGCCCCCGCTCCGAACTCGACGCTGTCCCGAGTCAGCTCCATGAAGGCCTCCTCCAGTGATGTACGCCGCGGGGTGAGCTCGAACAGCGGTACCCCCTCGGCCGCCGCCAGCCGCCCGATGTCGGGCGCCGTCATGCCGGTCACGATCAGCTCGCCCTCCCCGCCCGCCTGCACGTGCGCGCCGGTCAGCTCCAGTCGCCGGGCGAAGGAGGGGGCGTCGGGCGAGCGCACGAGCACCGCGGCGTCGCCCTCGGTGAACTCACCGATGTCCGACTCGGCGATGAGCCGGCCCTTGCCGATGACCACCAGTCGGTCCGCGGTCAGCGCCATCTCGCTCATCAGGTGGCTGGAGATCAGCACCGTACGGCCCTCGGCGGCCAGGCCGCGGATGAGCGTGCGGATCCACAACACGCCCTCCGGGTCCAGGCCGTTGACCGGCTCGTCGAGCAGCAGCACCGGCGGGTCCCCGAGCAGGGCGGCGGCGATGCCCAGCCGCTGGCTCATGCCCAGCGAGAACCCGCCGGCCTTCCTGTCCGCCGCGTCCGTGAGCCCGACCAGGTCGAGGACTTCGTCGACGCGGGCCGGCGGGAGGTCGTTCGTCTGGGCCAGGTAGAGCAGGTGCTTGCGGGCGGTGCGCCGCGGGTGCACAGCCTGCGCCTCCAGCAGCGAGCCGACCTCGCGTAGCGGGTGTGGGAGGTCCTGGTGGAGGAGGCCGTTGACGGTGGCGGTGCCGGAGGTGGGCAGGTCCAGGCCGAGGATCATGCGCATGGTCGTGGTCTTGCCTGCGCCGTTCGGGCCCAGGAAGCCGGTGACCAGGCCCGGCCGTACCGTGAAGGTGAGATCGTCCACGGCGAGCACCTCGCCGTGGCGTTTGGTCAATCCGCTGAGCTGGATCATGGGTCCAGCATGTGGTGGCCGGTTGCGTGTGCTCTGAGGAGTTCTGTGAGTTCTCTGTGAGGTGGCGACGCCCTATGGTCGGGCCCGCGGGAATCCACAGAGAACTCACAGGCCCCCGGTCAGGCGGCGGCCTCGGCGGGCTCCCGATCCCTCACCGGCAGCGGGCTGATCGCGGCCGGCTCCCTGCTCGGGAGGAGGCGGGCGGCCAGGGCGATCAGCAGGCCCAGGACGACGCCGATGCCGAGCGCGGTACGCAGGGTGGTGGCGTCCGACAGGAAGCCGATCACCACGGGGCCGAGCAGCAGACCCGTGTACCCCATCGCGCCCGCCTGCGCGATCGCCGGACCAGGGGTGTCGGTTGCGGTCCCGGCGAGCGACAGCGTGAGCGGCGAGATCGTCGCCACGCCGAGGCCCACGAAGAACATCGCGAACACGGCCACCAGCGCCGCGGGAGCCAGCAGCACCACTGCGAAGAACCCGGCCGTGGCCAGCCCGGAGACGGTCAGCATGCCGCGCACGCCGAACCTGGTCCGCAGGCGGTCGCCGGTGAGCCTGGCGATCAGCATGCCCGCCTCGAAGACCGGGTAGCCGAGCACCGCCAGGGCTTCGGGGGCGCCGAGCTCGTCACGCATGTACAGGCCGTTCCAGTCGGCGACGGTGCCCTCCACCATGAAGGCGAAGAACATGATCGCGCCGAGCAGGTAGACGATCGGCGGCATGCGGCGGCGGGCCGTCGCGGCGGTCTTGGCGGCCGGCGTCTCGGGCAGGTACGTGCGGCCGAGCAAGATCATGACCGGCAGCGCGGCCAGGCCGATCAGCGCCACGTTGGCGGTGAACGACAGCCCCAGGGCGATCGACAGGCTCCCCAGGGCGCCTGCCGCGATCGCGCCGACGCACCAGCCCGCGTGCATGCCGTTCATCAACGGACGGCCGTACGCCTGCTCGACGGTGGAGCCCTGGGCGTTCATGGCGATGTCGACCATGCCGAACCCCAGGCCGAACACTGCCACGGCGGCCATGAGCCACGGGAGATCCGGGGCGAAGGCCACGGCTACGAGGCTGAGGGCGGTAAGTGGGCCGCCGACCCGCAGGACCGCCCTGCTGCCCGCGCGGGCCATGATCCCGCGCATCAACTGCATGGTCACCAGGGCGCCCAGGCCCCAGACCAGCAGGATGGCACCGATCGTGGACTCGGACAGGCCGAGTTTGTCGGTCAGCGCCGGGATGCGCACGGTCATCGTGCCCACCATCAGGCCGCCAAGGACGAAGGTGAGGACCGCCCCGTAGCGGGCGCTCCTCAGGTTGCGGGTCATACGGCAACACCCCATGAAGTCGTAGTTTCAGCGTTTTTGGGCGCATGGCATCACATCGGGTCAGCCCGAAGGGTGGCCACGCGGTCGTAACCCCGGCACACGAAAAGGAGGCGCGCCGAGGTGTCAGAGTGAAAGGTGGGAGAAGGGCGGGCTCAGGCAGGTTTGAGCAGGGCTCTCAAGCGACCCTCGAGGGCCCGCAGGTCGTCCTCGGTGTTCAGCTCCGGGTCGTGGCTGGCCACGTCCCAGAGCCCTTCACACGCGAGCCGTACGATCTGCGACGCCTGAGGATCCGGCTCGTCGCTCAACCCCTCGCGATGCCACCGGGCCATAGCGTCACGTAGCGGCGCGAGGAGGAAGAGGTTGCCCGACGCCCCGGTGACGACGGCCCATCGTCGCAGGCGGCCCGATCGCACGGCGGCCATGGTGGCACCCACGTAGCGCTCGGTATAGGTCTCGCCTGACTGAGCGGCCATGAGATCGTCGAAGTCCTCGATCAACCGCTCCACCATGCCCTTGATCAAGGCTTCTTTGGAGCCGTAGTGATAGAGGAGGCCACCCTTGCTCACGCCGGCGCGCTCCGCGACGGCTGACAGCGTGAGCGCGGTCGAGCCCTGGTCGCAGAGGAGCTCCTCCGCCGCGTCCAAAAGCTCGTCTCTTCTCATGCCCTTACTGTACCGTCCGGACGGTACAGTCGCAAACGAGATACCCTGAGCACGTGACCAGACCGTCGGCCTATCTTGATCATGCAGCGACCACGCCCATGCTGCCCGAGGCGATCGAGGCCATGACGGAGCAACTCAAACGGGTCGGAAACCCTTCCTCGCTGCATGCGGCGGGTCGCCAGGTGCGCAGGGTGGTCGAGGAATCGCGGGAGACGATCGCCGACGCGCTCGGCGCCCGGCCCAGCGAGGTCGTGTTCACCTCGGGCGGCACCGAAGCCGACAACCTGGCGATCAAGGGGCTCTACTGGGCCCGGCAGCCGCGGCGGCGCGTGCTGCTCAGCTCCGTCGAGCACCACGCCGCGCTGGACCCGGCCCATTGGCTGGCCGGCAGCCAGGGCGCGGAGGTCGAGCTGCTGGAGGTCGACGCGTACGGCCGCGTGCACCCCGACACGCTTCGGGAATCGATCGAGCGCGACCCCGACGGCGTGGCCATGATCAGCATCATGTGGGCCAACAACGAGGTCGGCACCGTCCAGCCGGTGCGCGTGCTGGCCGCCATCGCCCGCGACCACGGCATCCCGTTCCACACCGACGCCGTCCAGGCGATCGGGCAGCTGCAGGTGTCGTTCGCCGAGTCGGGGACCGACGCCCTCACGCTGACCGGCCACAAGGTCGGCGGCCCGATGGGCGTCGGTGCGTTGTTGCTGGCGAGAGGGCTGACCCCGGTGTCCGTACAGCACGGCGGGGGCCAGGAGCGCGACGTGCGCTCCGGCACGCTGGACGCGCCCGCGATCGCCGGGCTCGCGGCCGCCGTCAGCACCGCCGTCAACCACCGGGAGGCCCTGAGCCGCCGCCTGACGGCGCTGCGCGACGAGCTCATCGAACGTGTCCGCCAGGCCGTGCCCGACGTGGTGCTCAACGGCGACCCGGCGCACCGGCTGCCCGGCAACGCCCACTTCTCCTTCCCCGGCTGCGAGGGCGACGCGCTGCTCATGCTGCTCGACGCCAAGGGCGTGGAGTGCTCGACGGGCTCGGCCTGCTCGGCGGGCGTGGCGCAGCCGTCACACGTCCTGCTGGCCATGGGGGCCGACGCGGCCGCGGCGCGGGGCTCGCTCAGGTTCACGCTGGGCCACACCTCGACCCGCGAGGACGTCGACCGGCTGATCGAGGTGCTCCCGGCCGTGGTCGAACGCGCCCGCCGCGCCGGCCTGAGCTGAGACCGGCCGATCCGGTCAGCTGAGGAAGGGCGCCACGGCGGTCCATCCGGCGTCGGTGCCGACGTCCACCCGGGGCTCGCCCTCCTCCCAGCCCACGATGAGCTCCTTGGCGTGGATGGCGGCGTCGCCGGTCGGGTCGGCGTAGACGTGGATCGTCCGCAGTCCCTCGGTGCTCAGGTGCGCGGCGAGCACCGCGTCGTCGCGCAGTTTGAGCATGCGGGCGGCCAGCCGCTCCTCGAAGTCGCGCAGCGCCGTCAGCGACTCGCCGATCGGCAGGCCGGCCTCGTCGCGGTGCGCGTACGGCAGCGTGATCGCGATGTGCTGGTCGAACAGCGGATAGTCGACCGGGCGCAGCGGATAGCGGGCCGTGGCGACGAGCGGCGCGCCGCCCGCCGTCTGCCCTTCGAGCAGCACCCACTGCTCCTCGTCGAAACCGGAGGCCACGTCGGCGACCACGGCGGGCAGATGCACGGCGGGGACCGCGTCGATCGGCTCGAACGTGACGGCCGTGATCTCGCCCACCCACCTGGCCACGTCGTCCTCGCCGAGCAGCCAGTCCAGGGCCAGCAGCGCGGTCTCCAGCCTGGTGTCCTCGTCGAGCTCGCCGAAGATCGGATGGTAAGCGGCCACGTCGACCCGCGGCGTGTCCCGCGGCGCCCGCAGGCCCAGCATCAGCTTGTCGAGCGCGAACTCGAAGCCGCCCACGTCCAGGGTGAGCTCCAGCGCCTGCGGATTGGCCTGCCGCGACGGGTGGAACTCCCAGAGCAGGTCGGCCTCCGGCGCTGCCTTGGCCCAGCGGTGCGCGAGCGGGCGCAGCTCGGCGTCGCCCGCCGAGGTCACCACCAGGGTGTGCATGGCGTTCCTGCCGGGCGCCACCTCCCAGACCAGGCCGGGATGCAGGGCGGCGACGGCCGGGGCGAGCAGGTCCTCCAGCCCTTCGGCGTCGCCCGCGGCCACGAGCGAGTCGAGCCGCGGCCTGGCCTCCTGCCACCACGTCCAGAACTCGGCGATCCCGTCTCCGCGCGGCTCGTCGTCCTCGTCGTCTGCGTCTTTGCGCCCGAACAGTCGCATGGGCTGAATACTCCCAGATCCCTGCCATGGTCGCGCACTCCCCGCCGGACAGTACCCTGGAAAGGTCATGGGACTGCGTGTGCTTGCCGCCATGTCGGGCGGCGTCGACTCAGCCGTGGCCGCCGCTCGGATCGCCGAGGCGGGCCACGATGTCACTGGTGTCCACCTTGCCCTGTCGGCCAACCCCCAATCCCACCGCACGGGCGCCCGGGGGTGCTGCACGATCGAAGACTCGCGGGACGCGCGCCGTGCCGCCGACGTGATCGGCATCCCGTTCTACATCTGGGACATGGCCGAGCGTTTCCAGCGCGACGTGGTCGAGGATTTCGTGGCCGAATACGCGGCGGGCCGCACGCCCAACCCGTGTCTGCGCTGCAATGAGAAGATCAAGTTCGCCGCGGTGCTCGACCGGGCGCTGGCCCTGGGCTTCGACGCGGTCGCCACCGGTCATCACGCCAGGCTGGTCGACGGGGTCCTGTCCAGGAGCGCCGACGAGGGCAAGGACCAGTCCTACGTGCTGGGTGTGCTCACCCGCGAGCAGCTCGGCCATGCGATCTTCCCGCTGGGCGACTCGACCAAGGCCGAGGTGCGTGAGGAGGCCGCCGGACGCGGCCTGACCGTCGCGGACAAGCCCGACAGCCACGACATCTGCTTCATCGCCGACGGCGACACACGGGGCTTCCTGTCCAAGCGGCTCGGGTCGGCGGAAGGGCCGATCGTGGACGAGGGCGGTGCGGTGGTCGGCAGCCACCAGGGCGCGCACGGCTACACGATCGGCCAGCGCAAGGGCCTGCACATCGACCGCCCGGCCGCGGACGGCCGGCCGCGCTACGTGTTGTCGATCGAGCCGGTGTCCAACACGGTCACGGTCGGGCCGCGTTCGGCGCTGGAGGTCACGTCGATCACCTGCGGTCCGCCGGTGTGGAACGGGCCGTCCGAGGTCTCTGGCGAGCTCACCGTGCAACTGCGGGCACACGGTGAGGTCTACGGGTGCCGCTTCGAGGAGATCGACGGCGGGTTGCGCATCGACCTCGACCGCCCGGCCATGGGCGTCGCGGCGGGCCAGGCGGCCGTCCTCTACCGCGGGGACACCGTCGTGGGGTCCGCCACCATCGCCGGCGCCTCGTAGCGCTCGCGTCCGAGGGCGTCGTCACGGCCTCGTAGCGCTCGTCGCGTCTGAGGTCGTGACGACGCCGGCCGAACGGTGGACGCCGACCTGACCTGACGTCAGCCCAGGGTGACCGACTCGCCGATCTGGAGACGGCGGATGTCGGCGCCGAGCTTGTCGGATTCCACCCTCAGCCAGTTGTCCACGAGGCCGAGGCCGTTGTCGTTGAGCAGGCCGTCGTGGGTGGAGTACGCCCGCGCGGGGCGTACCGTCCGCAGATACTCCACCATCTCCGCCATCTTCAGCCACGGCGCGTTGGTGGGCACCAGCAGCGTGGGCACCTCCGCCTCGGGGACGGTGAGCGCGTCACCAGGGTAGAAGACCTCGTCGTCCACCAGGAAGCCGACATTTTGGACGATCGGCCAATCGGGGTGATTCTTTGCATGCCACTCGCCGAACACCTTCACCCCGAAACCGGCCGCCTCGAAGCCGTCGCCGTGCCGGACCACGTTCACCTTGACCGGCACGTCGGACAATTCGCCGGCGACGCCCTCGCACGTCCAGATCTCCACGCCCGGCGGGGCGGTCGCGAGCTTGCCAGGATCGACGTGGTCGAAGTGCTGGTGGGTGATCAGGACCGCGTCGGCGCCGTCGAGCACCGGGTCCTCGGTGAACGCCCCCGGGTCGATGACGAGGACCTTGCCGTCCTTCTCCAGGCGTACGCACGCGTGACCGTACTTGGTGAGCTTCATTCGCCAGAGCCTACGCTTGTACCCATGTCTACGTGGGAAGCCACCGGGGTCGGCTCGCATCCTGGAGATAATCATCTTGAAGCGGTCCGGGTCGTGTTCGGTGAGGTGCCGGGGCTGCCGTACCTGCCCGAGCTGCCGGCCAGGGGCGTCGGCGCCGACATGGTCGGCAGGACGGCCGCGCTGCTGATCGAACTGCCCGTCGAGGTGCAGCCGTCCGGGTGGCGGCTGACCGACCGGCCCGGGCGTGATCATCAGCGGGCCGTCGATCATCTGCGGCGGGATCTGGACGCGCTGGAGGAGATCGGGCACGACTACGCCGGGCCGTTGAAGCTCCAGGTCTGCGGGCCGTGGACGCTGGCCGGGACGATCGAGCTCAGGCACGGGGACAAGGTGCTCTCCGACGCCGGGGCCGTACGCGACCTGACCGCCTCGCTCGCCCAGGGAGTCGCGGACCACTGCGCCGAGGTGCGGCGGCGGCTGCCCGGGGTGACGGAGATCGTGCTGCAGCTCGACGAGCCGGGGCTGCCTGGGGTGCTGGCCGGGACCGTGCCGACGGCCTCCGGGTTCGGCCGGCTCGCCGCCGTGGAGGAATGGCGGGTCGAAGAGTCGCTGCGGCTGTTCGACGATCCGGTCGTGCACTGCTGCGCCCGCTCCGTGCCGTTCGACGTGCTGCGACGGGGCGGGGTGCGCGGGGTTTCCGTGGACGCCTCGCTGCTGCGGCGGCGGGACCAGGACGCGCTGGGGGAGCTCGTCGAGGCCGGGGCGATGTTGTTGCTCGGCGTCGTGCCGGGCAGGGACGTGCGGTTGCCGGATGTGGGAGTGATCGCCAAGCCGGCGGTGGAGCTGTGGCGGCGGCTCGGGTTCCCGCCGGACAAGCTGGCCGGGCAGGTCGTGCTGACCCCGGCGTGCGGGCTGGCCGGGGCGTCCCCCGCCTACGCCAAGGCGGCGCTGGCGGCGTGCAGGAAGGCCGCCCAGGTGCTCAAGGAGGATCCTGCGGGCGGCAGGCAAGAGGGCTGAGCGCGGATACGCGCTGGGCCCTCTTGGATCCCCGGGCCATTCGCGATGTCGGTGCTCGGCGGTAGCGTTTGCTCAAGCCGTCGGACGAGAGGAGAGGGTGCCGTGACCAGCGAGTCGAGCGTCGGGGGCGTGCCTGTGGCCGCGCTCAAGCGGCATGCCGAGCTGAGCGAGCTGGTCGAGGACGCCCGCTGGCGCTACTACGTGCTCGACCAGCCCACGGTCAGCGACGCCCAGTTCGACGAGTGGTTCAAGGAGCTGCTCGCGCTGGAGGAGGCCCATCCGTCGCTGCAGACGCCGGACTCGCCGACGCAGAAGGTCGGCGCGCCGGTCGCGGGCGACTTCGCCAAGGTCGAGCACCTGGCCAGGATGGAGAGCCTGGACAACGCATTCAACGCCGAGGACATGACGGGGTGGGCGACGCGCGCCGAGCGGCTGGCCGAAGGCGACCCCGGGCCTTACCTGTGCGAGCTGAAGATCGACGGGCTGGCGATCGCGCTGGTCTACCGGGACGGCAGGCTGGAGCGCGCCGCCACCCGGGGCGACGGGCGCACCGGCGACGACGTCACGGCCAACGTCCGCACGATCAAGGGGATCCCGCACCGGCTCAAGGGTGACGACGTGCCGAGCCTGGTCGAGGTGCGCGGCGAGGTCTACATCCCGGTCGAGGACTTCAAAAAGCTCAACGAGCAGCTCGTGGAGCAGGGCAAGCCGCCGTTCGCCAACCCGCGCAACTCGGCGGCGGGCACGCTGCGGCAGAAGGACCCGCGCATCACGGCCCAGCGGCCGCTGCGGATGCTGGTGCACGGCATCGGCGTCTGGGAGGGCGCGAAGGAGCCGCGGGCACAGTCGGACGTCTACGACCGGCTGCGCGAGTTCGGGCTGCCGGTGAGCGATCTCTACAAGGTGGTGCCGGACTTCGACGGGGTCAACGGCTACATCGAGCACTACCGCGAGCACCGGCACGATCCCGCGTACGAGATCGACGGGGTCGTGGTCAAGATCGACGCCTTCCGCACGCAGCGCGAGCTCGGCTCCACCTCGCGGGCACCGCGCTGGGCGATCGCGTACAAATACCCGCCGGAGGAGGTCAACACCAAGCTGCTCGACATCCAGGTGGGGGTGGGCAGGACCGGGCGGGTCACGCCGTACGCGGTCATGGAGCCGGTCGTGGTGTCCGGTTCGACCGTCGAGCGGGCCACGTTGCACAACGCGGCCATCGTGGTCAAGAAGGGCGTGCTCATCGGCGACACCGTCGTGCTGCGCAAGGCGGGCGACGTCATCCCCGAGATCGTCGGGCCGGTCGCGGCGCTGCGTGACGGGTCCGAGCGGGAGTTCGTCATGCCGACGCACTGCCCGGAGTGCGGGACGCAGCTGGCGTACGAGAAGGAGGGCGACGCCGACCTGCGCTGCCCCAACGCCCGGAGCTGCCCGGCGCAGATCCGTGAGCGCATCTACTTCGCGGCCGGGCGCTACGCGCTCGACATCGACGGGCTCGGCTACGTCGCGGCCACCGCCCTCACGCAGCCGCTGCCGCCGCAGGAGCCCGTGGTGCGCACCGAGGCCGATCTGTTCGACCTGAAGATGGAGCAGCTCATCCCGATCAAGTCGGTCGTCCGTGACCAGGACACCGGCCTGGCCAAGATCGACCCCAGGACCGGCGAACAGAAGATCGTCTCGTTCTTCTCCAACATCAACGGCGAGCCCAGCCAGAACGCCCGCCTGATCCTGAAGGAGCTGGAGGACGCCAAGCAGCTGCCGCTGTGGCGGGTGCTGGTCGCCTTGTCCATCCGGCACGTCGGGCCGCCCACCGCGCGCAAGCTCGCCGACGCCATGCGGTCGATCGACGCCATCATGAACGCCTCGCAGGAGGAGCTGGCGGCGGTCGAAGACGTCGGGCCGCGGATGGCGGCCACGATCAAGGAATGGTTCGGGGTCGACTGGCATCGGGAGATCATCGAACGGTGGCGGGCCGCCGGGGTCCGGATGGAGGACGAGCCGGCGCCGGAGAAGGGGCCGCAGATCCTCGAGGGATTGACGTTCGTGGTCACGGGGACCCTGGAGGGTTACACCCGGGACTCGGCTTCCGAAGCGCTGGCCGGGCGGGGCGGGAAGGTCGCCTCGTCGGTGTCGAAGAAGACGTCGTTCCTGGTGGCGGGGGAGAACGCGGGGTCGAAGTACGACAAGGCAGTGAGCCTGGGGGTGCCGATCCTCGACGGGGCCGGGTTCGAGGTCCTGCTGAAGGACGGGCCGGAGGCGGCGGCACAGGTGGCGGTCAAGCCCGAGGAGGCTTAACGGCGCCCGCCCCGGCCGTGGCGCCCGGCCGGCACGTGGCTCGTTCGGGTGGGCGGACATGGGCGGTGCGAGGAGGGGCGGGGCGACGGCTGCATGCGGTCGGCCGGGGTTGGGGGCTTGCGCGCATGGGGCGGTGATTTGCGCGCATTGTGCCTACGGGTCGCGGGCCGGCGATCCCCCGGTGCGGTGGGAGGGCGGGGCCGTGCCCCACGCGCACATACGGATGGCTGCCTGCTTGCTACGCACGGTGGTTTTTGGGTATATGTCGGAAAGGAGAACTACGGACCGTACGCGCTTGGTTTCGCGAAGTGGGGTAAAGGTCGTACCCTCCCATAGTGACCTAATGGGGGTTCTGTTACCGATGACTGACCCAACCGACACCCGCGATACCGGACCACGCGTCGGCACGCCGCTGTGGGCGTTCCTCGCCGGCGTCACCATGATCGGCTTCACCGCCCTCGTCGTGGCGATGATCAGGCTGGACTGGGTGGCGCTCGTGGAACTGGCCCGCACGGCACTGTTCTGGGTGCTGGCGGTGCTCGTGATCCTGGGCGAGCTCAGGCCCGTGATGGTGTCATCCGCCAGCCTGGTGGGCGGCACCTACCCCTCCACCATGTTCACCTTCGCCGTGCTGCTGCACTTCGGGCTGCCGGTCGCGGTGTTGATGCAGGCCGTCGCCGTCGCCATCAACGGCGTGGTGACCCGCAAGTCCTGGCATCGGGTCATGTTCAACATCGCTCAATCGACCCTGGCGCTGACCGCGGCGGCCGTGGTGCTGGGGGCGTTCGGGATCGTGCCGAGCCCGGCCGCGCCGTGGGAGCCCGGCGGCGGCCACCTGCCGGCGATCGCGCTGGCCGGGGTCGCGTACTTCGCCGCCAGGGCGACGCTGGTCAGCGGGGCGGTCGCGCTGCACGAGCGGCGCTCGATCGTCCGGGTGCTGAAGGTCACCGTGGGGCCGCAGAGCCTCGTCTACGCCGCGCTGCTCGGCCTGGCGCCCCTGGTCGTCGTGGTCATGAACCATTCGCCCGGCCTCGTGCCGCTCTTCGTCGCCCCCCTGGCCGCCGTCTACTTCACCGCAACGCTGTCCATGCGCCGTGACCACCAGGCCCTGCACGACGAGCTGACCGGTCTGCCCAATCGCAAGATGCTCATCGTGAGCACCGAGGAGGCGCTCGCGGAGGCCCGGCAGGACGAGCGGGTCGGCCTGTTCCTCCTCGACCTCGACCGGTTCAAGGAGGTCAACGACACGATGGGCCACCCGGTGGGCGACCGGCTGCTGCAGATGGTGGCGCACCGGCTCACCCATTCCGTACGACCCAAGGACGTCGTGGCCAGGTTGGGCGGCGACGAGTTCGCCGTGCTGCTGCCCTCGATCAGGGACGCCCACGCGGCCAGGGAGGTGGCGGCAAGGCTCCGCGCCGCGCTGACCGAGCCGGTGCGGCTGGAGGGCATGACCTTCGACGTGGACGCCTCGGTCGGGATCGCGCTTTATCCCGATCACGCGCCCGACTTTGAGCTGCTGCTCCAGCGGGCCGACGTGGCGATGTACCTGGCCAAGGAGGGACGCACCGGCGTCGAGCTCTACCAGCCGGACAAGGACCGCAACTCGCCCGAACGGCTCACGTTACTTGGTGATCTCCGCCGCGCCATCGACAACCACGAGCTCCGGCTGCACTACCAGCCCAAGGTGAGCCTCGGCAGCGGCGCCGTCCAGGGTGTGGAGGCCCTGCTGCGCTGGCCGCACCCGGTGCACGGGCCGATCGCGCCCTCCGAATACGTCCCGCTGGCCGAGCAGTCCTACCTGATGCGCCAGCTGACCGCGTACGTCATCGAAGAGGCGCTCGAGCAGGCCGCCCGCTGGTGGCACACCGGGCTCAAGGTGCAGATCTCCGTCAACATCTCCGCCCGCGACCTGCTTGACTCGGCCCTGCCCGAGCAGTTGGAGGTAGGCCTGGCCAAGTACGGGCTGCCGCCGTCGGCCATCCAGCTGGAGGTGACCGAGCGCATTCTGACCGGCGACCAGGCGTACACGCAGGAGACCATCAAGGCCCTGGCCGCCCTAGGTGTGCCGCTGGCCCTGGACGACTTCGGCACCGGCTACTCCTCCCTGATCAGGCTGCAGCGGCTGGCGGTGTCCGAGGTCAAGATCGACGCCTCGTTCGTGCGCAGGATCGCCGGCTCCGAGGACGACGCCCGGATCGTGCGCTCGATCGTGGACCTGGTGCGCTCGCTCGGGCTGCGTTCGGTGGCCGAGGGCGTCGAGTCGGACGAGGTCGCCATGCGGCTGGCCGAGATGGGCTGCGACATGGGTCAGGGCTGGCTTTTCTGCAAGCCCATGCCCGCCGCCGATGCCACGGTCTGGCTCCGCGAGCGCTCCGAGGCCGCGGCCGCCCAGGTCGAGTTCGGTTACCGGCCCGAGGTCAGCCGCTCCGCCTGACTAGAGTCGATGGCCTTTCCACGTCGGCCGCTCCGGCGTCCACTTGGGCGGGCTCTTCCAGAGCGCGCGCCGGAACAGGTACACCGGCAGGAGCAGGGTCGCCAGCGAGAAGCCCGCCAACAGCAGCACGCCGGGCAGGTCGTAGTGACCCGGACGGAAGACCTTGACGTCGTGCCCGGCATCGAGTGCCGCCACCCGGTCGCCCGCGGCCAGCTCGTCCGACCCGTATCCGAAGATCCAGGCGTCCGGCTTGGTCAGCGAGCCGTCGCCTGACACGTAGACGCCGTTCCAGTTGCACGGGCCGCGGCCCGAGCAGTCCAGCTCCCGCGCGGTGAAGTGCCCCATCGTGCCCTGCTTCCGCGCGGCTCGGAACTCCAGCTGGGCGGCGTCCACGGTGAGGACGGTCAGCAGCACACCGGCCAGCAGGACCAGCGGCGTGGTCAGGGCCACCAGGACAATCAGGCATCCCGCGCCGCACCCGTTACGCTCCATGGCCCCCGCCTCCTGAAGGGGCAACGAGCGGGCGGCCGGGATCGTTCGGCGTGTTGCGGGCCGGTTAATGGTTCGGGGGCGCTACGTCAAGCCCCCTAGGATGGCAGTGTCCAAAGACTCCATCCACGAAACGGGTTAAACGACTCATGTCCGCCATAACCCGCGACGAGGTCGCACACCTGGCCCGGTTGTCCAGGCTGGCGCTCACCGACGACGAGCTCGATCACTACGCCACCCAGCTCGATGCCATCATCGAGGCGGTCGCGAAGGTCTCCGAGGTCGCCGCCGAGGACGTGCCGCCGTCGTCGCACGCGCTTCCGCTGACCAATGTCTTCCGTGCCGACGAGGTGCGACAGTCGCTGACCCCCGAGCAGGCGCTCGCCGGCGCGCCCGCCGTCGAGGGTGACCGCTTCCAGGTGCCGCGCATCCTCGGGGAGGAGGCATGAGTCTGATTCGCAAGACCGCCGCCGAGCTGGGAGCGATGATCGCCGCCGGCGACGTGTCGGCCGCCGAGGTGGCCGAGGCGCACCTGGACCGCATGGCCGAGGTGGAGCCCAAGATCAGGGCGTTCCTGCACATCGATCGCGAGGTCACGCTGGAGCAGGCGCGGGCCGTCGACGCCAGGCTCAAGGCGGGCGAGAAGCTCGGTCCGTTGGCCGGGGTGCCGATCGCGCACAAGGACATCTTCTCCACGCGCGACATGCCCACGACGGCCGCGTCCAAGATCCTCGAGGGCTGGCGGCCGCCGTACGACGCGACCGTCACCAAGCGGCTGCGCGAGGCCGGACTGGTCTTCCTGGGCAAGACGAACCTCGACGAGTTCGCCATGGGCTCCTCGACGGAAAACTCCGCCTACCACCCGACGCACAACCCGTGGGACCTGACGAGGGTGCCGGGCGGCTCGTCCGGCGGTTCGAGCGCCGCCGTGGCCGCGTACGAGGCGCCGCTGTCCACCGGCACCGACACCGGCGGCTCGATCCGGCAGCCTGCGGCCGTGACCGGCATCGTGGGCATGAAGCCGACGTACGGCGGCTCGTCCCGTTACGGGATCATCGCGTTCGCGAGCTCGCTCGACACGCCCGGCCCGTTCGCCCGCAACGTGCTCGACGCGGCGCTGCTGCACGAGGCGTTCTCCGGGCACGACGCGATGGACTCCACCTCCATCGACGCCCCGGTCCCCAGCGTGGTCGAGGCCGCGAAGAACCCCGACATCGCCGGCATGCGGATCGGCGTCGTCAAGGAGTTCTCCGGCGAGGGCTATCAGGCCGGCGTGCTGGCCCGCTACAACGAGGTCGTCAAGCTGCTGGAGTCGCTCGGCGCCACCGTCGTAGAGGTCTCCTGCCCGTCGTTCACGACCGCCCTGCCGGCCTACTACCTGATCGCGCCGTCGGAGTGCTCGTCCAACCTGGCCCGCTTCGACGCCATGCGATATGGCCTGCGCGTTGGCGACGACGGCACCCGCAGCGCCGAGGAGGTCATGGCACTGACCCGGGCCGCCGGCTTCGGCCCCGAGGTCAAGCGGCGCATCATGCTCGGCACGTACGCGCTGTCGAGCGGCTACTACGACGCCTACTACGGTCAGGCACAGAAGGTGCGCACGGTCATCACGCGCGACTTCGAGGCCGCCTACCAGCAGGTCGACGTGCTGGTTTCGCCGACCACGCCGACGACGGCGTTCCCGATCGGCGAGCGCACCGACGACCCGATGGCGATGTATCTCGCCGACCTGTGCACCATCCCGTCCAACCTGGCCGGCAACGCCGCCATGTCGGTGCCGTGCGGCCTGGCCGACGAGGACGGCCTGCCCGTCGGCCTGCAGATCATGGCGCCGGTCCTGGCCGACGACCGCTGCTACCGCGTCGGCGCCGCCGTGGAGAAGGCCCTGGAGAGCCGCTGGGGCGGCCCGCTGCTGAAGGAGGCCCCGTCGCTATGACCATGGTCTATGACGAAGCGCTCGACCGGTTCGAGCCGGTGCTCGGCCTGGAGACCCACGTCGAGCTGGGCACCAAGTCGAAGATGTTCTGCGGCTGCAAGACCACTTTCGGCGCCCCGCCCAACACCCAGGTCTGCCCGACCTGTCTGGCGCTGCCCGGCGCGCTGCCGGTGGCCAACGAAATGGCCATCGAGTCGACGATCCGCATCGGCCTCGCGCTGAACTGCTCGATCGCCGAGTGGTGCCGCTTCGCCCGGAAGAACTACTTCTATCCGGACATGCCGAAGAACTACCAGATCTCGCAGTACGACGAGCCGCTCTGCTTCGACGGCTACGTCGACGTCGAGGTGGGCGGCGAGACCGTGCGGATCGAGATCGAGCGGGTGCACCTGGAGGAGGACACCGGCAAGTCCACGCACGTGGGCGGCGCGACCGGGCGTATCCACGGGGCCGACTACTCGATCGTCGACTACAACCGGGCCGGCATCCCGCTGGTCGAGATCGTCACCAAGCCCATCCCGGGGACCGACCGGCTCGCGCCCGAGGTGGCCAAGGCGTACGTCACCGAGCTGCGTGAGATCATGCGCTCGCTCGGCGTGTCCGACGTGCGCATGGAGGAAGGCTCGCTGCGGTGCGACGTCAACGTCTCGCTCATGCCGCGCGGCTCGTCCGAGTGGGGCACCCGTACCGAAACCAAAAACGTCAACTCGCTGCGCAGCGTCGAGCGGGCCGTGCGGAGCGAGATCGAGCGGCAGGCCGCCGTCCTCGCCGACGGCGGGAAGATCATCCAGGAGACCAGGCACTTCCACGAGGACACCGGCACGACCACGTCCGGCCGGTCCAAGGAGGAAGCGCAGGACTACCGCTACTTCCCCGAGCCCGACCTGGTGCCGATCGCGCCGGATGCGGCTTGGGTCTCCGAGCTGAAGGCGGCCCTGCCCGAGCTGCCGTCGGTCCGGCGCAAGCGGCTGCAGGCCGAGTGGGGGCTGTCCGACCTCGACATGCAGGCCATGCACAACGCCGACGCTTTCGACCTGGTCGAGGCCACGGTCGCGGCCGGGGCACCGGCGGCGGACGCGCGCAAGTGGTGGATGGGCGAGCTGGCGCGGCGCGCCAACGAGAGCGGGGTCCCGCTGGCGGACCTGCCCATCACGCCGGCCCAGATCGCTCGCGTGACCGAGCTGGTGGCCTCCGGGGCGCTCAACGACAAGCTCGCGCGCGAGGTGCTCGAAGGCGTGCTGGCCGGTGAGGGCACGCCCGATGAGGTGGTCGAGAAGCGCGGGCTGCAGATCGTCAGCGACGAGGGCGAGCTACTGGCGATCATCGACCAGGTGCTGGCGGACAACGCCGACGCGGCAGAGAAGGTGCGGTCCGGGAAGATCGCGGCGGCCGGTGCACTGGTGGGTGGCGTCATGCGGGCCAGCAAGGGCAAGGCCGACGCGGGCCGGGCCCGCCAGCTGATCCTGGAGAAGCTGGGCGTCGAAGGGTAACCGTCCCGTCTCACGAGGGCCTCGCCACTCCGGTGGCGGGGCCCTTGGGCGTGCTGCGCCGGTCCTAGGTCCAATTGCCGGTGCGGGTCTAGGGCCCCTGCTGGAGGTGCGCAGCCGCAGGCCCTCGTAAGTTCGTCGGCATGACGAGGAAAGCGTTGACGGCGGGCCTGGTGGCGATGGTGTCGCTGGTGGCCTTCGAGTACATGGCGGTCGCGATCGCCATGCCGGTCGTGGCCAAGGAGCTCGGCGGGCTGGAGCTGTACGGGCTGGCGTTCAGCGGCGCGATGGCCGCGAGCGTGGTCGGCACGGTGCTCGGCGGTCGGTGGGCGGACGTAGGCGGCCCTCAGGCGCCTCTGTGGACCGGCGCGGCGGGGTTCGCGGCCGGGCTGGTGGTCGCGGGGCTGGCGCCGACCATGGAGGTGCTGATCGCCGGCCGGTTCCTGCAGGGCTTCGGCGGGGCGCTGGTCAGTGTGGCGTTGTACGTGGTGGTGGCGAGGGTCTACCCCGAGAGCCTGCATCCGAGGATCTTCTCGCTGTTCGCGACCGCGTGGGTGGTGCCCTCCATGGTGGGGCCGGCGATCGTGGGCGTGGTGACCGACACGCTCGGATGGCGCTGGGTGTTCTTGCTGGTGCCGATCCTGACCGTGGCCGCCGGACTGATGCTGCTGCGCGGGCTGGCCGGGCAGCCGGTCAGGGGCGGCCAGAGTGAACCCGCGCCCGGCCTGATCGGCAAGATCGCTTGGGCGGCGGTGACCGCCGTCGGCGCGGGGCTCATGCAGTACGGCAGCAGCGGCGGCCGGTTCCCCCTGCTGATCGTCGGCCTGGTGGTGCTGGCCGTGGCGCTCCCGAGGCTCCTTCCCCGCGGCACGCTGCGCGCCGCCCGCGGGTTGCCTGCCGTGGTGGGGCTGCGCGGCCTGTCGGCCGGAGGGTTCTTCGCGGCCGAGGTGATGGTGTCGCTCATGCTGGTCGACCACCGCGACCTGCCCACGTGGGCGTCCGGGCTCGCGCTCATGGGAGGCTCACTGACCTGGTCGTTCGCCTCCTGGGTGCAAGGGCGGGAGATCTTCAGCAAGAAGACGAACCTGCGGCTCGGCTCGGCCATGATGGCGCTGGGCATCCTGGTCATGGGCACGGTGGCGTTCACGGCGGTGCCGGTTGCGCTGGCGTACCCGGCGTGGATCATCACCGGGTTCGGGATCGGGCTGGTGTACCCGACGCTGTCGGTGCTCACGCTGGAGTTGTCGGCGCCCGGTGAGCAGGGCAAGAACAGCTCGGCGCTGCAGGTGGGCGAGTCGGTGTTCGCGGTGGTGGCGGTGGCCGTCACGGCCGCGCTGTTCACGGCCTCCGGGTCGGGTTACTGGGCGGTGTTCGCGGCCACTCTCGCCATGGCGCTGGCCGGGCTGGCCATCGCCGGGCGGGCGATCAGGGACGGTTCCGCCGCGGCGGCGGAACCGTCCCGAGAATCGCTCACTCGACCCGCGTGACGTCGGCCTTCCGGGCGAAGAGCCTCCTGAACAGGGGCGTGAACAGGGCGAGGAGTGACACCGCCAGCAGCACGGCCGCCACCGGGCTGCGGACCAGGACGGTCACGTCGCCCGCGCCGATCGCCAGGGCGCGGCGCAGCTGGATCTCCGCCATCGGGCCCAGGATCATGCCGATCACGGCGGGGGCGACCGGGAGGCCGAAGCGGCGCATGGCGTACCCGAGCAGGCCGAGCAGGAACAGCACGAACAGGTCCACCACGGTGCCGTTCAGCGCGTAGACGCCGAGGGCGGCGAAGAGCACGATCCCGGCATACAGGTACGGGCGCGGGATCCGCAGTACCTTGGCCCACGCCGGCGCCAAGGGCAGGTTCAGCACCAGCAGCATCGTATTGCCGATGAACAGCGACGCGATCATGCTCCACACCAGCGCCGGGTCGTGGTCGAACAGCTGGGGCCCGGGCTGCAGGCCGTACTGCTGGAAGGCGGCCAGCATGATCGCCGCCGTCGCCGACGTGGGCAGGCCCAGGGTGAGCAGCGGGACCAGGGTGCCGGCCGCGGAGGCGTTGTTGGCCGCCTCCGGGCCTGCGACGCCTTCGATGGCGCCCTTGCCGTATTCCTCCTTGGCCACGCCCTTGGCCAGGCGCTTCTCGGCCGCGTACGACAGGAACGTGGGGATCTCGGCCCCGCCGCCGGGCAGCGCGCCGAACGGGAAGCCCAGCGCCGTGCCGCGCAGCCAGGGCCGCCAGGAGCGACCCCAGTCCGCCCGGCCCATCCACGCCCGGCCGACGGGCACCACCTCGGGCGTTGCGTGGCGCAGCCGTGAGGCCACGTACAGGGCCTCGCCGAGGGCGAAGAGGCCGACCGCGACGATCACCACGTCGATGCCGTCCAGTAGTTGCGGGATGCCTAGCGTGAGCCGCGCCTGCCCGGTCTGCTGGTCGATGCCGACCAATCCGATCGTCAGGCCGAGTCCCAGGGAGGCCAGGCCGCGCACGATCGAGCGGGACAACACCGACGACACGGCGGTGAACGCCAGGATCGCCAGCGCGAAGTAGTCCTCAGGGCCGAACGAGATCGCGAACGCCACCACGGCCGGCGCCGCCACCACCAGCAACGCGGTCGCGATGGTCCCCGCCACGAACGAGCCGATGGCCGCCGTGGCCAGCGCCTGGGCGGCCCGCCCGCGCCTGGCCATCTTGTTGCCCTCCAACGCCGTGATCATCGACGAGGACTCGCCGGGCGTGTTGAGCAGGATGGACGTGGTCGAGCCGCCGTACATGCCGCCGTAGTAGATGCCGGCGAACATGATGAACGCGCTGGCCGCCGGCACCGTGAACGTGATCGGCAGCAGCAGCGCCACCGTCATCGCGGGCCCGATGCCGGGCAGCACGCCGACCAGGGTGCCGAGCGTGACGCCGATCAGCGCGTACATGAGGTTGACCGGGGTGAGCGCGGCGGCGAACCCGTCGAGCAGGAGCTGCAGCGACTCCACCTAGATCACCCCCTGCAGCGGGCCGCCCGGCAGCGTGACGCCGAGGCCCTTGACGAACAGCAGGTACGTGGCGATCCCCATGACGACCGCGACCACCGCCGCGCGCACCTTGTGCTCGGCGCCGAGCGCCAGCGACAGCCCGAAGAACAGCAGGCTCGCGCCGATGATCCAGCCGAGCACGTTCAGCAACGCCGCGAACGCCAGGAAGATCCCGCTGACCAGCCCCACGCTGCGCCAGTCCGCGGGCGCTTCCACGTCCACGTCTTCGCTCTCCTCGGGGTCACCGTGCCCGCCGCGCAGCACGTCGATCACGTAGAACAGACCGACGAGCACCATGGCCCCGCCGACCAGCATCGGGAAGAACCGCGGCCCGATGCCAAGCTGGGAGGCCGCCGCCGAGACGTCCAGCGTCCCGGCGATCACGAACACGCCCAGCCCGAGCACCACGACCGCCAGCCCGAGCTCGGGCCGCCACCAGCGAGCCATCAGGAGACGAGCCCCATCTCGGCGATGACGGCCTTGACCCGGGTCTGCTCGGCGTTCAGGTAGTCGGCGAACTGCTGCCCGGTCTGGAAGGAGTCGATCCAGCCGTTCTTGGCCACCGCGTCCTTCCACGGCTGCGAGTCGTGCATCTTGGTGACCAGGTCGGTCAGGGACTTCTTGTCGGTGTCGGACAGCCCGCCGGGGGCCACGAAGCCGCGCCAGTTGGCCAGCTCCACGTCCAGACCGCCCTCCTTCAGCGTGGGCGCGTCCAGGCCCTCGATCCGCTCGCCCGAGGTCACGCCGAGCGCGCGCAGCTTGCCGGACTTCACGTGCTCGGAGAACTCGCCGACGCCCGAGATGCCCGCGCTGACCTTGTTGCCGAGCAGCTGGTTGAGTGCCTCGCCGCCGCCCGAGTTGGCGATGTAGTTGACCTGCTTGGGGTCAACGCCCGCGGCCTTGGCCATCAGCCCGGCCACGATGTGGTCGGTGCCACCCGCGGACCCGCCCGAGATCGACACCTTGCTGGGGTCGGCCTTCCACGCGGCGACCAGGTCGGCCACCGTCTTGAACGGGGACTCGGCCGGGACCACGATGATCTCGTACTCCTCGGTCAGCTTGGCGATGGGCGTCGTCTCGGCCAGCGTGACCTTCGACTTGTTCTGCTCGATGGCGCCCACCATGACCAGGCCCATGGTCATCAGCAGGTTGCCGTTGCCCTTTTCGCCGGCGAGCTGCGCCAGGCCGATCGTGCCGCCCGCGCCAGGAACGTTGAACACCTCGACCTTCCGGTCCGGGGCGGCCGTCTTGAACGCCTGCTCGGCGGTGCGTGAGGTCTGGTCCCAGCCGCCTCCGGGTGCGGCCGGCGCCATGATGCGCAGGGTGCCGGAGGAGGCGGTGGTGCCGTTCTGGCCGCCGCAGCCAGTGAGCGCGGCCAGGGAGAGCACCGCTAGTGCGGCGAATATGCGCAGGCGCATGATCACTCCAAGGGGGATTTCACGGTTATGAAACTGGGATCGTGAATCCCCTTTCCGCCCACGTCGAGGCTTTGCGTGCTTGCCGTCATAGTGGTCGTATTGGTCGCGACCTGGGCGTGACCTGGGTTTGTTTCGATGTGCCCTGTGACATGGGTGCGTAACGCCTCCCTGGGGACCCAGCTGTTCGTGCTTCAGACGGTGATCGTATTGCTCGCCGTCGGGGGCACGGCCGGCGTGTGGGCCGGCCACACGCGTAACCAGCTCGACAGCCTGCACCAGCAGCGCGCGCTCGCCATCGCCCAGTCCGTGGCCGCGCTGCCCCAGGTCCGCGACGCCTTCAAGCTGCAGAACCCGGAGACGGTGCTGCAACCGCTCGCCATGAGCGTTCAGCAGCAGACCGGCGCCGACTACGTCGTGATCGCCAACGCCGAGCAGAAGCGCTACGCCCACCCCAACACCTCGCTGATCGGCAAGCAGCTGTCCACCGACGGCACCACCGTGCTGCGGACCGGCAGGGACTGGGTCGGCACAGAGACCGGCACCATCGGCACCACGGTCAGGGGCAAGACCCCGATCCGCGACGAGTACGGCAACGTGATCGGCCTCGTCTCGGTCGGCGTGCTGGAGACGACGGTCATGGGCCAGCTCGGCGCCGCGCTGCCGCCGCTGGTGTGGACGGCGCTGGCGGTCATGCTGGCGGGCCTCGCGCTGGCCGCATTGATCACCGCCCGCGTACGCAGGCAGACGTTCGGCCTGGAGCCCGGGGAGATCGCCGCCCTGCTGGAGCAGCGCGAAGGCGTGCTGCACGGCGTCAAGGAAGGCGTGCTCGCGCTCGACCTCGAAGGCCGCGTGACGCTGGTCAACGACGCCGCCCGCGAGCTGCTGGGCGACGTCGGCGAGGACCTGAGCCAGATGCCGGTCTCCGACCGCATGCGCGACGTGCTCGGCGGCGCCGACCAGGGCGAGGACCGCGTCGTGCTGAACGGCGAGCGGGTGCTGGTGCTCAACCGCACCCCGGTCTCCGTACGCGGGCAGCACCGCGGCTGGGTGGTCACCCTCAGGGACCGTACCGAGCTCGTCCGCCTTGCCCGCGAGCTCGACGACACCAGCAGCGCGACGGAGGCGCTGCGGGCCCAGGCGCACGAGTTCGCCAACCGCATGCACACCGTCGTCGGCCTGCTCGAGCTGGGCGAGCACGAGGCCGCGATCGGCTTCATCACCCGCACCACCCGCGCCACGTACGCCACCGACCTGCGTGAACGCGTCCAGGACCCCACCCTGGCCGCCCTCCTGCTGGCCAAGTCCGCCGAGGCGGCCGAGCGCGGCGCCACGCTCGTGCTGGCGGAGGACTCCGCCGTCCCCGAAGGCATGCTCGGCGACCCGCAGGACGCGGTCCTGGTGGTCGGCAACCTGGTCGCCAACGCCATCGACGCGCTCGACGGCGCGGCAGGCACGATCGAGGTGTCGGTGCAGGCCGACGACAGCGGGCTGCGCGTGCGGGTCGGCGACTCCGGCCCCGGCATCGCTCCTGACCTGGTGGACGAGGTCTTCAGGGAAGGCTTCACCACCAAGGCCGCCCACTCGGGACCACGCGGCCTCGGCCTGGCGCTGACCAGGCAGGCGTGCCTGCGCAGAGGAGGCTGGGTACGGGTAGCCAACTCTGAGGGCGCGGTCTTCACCGCCCTGCTGCCGGCGAAGGCGGGATCATGAGCCCAATTCGTGTGCTGGTCGTGGACGACGACTTCATGGTCGCGCGCATCCACAGCGGCTACGTATCCCGGGTGCCGGGCTTCCAGGTCGTCGCCATGGTGCACAACGGCGCCGACGCGCTCAGCGCGGTGGCCGAGCTCCGCCCCGATCTCGTGCTGCTCGACATCTACCTGCCCGACATGTCCGGCCTGGAGGTGCTCAAGGCACTCCATGGCGTGGACGTCCTCATGATCAGCGCCGCCCGCGACGTGCCCACGGTCAGGGAGGCCATGCGCGGCGGCGCGGTCAACTACCTGATCAAGCCGTTCACCGCCGCCGCCCTGACCGAACGTCTCCAGCAGTACACCGACACCCGCAAACGCCTGACCTCCATCGGCCCCGAGGCGCGCCAGGACGACGTGGACCGCCTTTTCGGCAGGCACACGTCGGCCGCCCCCATGCCGAAAGGGTTGTCCGCGGCCACCTGCGCGCTGGTCGCCGATACCCTGCGAGAGGCGGGCCGCGACCTGTCGGCGGCCGAAGCGGCCGAGCTCACGGGCTTGTCGCGGGTCAGCGCCCGCCGCTATCTCGAACATCTGTGCGCGGCGGGTCAAGCGGAATTGCGGCCACGTTACGGCACGGCCGGACGTCCCGAACATCGCTACCGGTGGCTAGGTTGACACATTTCCGTAGCCATTTCCCGTGACATATGCGGATCCCCGTGCCTTACTGTTGCCTGAGACTTGGCTGCGGACCGGGAGGAGATTGAGGCGTGCAAAACGCCGGACCGATCGAATCACCGACCGACCCGTTCGCCTCGGTGCCGCTGCCGTCGTCGGCAGTCTCCAAGAAGCCGCGGATCGAAGGGTTACCCCCAGGGGTCTCCCGGGACATCTTCGGCTCGCCGGCCAAGCAGGAGCCCCGGCCGGCACAGGGCACGAGCGCGCCGGGCGGTCCATCGGGAGGCGCGCTACCACCGGTGGCGCCGCCGCCGCAGCCATGGCCCATGAAGGACAAGGAACCGTCGGCCCCACCCGCCCCGGTCTTCGGAGTGGCCGAACGACCCTCTGTTTTCGACTCCGACCCGCCGAAGCGGCGCCGGCTCCTGCCGGGCCTGGCCTTGTTCGTCGTGGTGCTCGCGGCGCTGGCGTACGTGGTGCCCGCCGTGCTCATGTCAGGATCCGTGTTGCGCGGCACCCGCGTGGCCGGGGTGGACATCGGCGGGCTGACCGTGACGCAGGCGGCCGAGAAGTTGCGTATCGAGCTGAGCCCTAAGCTCAGCAAGCCCGTCGTGGTCGACATCGGCGGCAGGAAGGACACCGTCCAGGCCGACGAGGCCGGGCTGGAGTTGGACGTGGTCGGCACGATAGGGCAGGCGCCGAGCGGGTTCCCCAGCCCGCAGGAGGTGTGGCAGGGCCTGACCGGCGTCACCGAGCTCCAGCCGAAGGTCACCATCGATTCCTCTCAGCTCGCCAGGACCGTCGAGGGCCTGGCGGAGGGCGTGGACAAGCCTGCGGTCGAAGGCCGCGTGGTCTTCATCGGGCTGCAGCCGAAGGCGCGCGAGCCCGCCGACGGCGTGTTGGTCGACCGGGACGACGCGGTACGCCAGATCGGTGACGCCTTCCTGCGCGGCGGTGGCACGGTGGTGCTGACGCTGCGGCCGGCCAAGCCGGCCACGACCAGCGAGGCCGTTCAGACGGCCCTGGCCAAGGCACGCAGGGCGGTCGCCGCGCCCATCACGCTGACCCTCGGCGACAAGCAGGCGCAGATTCTCCCCGCGGTGATCGCGGCGAACCTGACGTTCACCCCGGACGGCGACGGCTCGCTGGTGCCCGAGTTCGACGCCAAGGCGGTGCTGGCGAACGTGGAGAGCAAGCTGGTCGACGCCGCCCAGCAGCCGCGCGACGCCACGTACCAGATCGTGAACGAAAAGCCGGTCCTGGTGCCTGCCCGCACCGGGCGGGGCGTGAACGACAAGCTGCTGGCCAGGGACGCGGAGAAGGTGTTCGACGCCAGTGGCGAGCGGACGATTCCGGTGCGGCTGGGGGTCGTCGAGCCGACCGTCAGCACACAGCAGGTCCGTGGGCTCGGCATCAAGGAGATCGTGGGCTCGTTGAGCACGACGTTCGACTGCTGCCAGCCGCGGGTGAAGAACATCCAGCGCATGGCGCAGCAGCTCGACGGGCATCTGGTGAGGCCGGGGCAGACGTTCTCGATCAACGAGATCGTGGGGGAGCGGACCGTCGAGGACGGCTACGTGGAGGCCGGGCAGATCGTCGGCGGGCGGATGGTGAACATCGTCGGCGGCGGCGTGTCGCAGTTCGCCACGACCATGTACAACGCGGCCTTCTTCGGTGGGTTCGACGACGTCGAGCACCGGCCGATGGACTACTACGCGCAGCGTTATCCCGCCGGGCGGGACGTCGCGCTGCTCTATCCGGAGACCGACCTGAAGTGGCGCAACGACTCCGAGTACGGCGTGCTGATCAAGACCGCCTTCACCGACACGTCGGTCACGGTCACGCTGTGGAGCACCAAGCGGTACGACAAGATCGAGGCGGTCACGTCAGAGCGGCGGGACTTCAAACCGTTCCGGCGTGAGGTCAGCTCGGAGCCTGGCTGTCTGCCGACGGTGGGCGAGCAGGGGTTCACCATCGATGTCGCCCGCGTGTTCTACAAGGGCGGCAAAGTGGTCAAGAAGGACAGGAAGCTGACCACGGAGTACCGGCCTCAGGCGCAGATCACCTGCGCCGGCGCGGGCCAGTAACTAGCTGACCCCCGCCCGCCTCCGCGCCCCGGCGCCGGCCAGGGGCCCTTCGAGGGCGCCCGCTGTCGCCTGTCGTCGGCTGCACACGGCCCACCACGGCGCGGGCGCCCCCAGAGGGTCGTAGGGGGCACTCCTGCACGCGACCCCGGTGGGGCGTCTGCACGGCGGTACACGAACCGGCCCCCACCACGGCGGGGCACCATCGGTGGGAGGGCGGCCCGGCGGCGGTCCCGACCAGCACCCGGCGTACCGCGCGGGGGAGGTCGTGACCAGCCAGGGACCGGGGGACAGAGGTGGGGGCGTTACGAGGAGGCCGTCACGGACAGGACGCGGTCGTCGCCGTCGCGGGGGGAGCCCCTGCCGTCCTGGTTGCTGGTGCCCACCCACAGGGCGCCGTCCGGGGCGGTGGTGACGGCGCGGATCCGGCCGTACCGGTCGGTGAAGTGGGCGACCGGCTTGGCGGCCGAGCCGTCCTCGCCCAGCGGGATCTGCCACAGACGGGCCCCACGCAACGCGCCGACCCAGAGGGAGCCGTTCGCGTACGCCATGCCGGACGGCGACGCCTCGTCCGTGGTCCAGGTGAGGATGGGGTTCACGAACCGCTGGTCGTCGCCGCGGCCCTCGACCTCCGGCCAGCCGTAATTCGAGCCCGGCTTGATCAGGTTGACCTCGTCGTAGGCGTTGGCGCCGAACTCGGAGGCGTACAGGCGTCCCTGCTCGTCCCACGCCAGGCCCTGGACATTGCGGTGGCCGTAGCTGTAGACGAGCGTGCCGAAGGGGTTGCCGGGGGCGGGCTTGCCGTCCACGGTCATGCGCAGGATCTTGCCGCCGAGCGAGTCACGCTGCTGCGCGAGGCTGCGGTCGCCGACCTCGCCCGTGGTGGCGTACAGGTAGCCGTCGGGGCCGAACGCGAGCCGGCCGCCGTTGTGGATGCCGCCCTTCGGGATGCCCTGGAGGAGCACCTCCGGCGAGCCGAGGCGGTTGCCGTCGAACGGGTACCGGACGATCCGGTTGTCCTGTTCCGCGGTGAAGTAAAGGAAAATTTGCTGGTCCTTGACGGCCACGCCCATCAGGCCACCCTCGCCGTCCGGGCGTACCCCCTCGATCGTCCCCAGCTCTGTCACCTGACCGGCCTGGCTGACCCGCAGCAGCCTGGCCGAGTCCCGCTCGGTCACCAGAGCATCGCCGCTGGGCAAGAACGCCACCGCCCACGGCACGGAAAGACCAGTCACCACGTCCTTCGGCTCGCCCGGGGCAGCGGCCTGTCCCGCGGTGGCCGTCGGGAGCACCTCGCCTCCGCCTCCACCACCGCCGCCGGAACCGCTCGAGCTGCCCGAACTGCTGGAACAGGCGGTCAGCGCGGCCACGAGTAGGATCGTCCAGAGCTTCCTCATATCCCCCATACTTACCGGCGAGACATAAAGTTCTGCGCATGAAGACCTGGGTTCCCTCCGATTCGGTGGCCGAAGTTCTGTCCGATCTGCCGGGAGTCGAATGCGCCGTCTATGACGGCACGTCCCCCATGCCGGAGGGGATCGAGGAGGTGGAGGTCTGGATCCCGCCGCTCGTCACGGTGCCCGACGTTCCCGGCACGCTGGCCAGGATGAGCTCGCTGCGGCTGGTGCAGACCGTCACCGCGGGGGTGGAGCCGTACCGGCCGCACATGCCTCATGGCGCGGTGCTGTGCAACGCCCGGGGCGTGCACGACGCGGGGACCGCCGAGTGGGCGGTCGGTGCGATGATCGCGGTGCTCAGGGAGTTCCCCGAGTTCGTGGACGCGCAGCGCAGGGGCGAGTGGACCTACCACCACACCGGTGTGCTGGCCGACTCGATCGTCCTGATCGTCGGGTACGGCTCCATCGGCGCCGCGCTCGAACGCCGGCTGGAGGGCTTCGAGGTGGAGACCGTACGGGTGGCCAGGAGCGCCCGCGAGGGCGTGCACGGCATGGCGGAGCTGCCCCGTCTGCTGCCCCAGGCGGACGTCGTGGTGCTGCTGGTCCCCGCCACATCGGATACCGCTGGCATGGTGGACGCCACGTTCCTGGCCCGGATGAAGGACGGCGCCGTCCTCGTGAACGCCGCCAGGGGCGGCATCGTCGACACCGACGCGCTGATCTTGGAGCTCAAAAACGGTAGGCTACGCGCCGCGCTGGATGTGACCGCGCCCGAGCCGCTGCCCGAGGGCCATCCCCTTTGGAGCGCGCCGGGCGTGCTGATCACCCCGCACGTCGCGGGCAGCACCCCCGCGTCGGGGCGGCGGATGCTCCGCCTGATCAAGGCGCAGCTCTCGCGTTATCTCGCGGGCGACCAGCTGATCAACGTTATCACCGACTCGTACTGAGAGGATCCCTGAACGTGGCTGGTCCGTGACCTTCGGTGCGTACGGTGGCGTTTGCGGGGAGTTCCTGACTGCCTGTCAAGGAGCTCTTGGCGGCAATTGGTCCGTGTGGTTATCAGATCGGTGACGACATCGGCGTTGTCACCACCCGCGTGCCCCTGACCGCTCACACTGGCGAAGTGATCGCCGGACTTCGGCGGTCGCAGGTGCAGAGCTCGAGACGGGATGGGCAACGACTGTGATCCGCTGGCGTGATCCACGTGCGCCGCTGACCGCCGTGATTGCGGCAGGCATGGTGGTGCTCGCTGCCGCGTTCGTCAAGGACGAACAGGTCCTGATCGCCGGAGCGATCGCCGGAGGCCTGGCGGCGCTGGCCGCCGCCGCCTCCTTGCTGGTCGTCTCGCTGAGGTCGGCCGGGCACCGCCCGACGGCGATGGGGGCGCGCTGGATGGGCGGCGGCGCCGTCATCTGGGGCGCCGGCATGGCGCTGCGTCCCTTCGCCGAGAGCCTCGTCGCCGGCTTCGCCGACTTGTTCGTGTTGCTCGGCGCCGTGGTCACCGCGGGCGGCGCGCTGATCGCGGCCGATCGCAAGCTCCCGGCCAAGGCCGTGTTGCGGCATATCAGCGACGCCTATCTGTGCGCCGCTTCGCTCTTCCTCATCGGATGGGTGGTGCAGCTGCGCCACGTGTACGCCGCGGCCGACCCGCCGGCGTTCACGCTCGTCATGCTGCCGCCGATGGTGGCGTTGCTGGTGACGTGCGCCGTGATCCCGTCCGTGCTGACCAGCAGGTCCTCTTCCTGGCTGCTCGGCCTGGCAGGCACCGGGGTGCTCGCCACCATGACCGTGGCCGCCCTGGCCGCCGGGGTGGCGCGCCTGGACGGCGGCGCGCCGCCGACCTGGACCGTCATGCTGGTGCCCGTGGCGTTGCTGCTGCTCGCCGCAGTCCCGTGGGCGCCGCGGGTCAGGGAGGCGGGCGTGCTCGTCGCCAGGAACGTCGTCGCGATGGTCCCGCTGGCGCTGGTCGCCGTGGCGGCCTGCACGCTGCTGGCCCACTTGGCCGGAGGGCGGGCCGCGCAGCCCGTCTCCGGCGTCGTGGTGGTCGCGGTCTCCGTGGTGCTGCTCCTGCTGGTACGCCTGTTCGTGGTGTCGGCGGCCAATATGCGCCTGCGCGGCCTGGTCAGGCTCGGCGAGCGGCAGCTCAGGGAGCTGGCCGAGAGCTCGGGCGACGTGGTGTTCCTGTGCGACTACGAGGGCGTCGTACGTGAGATCGGCCCCGGGGTCGAGGTCACGTACGGCTACCGCCCCGACGAGCTGGTCGGCGGGTCGATCTTCGACTACATCCACCCCGAGGACGTGCCCGGCATCCAGGTGGCGATGCGCGCCATGCACCTCGACGAGGACAACGCCGCCCCGGGCGCCTGCCTGATCGCCTGCCGGGTACGCGCGGCCGACGGCACCTGGCGCCCCACCGAGTCGGTCGCCACCCGCCATGTCGGCGGCGACGAGCTCATGCTGGTCACGACCAGGGACGTCAGCGACGAGGAGGCCCTGCGCAACCAGGTCGCCCACCTGACCTTCCACGACGGCATCACCGGTCTGCCCAACCGCGCCTACTTCGAGGAGCGCACCCGCGAGGTGCTGACCGGGCGCACGTCCGGTCAGGTCGCGGTGATCTTCCTCGACCTCGACGGGTTCACCTCGGTCAACGACTCGGTGGGGCACGCCAGCGGCGACTACCTGCTCGGGCAGGCGGCCCGGCGGCTGCGTGGCGCCGTGCGCGCCGACGACACGCTCGCCCGGTGGGGTGGCGACGAGTTCGCGGTGCTGGTGGAGACCGGCGGCGAGGCGCAGGTCGCGGTGGATCTGGCCGAGCGGCTCGTCCGGGCGGTCTCGCAGGAGCCGTTCCGGGTGGCCGACCGGGACGTGGCGCTGACCGCGAGCGTGGGCGTGGCGTTCACCGAGGACGACACGCCGGCCGGCGACCTGCTCCGTAACGCGGATGTCGCCATGGCGCGCTCCAAAGAGCTGGGCGGGCGGCGGGTGGAGGTGTTCGCCGCGCACATGCACGCCGACGTCGTACGCCGCCTGGAGCTGGCCGCCGACCTGCAGCGGGCGCTGATCGAGCAGCAGTTCGCGATCGAATACCAGCCGGTGGTCGACCTGTCCACGTCGCGGGTGACCGCGGTCGAGGCGCTCGTACGGTGGTGGCGCGGGTCGGTGTTCGTGCCGCCCGAGCAGTTCCTGGGCCCGGCCGAGGACACCGGCCTGATCGTGCCGCTGAGCGAGTGGATCCTGCATGAGGCGTGCCGCGAGGTCGCCGCCTGGCGGGCCTCGTCCTGGGACATCGGGTTGTCGCTCAACCTGTCGGCCCGCCAGATCACCGCGCCCCGCTTCGTCGAGACGGTCGAGGAGGCGCTGGCCGAGAGCGGGCTGCCGGCGTCCGCGCTCACCCTCGAGGTGATCGAGGAGATGCTCGTCGAGGACGCGGAGGAGACGATCAGGCGGCTGTCGGAGCTGCGCGCGCTCGGGGTGCGGCTGGCCATCGACGACTTCGGCACCGGCTACGCGTCGCTGGCGTTCCTCCGGCAGCTGCCGGTCGACATGATCAAGATCGATCCGTCGTTCGTGGCGGGGCTCGGCAGGGACGACACGCTGACGCTGCTCACGCGGACGATCGTGCGACTCGGTCACGACCTCGGGCTGACCGTGGTGGCCGAGGGCATCGAGCGTCCCGAACAGCTGGAACTGCTGCGGAAAATGGGCTGCACCAGCGGCCAGGGCTTCCTCGTGGCCCGCCCGATGGCGGCGCGCGGGGTCGACTCCCTGATGCGGACTAGTCTCACTGTTTGAGACTTGTGTCCACGAAGTTGACATCAGGGCGTTCAGAGCGGCTATCGTGGGGCCATGCTTCGCAGTGAGATTCTCGTAGTACTTCGCCGGCGCGCAGGCCGATAGCGAAGCACCACGACCTGCGCGCCGCCCCAGACCCACCGCCGTCCGGTGGGAAGGGGCATTTTTTATGTCCTAAGCGAGTAGCCACGCAAGGAACGAGCCGATGACCGAACGCATGACAGGTGCACAAGCCCTGGTGAGGGCGTTGGAGCACGTGGGAGTCGACACCGTGTTCGGGATCCCTGGCGGCGCCATCCTGCCCGCCTACGATCCTCTCTACGACTCGACCAAGGTCCGGCACGTGCTTGTACGGCACGAGCAGGGCGCCGGGCATGCGGCCGAAGGCTATGCCCAGGCCACGGGCAAGGTCGGGGTCTGCATGGCGACCAGCGGTCCCGGCGCCACCAACCTGGTGACGCCGATCGCGGACGCCTACATGGACTCGGTGCCGATCGTGGCGATCACCGGACAGGTGGCCAGCAAGGCGATCGGCACGGACGCCTTCCAGGAGGCCGACATTTCCGGCATCACGATGCCGATCACCAAGCACAACTTCTTGGTCACCGACGCGGCGGACATTCCGCGCACGATCGCCGAGGCGTTCCACATCGCCGCGACCGGCCGGCCCGGCCCGGTGCTCGTGGACATCTCCAAGGACGCGTTGCAGGCCGAGACCACCTTCTCCTGGCCACCGGTGATGCAGCTGCCGGGCTACCGCCCGGTGACGCGGCCCCACTCGAAGCAGATCCGCGAGGCGGCCAAGCTGATCGCCGAGTCCAGGCGGCCGGTCCTGTACGTCGGCGGCGGCGTGCACAAGGCCCGCGCCTCGGCCGAGCTGCTGGAGCTGGCCGAGCTGACGAACATCCCGGTCATCACCACCCTGATGGCGCGCGGCACGTTCCCCGACAGCCATCCGCAGCACATGGGCATGCCGGGCATGCACGGCAGTGTGTCGGCCGTCGGCGCGCTGCAGCAGTCCGACCTGCTCATCGGCCTGGGCGTGCGCTTCGACGACCGGGTGACCGGCCACCTGCCGTCGTTCGCGCCGTACGCGAAGGTCGTGCACGCCGACATCGACCCGGCCGAGATCTCCAAGAACCGCCACGCCGACGTGCCGATCGTCGGCGACTGCAAGGAGGTCATCACCGACCTCATCGCCGCGATCCGGGCGTCCGGACAGAAGGGCGACTACGCCGACTGGTGGACGGTGCTCAACGGCTACAAGGAGACCTACCCGCTGGGGTACGAGGAGTTCGAGGACGGCTCGCTGGCTCCGCAGTACGTGATGGAGCGGCTGAGCGCGATCGCCGGACCGGACACGTACTACGTGGCCGGGGTCGGGCAGCACCAGATGTGGGCCTCTCAGTTCATCGACTACGAGCACCCGGGCACGTTCATCAACTCCGGCGGCCTCGGCACCATGGGCTTCGCCGTGCCGGCCGCGATGGGCGCCAAGATGGGTCGCCCGGACGCCATGGTGTGGGCCATCGACGGCGACGGCTGCTTCCAGATGACCAACCAGGAGCTGGCCACCTGCGCGCTGGAGGGTGTGCCGATCAAGATCGCCGTCATCAACAACGGTAACCTGGGCATGGTCCGCCAGTGGCAGACGCTCTTCTACGAGGAGCGATACTCCAACACGGACCTGCAGAAGACGCGCCGGATCCCGGACTTCGTGAAGCTCGCCGAGGCCTATGGTTGTGTGGGTCTGCGGTGCGAGCGTCCCGAGGACGTGGACGCCGTCATCAAGAAGGCCATGGAGATCAACGACGTGCCTGTCGTGGTCGACTTCGTCGTCCACCAGGACGCGATGGTCTGGCCCATGGTCGCGGCAGGCACCAGCAACGACGACATCAAGATCGCCCGGGACATGGCGCCGAAGTGGGAGAACGAGGATGAGTAGACACACGCTGTCCGTGCTTGTCGAGAACAAGCCGGGCGTGCTGGCGCGCGTGTCCGCGTTGTTCAGCCGGCGGGGGTTCAACATCGACTCGCTGGCCGTCGGGCCGACCGAGCACGACGACATCTCGCGCATCACGATCGTCGTCAGCGTCGAGGACCTGCCGTTGGAGCAGGTCACCAAGCAGCTCAACAAGCTCGTGAACGTGCTCAAGATCGTCGAGCTCGACCCGTCGCAGTCCGTGCAGCGCGAGCTGATGCTGATCAAGGTCAAGGCCGACGCCGAGAACCGCTCGCACGTGCTCGAGCTCGTCCAGCTCTTCCGCGCCCGCTGCGTCGACGTGGCGGCCGATGCCGTGACCATCGAGGTCACCGGCACTCCCGACAAGCTCGACGCGTTCATCAAGGTCCTCGAGCCGTTCGGGATCAAAGAACTCGTCCAATCGGGCATGGTGGCCATCGGCCGCGGCGCCCGTTCCATCACTGACCGGTCCCTCAGGGCACTGGACCGTACCGCCTGAAAGGTTTTGAGCAAGTGACCGAGATTTACTACGACGACAAGGCCGACCTGTCGATCATCCAGGGACGCCACGTGGCCGTGCTGGGGTACGGCAGCCAGGGCCACGCCCACGCGCTCTCCCTCCGGGACTCCGGCGTGGACGTGCGCGTCGGCCTGCCCGAGGGCTCCAAGAGCCGCGAGAAGGCCGAGAACGACGGGCTGCGGGTCGTCACGCCGGCGGAGGCCGTCGAGGAGGCCAACGTCACGATGATCCTCGCGCCGGACCACATCCAGCGCCACCTGTACGCCGATCACGTCGCCCCCAACCTCGTCGAGGGCGACGCCCTGTTCTTCGGCCACGGCCTGAACATCCGCTACGGCCTCATCGAGGCGCCCGAGGGCGTGGACGTGTGCATGGTCGCCCCGAAGGGCCCCGGCCACCTCGTCCGCCGTCAGTTCGAGGCCGGGCGCGGCGTGCCGTGTCTCGTGGCCGTCGAGAAGGACGCCTCCGGCAAGGCGCTGGACCTGGCGCTGTCGTACGCGAAGGGCATCGGCGGCACCCGCGCCGGCGCGCTGCGCACCACGTTCAAGGAAGAGACGGAGACCGACCTGTTCGGCGAGCAGGCCGTGCTCTGCGGCGGCGTGTCCGAGCTCATCAAGGCCGGCTTCGACACGCTGATCGAGGCCGGCTACCAGCCGGAGGTCGCGTACTTCGAGTGCCTGCACGAGATGAAGCTCATCGTCGACCTGATGTACGAGGGCGGCATCTCCAAGATGTACTGGTCGGTCTCGGACACGGCGGAGTACGGCGGCTACACCCGCGGCCCGCGCGTGATCGGCGACGAGGCCCGTCAGGAGATGCGCCGCATCCTGGGCGAGATCCAGGACGGGTCGTTCGCGCGGGAGCTCGTGGATGAGTTCGACAGCGGCCAGAAGAAGTTCACGCAGTACCGCGAGGAACTGGCCGAGGACCCGATCGAGAAGACGGGCGCCAAGCTGCGTCCGATGATGAGCTGGCTGAAGGCCTAGTTCACCGGGCAGTACGGGTGGGCGTTTCGCGCGCCCACCCGTTGCCTATTTCCCAAGCGGGCCGGCGGGATGGTCTCGAGGTTAGCCGAGACGTGGCCGGTGGCCGTCGAATGTGCGGATCGCGTCGTCGGGGCTGACCTGGGTGCCGTGCTCGAACTCGGCCGTGAACGCTTCATCCCCGAGGGTTTGGCGCAGCCTCGCGGTGATGCGCTCCACATCGCCTCGTTCGGCGGGCGGCAAGGGCGCGCCGACCGATTCGCGCAAAGCCGCAGCGGTGCCCAGCAGCCGCGCCGCCCGCGACGGATCCGCGGTCATTGCCCCGGCCAGACCCTCGAAGGCGAGGGCCACGGCTCGGGGATCGCCGATCTTGCGGGCGGAGGCGAGGCCGTCCAGGTGGAGTTTCATGGCGGCTCCGGGGTCGCCGCGCTGTTCCGTGGCGAAGCCCAGCTCGGCCAGGACCAGGGCCAGACCGGGCTCTCCTTCCACGCCTCGTAGCCAGTCCACCCATTTGGCCAGGTGGGATTCGACGAGTTCGGGCTTGCCCCTGCGGCGGGCGCTCAAGGCTAGACCCATCTCGGCGAAGTGCTCGGCGACCTTGTGGGACTGCTCGGCGGCCAGGCGCATCGCGCGCTGGTGGTAGGTGTCGGCCGCCGCGAGATCGCCCGTCAGCAGGGCGATCCTGCCGAGCCCCGACAGCCGGAACGACGCCTCGCCCCAGAGGGCGAGGTCCTCGGCCATGCGCAGGCCCTCGTGGTGCAGCCGCGCCGCCTCGGGATAGTCGCCGGCGATCTCGGCGAGCTCGGCGAGAGTGTTGGTGGCCTTCACCCGGCCCCACCGGTCGCCGAGCTCGCGGAAGAGATCGTCGCTCTCCAACGCGTCACGGTGTGCGGCGGCCAGATCGCCTCGGGCGCGGGCGATCGTGGCCCGCACGCTCAGCGCGGCGGCCACGCCCCAGCGGTCGTCCAGCTCGCGGAAGGCTTCGAGAGCCTGTCCGATCAGGGCGGCGGTGTCGGCCAGGTCGGTGAATCCGCGGTAGGCGTAGCCGAGGAACCATTGGGCCCTGGCCCGTGCGCGCGGGTCGGAGATCTTTTCGTACGTGGTGATCGCCGTCCGGGCGTCCGGATCTGTGCCGCCGCTCATCAGCAGTGTCACGCCGGCCCGCCAGGCGGCGACGCAGGCGTCGTCGCGTACGCTCAGCGCCACCAAGTCCAGCGCGCGTCGGGCCTCGGCCAGGCGGCCGCCCAGGAGCCAATACCAGATGAGCGCGTTGACCAGGCGGGTCGCACCATCGCTGTCGGACAGCCGGACCGTCGTGTCCAGGGCGGTGCGCAAGTTGGCCCATTCGCGGTTGAGGCGTTCCAGCCAGAGCCGCTGGCCGGGACCGTGGAGCTGCGGGGCGGCGCGTTCGGCCAGGGCGGTGTAGTGGCGCAGGTGCCGCCGGTGGATTTCGTCGTACTCGCCTGCCTCCCGCAGGCGCTGGAGGCAGTATTCCCGGACCGACTCCAGCAGGTGGTAGCGGGGGCCGTCCGGGCCGTCCACCATGACCACGAGCGAGCGGTCCACCAGGCGGGCCAGCACGTCTATCCCGTTCAGCGCGGCGACGTCCTCGGCCGCAGCCAGCGTGCACCCGTCGGCGTGCACGCTCAGTCTGCGCAGGGCCACGCGTTCGGTCTCGGTCAGCAGTTCCCAGCTCCAGTCGATCATCGCGCGAAGGGTACGCTGCCGGGCCGGGGCGCCACGCCTGCCCGCCACCAGCACGCCGAATCGGTCGTCGAGCCGAGCGGCCAGCTCGTGCACCCCGAGCGCGCGCACGCGAGCGGCGGCCAGCTCCAGGGCGAGCGGGATCCCGTCCAGGCGTCGGCAGATCGCCGCCACGGCCGCCGCGTTGCCGGGGCGGAGCTCGAAGCCGGGCGCTGCGGCCGCGGCGCGGGTCACGAACAGCTCCACGGCCCCGAACCGGCCCAGATCCGCAGGCCCCGCAGCCGGGTCCGGGAGCTCCAGCGCGGGCACGGCCCACAGCCGTTCACCGGGGATGTCCAGGGGATCCTGGCTGGTGGCGAGAACACGCAGGCCGGGCGCCGCCCGCAGCAGCGCCTCGGCCACGACGGCGATGGACTCGACCACGTGCTCGCAGTTGTCCAGCACGAGCAGCAGGTCCTTCACCCGCAGAGCCTCGGCCAGCCGCCCCAGCGGGTCGCCCACGGCTCCCGCCTCGACGCCGTCACGATCATTGTGGCCGGCGGCATGGATGCCTCGATCGTCGTCGCGGATGCCGAGGGCCGAGGCCACCACGCCGGCCACGGACGCAGGGGAGTCGCCGGAGGCCCGATCGAGACCGGCCAGCTCCACCAGCCAGGCACCGCCGGCCAGACCGCCCTCCAGCTCTCGAGCGATCTTGAGCGCGAGCTGGGTCTTGCCGACCCCGCCCGGTCCCGTGAGCGTGACCAGCCGATCCGACCGCAGGAGTGCGCGCACCTGGGCCACCGCTTCTGCCCTGCCGATCAGCTCGGTCAGAGCCGCGGGCAGGTTGGTACGCGGCCGCGTCGCGACGGCGGCGCCCTCCAGCGCCGGCTCCTGCCGGAGTATCGCCTCGTACAAGGCCACCAGCTCTGGACCGGGGTCCAAACCGAGCTCGTCGACCAGCCGCTCGCGTAGCCCGGCGTAGCTCGCCAGCGCCTCGCTCTGTCGTCCGGACCGGTAGAGGGCGCGCATGTGCAGGGCACGCAGCCGCTCGCGCATCGGGTGCCGGACCACCAGATCGCCCAGCTCGCCGACCAAGTGGCCATGCTCGCCGAGCGCCAGCCGGGCCTCCGCGTGCTCCTCCAGCGCGGCCAGGCGTTCCTCCTCCAGCCGGGCCGCCACCGGCCTGGCGAAGTCGGCGTCGGCGAAGTCGGCGTACGCCGGTCCCCGCCACAGCGCCAGCGCGTCGGCCAGCAGGGTGGCCCGCTCCCGTACGTCGCCCGTCGCCCTGGCCCGGGCGACCAGGGACGCGAACCGGCCCGCGTCCACGGCCTCGGGCTCGAGCCGCAGCAGGTAGCCCGGCGGCTGCGACACCACCAGGCCGCGGCCGCCCGGCTCGGCGCTCTCCAAGGCCCGGCGCAGCTGGGACACCCTGGTTTGCAGGGTGCCGGTGGGGTTGCGCGGCAGCCGCTCGCCCCACAGATCGTCGATCAGCCGGTCGGCCGACACGGGGCGGCCCTCGTACGCGAGCAGGTCGGCCAGCAGCGCCCGGACCTTCGCCTCGGGGATGCGTACGGGCCTGCCGTCAGCCGTCCAGACGGCCAGCGGGCCGAGCACCCCGAAACGCACACCGTCAGCCTAAAGGCGGCCTGCAGAAAACCCGAAGTCGCCCGGATCAAAGTGGAGACGTCAACCGATCTGCCAAAGGAAGAACGATGAGCGTCAATCGTGAGATCCGGCTCGCCTCCCGCCCCGTCGGCGAGCCAGGGCTGGAGAACTTCGAGCTGGTCGAGGTCGAGGTACCGGAGCCGGGCGAGGGCCAGGTCCTCGTGCGCAACACGTGGATGTCGGTCGACCCTTACATGCGGGGCCGGATGAACGACGCCGCGTCCTACATCCCGCCGTTCCAGCTCGGTGTCGCGATGGAAGGGAGCGCGATCGGCGAGGTGGTTGCCTCCCGGGCCCCGGAGATCCCGGTCGGGGCGACGGTGTCGCATTTCCTGGGCTGGCGCGAGTACGCCGTGCTGGACGCCGCCGGGGCAGCCGTCGTCGACACCGGCCTCGCCCGGCCGCAAGACTACCTGGGCGCGCTGGGGACGACCGGCCTGACCGCGTACCTCGCCGTCGCCGAGATCGCGCCGGTCAAGGAGGGTGACGTGGTCTTCGTCTCCGGCGCCGCCGGCGCGGTCGGCAGCGTCGCCGGGCAGCTCGCCCGCAAGCTGGGCGCCGCCAAGGTGATCGGCTCGGCCGGGGGACCGGAGAAGGCCAAGAAGGTCGCCGAGGACTTCGGCTTCGACGCCGCCATCGACTACCGGGCCGAGTCGCCGGCCGAACGGCTCGCACCCCAGGGCATCGACGTGTACGTCGACAACGTCGGCGGCGATCACTTGGAGGCCGCCATCGGCGCTCTGAAGACGCACGGCAAGGTCGCCCTGGTGGGAATGATCAGCCAGTACAACGCCATCGGGCGCGTGCCCGGCCCGAGCAACATCTACGACCTGGTCACCAAGAGGCTCACGGTCCGCGGCGTGCTGGTGACCGACCATCTTGACCGCTTCCCTGAGTACATCGCGAAGGCCGCGCCGTGGCTCGCCGACGGCAGCCTGCGTACCGCGGAGACGGTGGTCGAGGGCCTCGAGAAGGCTCCGGCCGCCTTCCTCGGTGTGCTGCGCGGCGCCAACACCGGCAAGATGCTCGTCCGCCTGGCCGGCCCGACGCGAGGATGACGACATGTCCACCCGCATGACGCTCGCGGAACGCGAGACTTTCCTGGCCGGCACGCACATCGGCGTGCTCAGCGTCCCTGATGGCCGCGCGCCGCTGCTGATCCCGATCTGGTACGCCTACACGCCCGGCGGCGAGATCAGGATCAGCACGCCGTCCGGCAGCCGCAAGCTCGGCCTGATCCAGGAGACCGGCTACGTGGGCTTCGCCGCGCAGCAGGAGGAAATGCCGTACAAGTTCGTCTCCGTCGACGGCCCTGTCGTCGCCTACGAGGCGACCGACCCGGAGGAGTACCGCGGATGGGCGATCCGATACCTCGGCCCTTCACAGGGGGAGCGGTTCTTCGAGGCGATCAGGAATGATCTGTCGGAATGGGTCACGGTCCGGATCCGGCCGGAGCGGTGGCGCACGTTCGACTTCGGCAAGGAGTTCGGCTGACCGCTGCGTTCCGCACGCCAGTGCATGCAGTACCCGCCCGGCCCGGCTCCATCACCGCTGCCGGGTTCCTCGCGGGGTATGTTCACCCAGTGCGGTGAGCTTCGCCGGCGGCGGGCTGGTGGTCGCGGTCGATGTGGTCGGCGTGGTAGAGGCCCTCGGTCAGGAGACGGCGTACGTGCTCGTCCGCCGCTCTGTAATACACGAAGGTGCCCTCGCGGCGCCCCTTGACCAGCCCGGCCAGGCGAAGTTTGGCCAGGTGCTGGCTGACGGCGGTGGGGGCGGCGTCGGCGAGCTCGGCCAGGCAGGCGACGGACGACTCGCCCTGCAGCAGCGCCCAAAGGATCTTGATGCGGGTCGGGTCGGAGAGCAGCCGGAACGACTCCGCCGCCAGGTGCACCTGTTCCTCATTCGGCATGTCGAAATCGGGCAGCGACGTGTGCATGCCGCCAGCATAGCCGCCGAGCTCATTACTTGCGTATCTGCGTGAATGCGCATATACGATGCCATGGTGACCACAGAGTTGAGAGTGCGCCCTACCGACGCCATCCCGCCGACCGGGGCCGTGACGTGGTGGCGGACCGGGGCGGGATCGCTGCCCGAGGTCCGCTGGGCGGTGGCCGCCACCGCGTTGTTCGCGGCCGGAGGCGTCGCGCAAGTGGCCGGGGCGCCGTCGTGGACCTGGTGGGCGCTCTATCTTGCCTGCTACGCCGCCGGAGGCTGGGAGCCAGGCCTGGCCGGGCTGCGGACGTTGCGGGACAAGACGCTGGACGTCGATCTGCTGATGGTGGTGGCGGCGATCGGGGCCGCTGCGATCGGGCAGGTCTTCGACGGCGCGCTGCTCATCGTCATCTTCGCCACCTCGGGCGCGCTGGAGGCCGTCGCCACCAAACGCACTGAGGACTCCGTACACGGACTGCTGAACCTGGCCCCCGAGCGGGCCACCCGCGTGACCGAGACGGGTGACGAGGAGATCGTCGACACCGCCGAGCTGGAGGTCGGCGAGATCATCCTGGTACGGCCGGGGGAGCGGATCGGCGCCGACGGTGAAGTCGTGGCCGGCGCCAGCGACGTCGACCAGGCCACCATCACCGGCGAGAGCCTGCCGGTGGACAAGCGACCCGGCGACGAGGTGTTCGCCGGCACCCTCAACGGCGTGGGCGTCCTGCGGGTACGGGTGACGCGTCCGGCGGCCGGGACAGTGATCGCCCGGATCGTGGCCATGGTGGAGCAGGCCAGTGCCACGAAGGCGCGTACCCAGCTGTTCATCGAGAAGGTCGAGCAGCGCTACTCCGTCGCCATGGTCGCCGCGACCGTCGCGTTGTTCACGTTGCCGTTGTTGTGGGGCGTTCCGCTGCAGGAGAGCCTGCTGCGGGCGATGACCTTCATGATCGTGGCCTCGCCCTGCGCCGTGGTGCTGGCGACCATGCCGCCGCTGCTGGCCGCCATCGCCACCGCCGGGCGGCACGGCGTGCTGGTCAAGTCCGCCGTGGTCATGGAGCAGCTGGCCGCCGTCACCCAGGTCGCCTTCGACAAGACCGGCACGCTGACCGAGGGTCGGCCGTACCTGGCCGAGGTCCGCGTGCTCTCCGGTACGCGAGAGGGCGTCCTCACGCTGGCCGCCGCTGCGGAGGAGGGATCGGAGCACCCGCTCGGCCGCGCCGTCGTCCAGGCGGCCCGTGAGGCGGGTCTGGCCTGGCCCACGGCGGAATCGTTCGAGGCGGTGCCGGGGACCGGCGTACGGGCGCGTGTCGACGGAAAACTGGTCGAGATCGGCAGCCCCGCCGCGCTCCTGCCCCCTGCGCATCCTGGGAACCGGCAGATCGGCGAGTCGGAGGAGGGCTTCGGTGGGTGCAGCTCGGTGGTCGGGGAGCTGGAGGACGGCGGGCACAGTGCCGTGGTGATGCGTGTGGACGGTGTGCCCATCGCCGTGCTTGCCCTCGCCGATCGCACGCGGCCCGGCGCGGCGGCCGCCGTCGCCCACCTGAAGGCCGTGACCGAAGCCCGGCCGGTGCTGCTGACCGGCGACAACCCGCGAGCGGCGGGCCGGGTGGCCGCCCAGGTCGGGATCGCCGACGTGCGTGCCGGACTGCTGCCCGAGCACAAGGTGGCGGCGGTCCGCGAGCTGCAGGAGCGGGGCGCGCAGGTGGCGCTGGTGGGCGACGGCGTCAACGACGCCCCGGCGCTGGCGTCGGCCCACACCGGCATCGCGATGGGCCGGGCCGGGTCCGATCTCGCCCTGGACACGGCCGACGCGGTCATCACGCGCGACGAGCTGGCCGCCGTACCGGCCGTGCTCTCCCTGGCCCGGCGGGCCCGCCGCCTGGTCGTCGCCAACCTCGCCATCGCCGGCGCCTTCATCGCCGTGCTGGTGGCCTGGGATCTGTTCGGCGAGCTGCCCCTGCCGCTCGGCGTGGCCGGGCACGAGGGCTCCACCATCATCGTCGGCCTCAACGGCCTGCGCCTGCTCCGGGACGCCGCCTGGCGCCGCGCCGCCCGCCCCCTCCAACCTCAGGTGATCGAGACGAGGCGGCCGTAGGCGATGGTGTTGTTCGGATAGTGGCCGCTCGTGCGGTCGAAGTCGCCGCCGCAGGTGATCAGCCGGATGGCCGGGTACGCCACGTCGCCGTAGACCCGCTGGGTCGGGAAGGCGTCCTTGCGTACCGACTCCAGCGCGTCGAGCTGGAACGTGGCGACCCTGCCGTCGGCACGCGTCACCCGTACGCGATCGCCCCGGCGCAGCTCGCCGAGCCGGTAGAAGACGGCCGGGCCGTCGGCGGTGTCCACGTGGCCGACGATCACGGTGGGGCCGGCGGTTCCCGGGGCCGCGCCCCGCTCGTACCAGCCCGTCTGATCGGCCTTCGACAGGGGCGGGACCTCCAGCGTGCCGTCGGAGTTGAGGCCCAGTTTCATGACCTTCGCCCGTACGCCGATCCCGGGGATCTCCACGCGGACCGGGGGTGAGGCGGGGATCCGCGGAGTCGCGGCCACCGGAACGGGGGCGGCGGTGGCGGGAGCCGGGACGGCGGGCGCCGCGGACCGGGGCCACGACGACATCGCGATCAGAGCGGCGGCGCCGAGCACGGCGGCGATGGCGGGCAGCACGACGCCACGACGGGCACGAGATTTGGACAAAAAGGCACCTAGCTCGGATCAAGGAGGAGACAGGCGGTTTCCGTGCGATGCAACTGTATATGAGCTGATAGGCCCTCTTTAGGGGTTAAAGAAGGGTAAAGGGTGTGGTAGATTGCCTTTTGCTCGCTGACCTGGGCGTTTGCTCCATCAGGCGATAGATCCATCTCCTCACCCCACTTCGCCTGAAAGCGCCCACGTGACCACCCATTTGCGGGCCGTCGCGCGACCGACGTCGCGCCGTTACGACGGCAAGACAAGCCTGCCCTGGACGCCGATCGACCGGATGCGGGTCACGGCGTTGATCCCCGCCCACAACGAGGCCGGGCAGATCGCCGAGAGCATCGACTCGCTGCGCTTCCAGACCCGGCCGCCGGATCGCGTCATCGTGATCGCCGACAACTGCTTCGACGCCACCGCCGACATCGCCCGTGGTCGTGGCGCCGAGGTGTACGAGACCGTGGGCAACGTGCACAAGAAGGCGGGCGGGCTCAACCAAGTGCTCGACCGGCTGCTGCACTTCCTCGGTCCCGACGACGCGATCCTCGTCATGGACGCCGACTCGGCGCTGGACCGGGGCTTCGTACAGGCCGGGCTCGCATACCTGAGCGGCGGCCGCTACGCCGCTGTCGGCGGCACCTTCACCGGCAAGGACGGCGGCGGGTTCGTCGGCATGCTCCAGCGCAACGAGTACGTCCGCTACGCTCGCGACGTCCGCCGGCTTCAGGGCAAGGCGCTCGTACTGACCGGGACCGCCACCCTCTTCCGCGCGCTCACGTTGCAGCAGGTCGTCGCCGCACGGAGGGCCGGTCGCCTGCCCGGCGCGGGCCACGTGTACGACGTCCGCGTCCTCACCGAGGACAACGAACTGACGCTGGCCATCCTCCACCTGGGCCTGCGCATCCTGGCGCCCAGGGAATGCACGCTGACCACCGAGGTCATGCCCACCTGGCGCGAGCTCTTCCGCCAGCGGTTGCGCTGGAAGCGCGGCGCGCTGGAGAACCTGACCGACTACGGGTGGACGAAGGTGACCCGGCCCTACTGGGGACGGCAGTTGCTCTCGCTCATCGGCGTCGTGGTCGTCTTCCTCTACTTGGGAACCGTTGTGGGGTCCATCGCGGTGACGGGAGACCTGCGGATCCAGCCCGTATGGGTCGCCATCACCGTGATCTTCATGGTCGAACGCGTCGTGACCGTACGCGCCCGCGGTCCCCGGCAGATGCTCCTGGCCGGGCTGTTGTTCGTGGAGATGGTCTTCGACGTATTCCTGCAGATCGTCCAGGCGAAGGCCTTCTGGGAGGCGGCCTGGCACAGAGAAAGGAAATGGTGAGAATGTACAACAATCTGCCGATTGGGGGCGTGGCGGCCGGTTTCGGGGGTCTCATGTCCGCTCCATTCGCCGGCTTCAACGCGATCTGGATCGGGCTGGCGATCTTCACGCTCGTCTCCGCGGGTCTCGCCGTCAAGCGGATCATTCCCAAGCGCGAGTCCTGAACCCCTGGAGCGCCGCCTCTCACGCCGAGGGGCGCTCACTCACAGCGGTTGAGCGGTGTTTGGGCGGGCTGACAGCATGGCCGCCGATGAGATCGTACGCTCGGCTCTTCGACGAGATCGCTTCCGCACACGACACTTCCGACGGAGGTCAGATATGAGTGACATGTCGTGTGTTTTCTGCCGCATCGTCGAAGGGACCGAACCTTCGCAGACGATTTACGAGGATGACCGCACCGTCGCAGGCGCCCGGGATCAACCTGTGGCATGCGAGCGGTGAGACCGCCTGGCAGAGCGTCTTCCATTTCCACGTCCACGTGGTGCCCCGCTACACGACCACGGATCTCACACCGCCGTGGACGGAAATCGAGCTTCCGGTCGCGTCACTGCGCGGACTGGCGGAAGAAATCCGCGGCAACGCGTAGCAATACCGCTTGGCTCGAACAAGTTGACTAACGATCTTAGATGCACAAGATTGTTCGCGTCCCTCTGGACCGTCCCAAGGAAACGCAGATGAAGCGAACAATCGTCGGTGTCGCCGTGGTAGCGGGCGTGGCCTTAGCGGCCGCCCCCGCGCAGGCAGCGCCCAAGGTCGACCCGGTGAAGGCGCTCAAGGCCGAGCTGGCGCCGGGCAAGGCCGTCAATGTGCTGGCCACGGCGAAGGTGACCTACTCGCCGGGCCAGGTCGCCACGTCCGAGCTCGATGGCACGATCGGGTTCGGCACGCGCGGCGTTGTCGCCTCCGATGTGGCCCACACCCTGCGCTACAGCCCGGATCTGCTGCGCAGGATGATGAAGGCGAAGCCGGAAGAGACCGAGGCGCTGCAGCAGTCGTCCACCAGGATGATCTCTGCTGGGGACGTGAGCTACGTCTCCGGGCCGGTGGTGGAGGAGGCGTTGCGGCGGGCCGATGCGAGCTGGGTGCGTTATGGAGGGGCGGAGGTGCCGGCCGGCAACCTGCTGCTCGCGGTGCTGGAGCCGGACACGCTCAAGACGCTGCTGGCCGAGCGCACCTCCCTGCGCGACGGGGTGGTGAAGGGGTCCATCACGACCAAGAAGCTCGCCTCGGTGTCCGATGCCTTCGTCGAGCGGTTCGGGGCACCCTCGAAGAAGAGCCGGGTCGGCAAGATCTCCTACACGATCTGGCTCGGTGAGAACGGCCTGATCCAGCGCGTGTCCGCCAAGGGTGTGCTGCCGGCGGGAGACAAGGGCTCGGTCCAGGTCGAGTCGGAGACCAGGTTCATGGACTGGGGGCGTCAGGTCACCGTGCTGCTGCCTCTGCAGGGGGACGTGATCGACCAGAGGGAGGTCGAGGATGACGCTCCCGCCGGTGTTCCGGGGATCTGGAATTAGATAGCTCCCGGTCGTGGCGGGCAGATGGGTACGCCATGACCACAAGCACCATGGCACCGGTCGCGCACAGGACGATCGACATCGACGGAATCGAGATCTTCTACCGCGCGGCCGGGCCGCCGGACGCGCCGGTTTTCCTGCTGTCACACGGTTACCCTTGCTCCTCGTACGAATTCCGCAACCTCATGCCCGCACTCGGCGACCGATGGCGGCTGATCGCGCCCGACCTGCCGGGCTTCGGCTACAGCGGAACGCCCGACCGCACCGCCTTCTCCTACACCTTCGACGGCTACGCCGGCTTCCTGGAACGCTTCACGCACGCCATGGGACTGTCGCGGTACGCCATCTACCTGCACGACTACGGCTCCCAGTTCGGCCTGCGCTTGGCCATGCGTGCCCCCGAGCGGGTCACCGCGCTCGTCATCCAGAACGGCGACATCTACGAGGACGAACTCGGGCCCAAGTACGGCTGGCTCAAGGAGTTCTGGGCGAACCCGACGCCGGAGGGCCGGGCGAAGCTCGCCGGAAACGTCACGGAGGAGGGCTTCCGTGATGAGTTCGCCGGCGAGCTGCCCGAGCACCTAGCTGTCCGGGTGAGCCCGGACCTGTGGAAACTGCACTGGGCGCTGATGGACACCCCGCAGCGCCGCGCGAACGTCGCCAGCCTCTTCGAAGACCAGGCGACAACGCTCGAATGGTTCCCGAAACAGCAGGCCTACCTGCGCGAGCACCGCCCGCCGACGCTGATCGTGTGGGGCCCGCACGACGGCTACATGCCTGAGGGCGCCGCCAGGGCGTACCTGCGTGACCTGCCGGACGCCGAGCTGCACCTGCTCGACGCCGGCCACTGGGCGCTGGAGACCAACCTGGCAGAGATCGTCCCGATCGTCCGCGACTTCCTGGGCCGGGTTCTCACGTAACCGGGCCGCGCCAGTCGAACGGCACGTCCGGCGTGGTGGCCACGACCCGGCCCGCCGCGTCATAGGCCGTCACGGTGGGGCGAGGGGTGTCGACGTAGTCGGCCATCTCGCCATGCTGGTCCTTGCGGGAGACGGTGCCGGCGGGCGTCCTGGCGATGAAGAAGCCGTTGCTCACGACGGCGTCCGTGGGCTTCCCGACGGCCCAGTCGATCGTCACCCGCCGCACCGAAGGACCGACCCGGCCGGCGACCACGAGGGCATAGTTGTCCTGGTGCTTGGGGTCCGGGGCCCACCAGTACTGCACGGCGTACCTGTCCACGATGAGCGGATCGGTGGCGCTCGCCAGGTTCCCCGGAGCCCTGTTGCCCCAGTAGGTGAACACCGGAGGATCAGGCGTCTCGGCGCTCGGCGTGCACAGGACGAAGCCCTTCGTGCTGCCGACCAGGGCGGTGTAGCCGTTCTTGTCCCGGTACTCCGCCAGCACGCGGAAGTCCGCCGACGTGCCGTGTGCCGGGTCTCGCCAGTAGGGGTTGACATTGACGGAGGGGCCGCCGGCGGGCATGCAGACGCGTACGGCCTGGATTTGCCTGGGGGTGTTGGCCGGCAGTTGGTGGGTGGGCGGGTTGGCGACTTTCGCCGTCATCTGCTCCCCGTCGAGTGTGACGAAGACGGCGCCGGCGACCAGGGCGGTGGCGGCGGCCGCGAGCGTCCACGACAGGCGGCGGCGGTTCGACGATCGGGTGGTCGCGCGGGCGGCGTAGGCGTGCGGGTCCACTGGGCGGGCCTCGCCGGCCATGCGCCGCAGCTCCTCGGCGATGGTGTGTTCGTTGACGGTCGTCATGTCAGGCCTCCAGGGTGACGGGCTCGCCGACCAGCTGGCGCAGCCGGGCGATCGCCTGATGCGTCTGGCTGCGTACGGTGCCGACCGAGCAGCCCATGATCTTGGCGACCTCCGACTCCGAGAGGTCCTCGTAGTAACGCAGCACCAGCACCGCCCGCTTACGCACGGGCAGCGCACGCAGCGCCTGGCCGAGGGTGATGCGGGTGTCGACCTCGGCGGTGCGGTCGCCGGTAGCCCGCTCGGGCACCGTGTCCACCACCCGCTCGCGGCCCCAGCGCGGGCTGCGCCAGCGGCCGACCTGCTCGTGGTACATCACCCGCCGCACGTACGCCTCCGGATTGCTCCGGATGCGCCGCCAGTGGCCGGCCGTCTTGGCCAGCGCCGTCTGCAGCAGGTCCTCGGCGGCGTGCTGGTCGTCGGTCAAGACGTACGCGAGCCTGATCAAGCTGTCCGAGCGGGCGGCCACGAACTCGGCGAAGTCGTGTTGCTGGTCGGGATGCACGAGTCTCCTTGGGAACGGGTCTCGCCCTGTATAGATGCGGCCGGCATCAAGGATCTATGGCACGCGTCAAGACGTCATCTGTCGATATTTACTTCGTTATATCGTTCGATATAGCATCCGACTCATGATGATGAACGCGCGTCGCGCCGCCCCAGGAGGGTTCGGCCCCACGGGGCGCTTCTTCGGCCCGGGCGAGCTCCGCCTGGCCGTCCTCGCTCTGATCGCCGAGCAGCCCGGCCACGGCTACCAGGTGATGAGCCGCCTGGCCGACCGGTTCAACGGCACCTACGAGCCGAGCGCCGGCTCCATCTACCCCACACTCCAGTTGCTGGAGGACGAAGGCCTCGTCCGTGTCGAGCAGGCGGACGGCCGCAAGGTCTACCACGTCACCGACGAGGGCAGGCAGGCCGCCGAGGAGCAGGTGGACGAGATCGGGCGGCTCTGGGGCCGGGCGGCCAGCAGGAGCGAGTGGGGGATGTTCCGCGAGCCCGAGGCCGCCGAGATCGTCGGCCCCGCGCTGCGCCTGGTGAAGGCCGCCGTGAAGGCGCTTCACCATGCCCACCACGACCCCGAGGTGGTCGAGCGCATCCAGGAGGTCTTCATCGAGGCTCGCCACCGCATCGAGGAGCTCGACCCCAGGGGGAGGCGATGAGGCAGACCATGGCCCGCAGGCTGCTCGACCGGATGTTCGTGGCGGGAGAGATCGTCGAGGTCGAGCAGGTGGCCACCCGCATGCGGCGGATCAGGATCGGCGGCGAGGCCCTGGCCGGTCTGGCGTGGACGCCGGGTCAGCACGTGCGGGTGCTGATCGGCGACGGTCGGGGCCTGCTGGGTGGCGTGCTGCGCACGTACTCGATCTGGCGGCACGACCCCACCTGGGAGGCGCTCGACCTCATCGGCTACGACCACGGCGGCGACTCCCCCGGCGCCTCCTGGGCCAGAAATGCCGCGCCCGGCCAGGAGATCTCCTTCACCAGGCCGGAGGGCGGCTTCGTGGTGCGGGAGGGGTCGTACCACGTGTTCGCGGGGGAGGAGACGGCCTCGGTCGCGTTCGGCGCGATGGTGCGTGACCTGCCCGAGGACGCGGCCGTCTACGGCGCCGTCGAGGCCGAAGGGCCGGGCGACCACCTGGAGCTGCCCAGGGAACTGGTGCGGGTGTGCAGGAACGGCGCGCCGGCGGCCGGATCGCAGACCCTCGTGGACGCGGTGCGGAAGCTGGACCTGCCGGACGAGCCCGGCGTCGCCTACCTCGCCGGCGAGGCACGCACGATCCAGGCCGTCCGCGCCCACCTCGTCAACGAGCGCGGCTGGTCGCGCAGGGACGTACACACGAAGCCGTTCTGGGTCCCGGGCAGGCGAGGCCTCGACTGAGTCGACATGGCCATGATCCGTGATAATAATACCGGTATAGTTATTCGCCGGATGCGGAGGAGTTGCCGTGATCGAGCTGAAGACCGCCGGGGAGATCGCCGCGATGCGGGAGGCGGGCCGGGTGGTCGCGGCCATCCACGCCGCGGTGCGCGAACGGGCCGCCGTCGGGGTGTCGCTGGCCCAGCTCGACGAGGTGGCGCGGACGGTCATCGAGGAGGCGCGGGCGGGGGCGTCGTTCCTGGGGTACCACCCGGCGTTCGGCGCCACCCCGTACCCGGGCGTGATCTGCACGTCCGTGAACGGGGTCATGCTGCACGGCCTGCCGACGCCGTACCGGCTGCGCGACGGCGACCTGCTCAGCGTGGACTGCGGCGCGTACGTGGACGGGTGGCACGCCGACGGCACGGTGAGCTTCACGATCGGCGAGCCGCGCGCGGAGGACCTGAAACTGATCAAGGTGGCCGAGGAGACGCTCGCGGCCGGCATCGAGGCGGCCGTGCCCGGCGGAAGGATGGGGGACATCGGCCACGCCATGTCCACGGTCGGTCGCGGCGCCGGATACGGCATGCAGAACGACTTCGGCGGCCACGGCATCGGGCGGGCCATGCACGAGTCGCCGTTCGTGCCCAACGAGGCTCGCAGGGGACGGGGCCTGCTGCTGCGACCCGGACTGGTGATCGCGATCGAGCCGAGCCTGATGGCCGGGGGTGGCGACGGCTACTACATGGCCGATGACGGCTGGTCGGTGTGCTCGGCGGACGGCAGCAGGAGCGTGCACGTCGAGCACACGGTCGCCGTCACTGCCGACGGCCCGGTCGTTCTCACCTTGCCCTAGCGATCGTGGTCATCCGGCGGTCATGAAAGAGGCGGGTCTTCCTCGCCTGAGCACATCTATTCGCCAAGAAGGATGATCTTTGGCACCTCTTCTCTCAGCTGGCGTGTTTTTGCAGGTCAAGAGAGAAATGCGGGTGTTTGTTGAGAGAGGGCGAAGGGCAGATCTTCTCGCGATAGCTACGGAGAGTAGTCGATAGGTATCAAGGAGATTCGACATGTACAGACAAGGGCTCGTCCTGCTCGGTCTCGTCGGCGGGATGGTCACGTTCGGCGGCTCCGCGCTAGCTGCGACACCCAGCGTCACCGCCGAGTCGATCCAGACGGACATTCTGCCCGGACTGGAGAACGGGACCGGGGAGGGGACGACCACCACCATCGGCGACCGGAACAACTTCGGTAGCGACGACGACCTCGTCGAGCTGGACGCCGTGAACGATCTCCTCGGCGTCCTCTCCATCCTGAGCCGCTGACCCAAACGCGTACGAAGGGGACCCGTCTTCTGGCGGGCCCCCTTCGCCGTGCTCAGGGCTCGCACTCCTCGGCCCTCCGGGTCATCCCCGGCCTGAAGTGAAGGCCGAGGCTCTTTACTGACCTTCGGTAAACCGGATCCCAAGCGGTGCGTTGGACGTGCGGGCCCGGCCGCGGTCCTGTGTGCGGGGGGAGGCGCGGCCGGGCCCGCTGGAAGGGGAGCGCTGTGGGCGTGCGGTGGGAAACCGGCTAGGGGTGTGGCCGGTGAAAGCCCTGCGCTCCCGTGGCTCTCAGCGGGTCCTCTCAGTGGGTCCCGAAGTCCTGGGTCCAGGTCGGGCCCTTGGTGTTGTGCCCGACGCCGATGTGGGTGAAGGCACAGTTCATGATGTTGGCGCGGTGGCCGGGGCTGTTGAGCCAGGCCCTGACCACGGCGGCGGCGGTGGGCTGGCCCTTGGCGATGTTCTCGCCGGCCCTGGTGAAGGCGAAGCCCGCCACCCTGATGCGCTGGTCGAACGTGCGGCCGTCGCGCGAGTCGTGGTCGAAGTAGTTGTTGGCGGCCATGTCCGCCGAGTGGCGTTCGGCGGCCAGGTGCAGCTTGCGGTCATGGACGAGGGGGCGGCAGCCGTTCTTGGCTCGAGCGGCGTTGGTGAGCCTGACGACCGAGGTCTCCGCCGTCGAGGCGAAGCCTCGGCTCGCGGCCGGGCGCCCGCACGACAGCTTCACTGAGCGGGACGTGTTGACCCGGCCCTGCGCGTCGAGCGCGACGACGTAGTAGCGGCGCGCGGTGGCGGTACAGGTGGCGCCGGCGGTGATCCGGCCGTTGCCGATGATCTGGGAGCCGCTCTTGACGATGCGGTCGGGGCCGGTGACGGCCACCGTGATGCGTACTCGGAGACGGGCCTGGTCCGCGCAGCCGGTCCGGACGGCCGTGCCGCGGACCTTGCCCTTGGAGACGAACGGCTTGACCGCGACGACCCGGCATGCTTGCTGATTGGCCTGGGGTTGAGCCGTCGCCGCCTGCGCACGCGCTTCCGCGGACACGGGGAAGCTCAATGCCGCCAGACTCCCGACACAGGCCAATGCCTGGAGCGGTCTGCGCATTTTGTCCTCCGAGTACGAGCTCGACACTGCGTCGAACCCGCATTCTGGCCCTCCTAAGTCCGCCATGTCCTGAAAAGTTGCGGCATACCTGGAGCTCCAAGTAGCCGAATCGTGATCAGGTGCCGTGCCGGCCCAGGTAAACCGTCGCGGCTCCCTGGGCGTCAGGGAGCCGCGACGGGCGGCTAGCACTGTACGGGCTTCAGCCACGAGCACTCGAGGTCGCCTGCCGTGGCGTCGTTCGCCGAGCGCAGCTGGGCCGTGGTGTTGACCGGGTTGGCGCGGGAGAACTGCGCCAGCCGGATCGCGATCTTGTCCTCGATGTCCTTCGGCGAGCCAGACAGGTACTGGTTCAGCATGATCGAGAAGATCAGCGGCTCGCCGTCGGCGCTCGTGACGTACCCGGACAGCGACGTCACCCCGGTCAGCGAGCCGGTCTTGGCGCGGACGTTGTTCGCGGCCGGCGTGTTACGCATCCGGTTGCGCAACGTGCCGCCCACGAAGCGGTCGGCGTTGCCGGCGATCGGGAGCGACTCGTACCAGGTGGGGAACCACGGCTTGCCGCGTACGGCGGTCAGCAGCTGCGCGATCGAGCCGGGCGAGAACCCGTCGCGGCGCGACAATCCGGAGCCGTCCCGCATGTTGATCACCTGTACGCCGTTCGCCTTGGCGAAGTCGGTGCTGACCTTGAGCCCGGCCGACCACGTGCCCTGGCCGGCGACCTTGCGGCCCATGGCCTTGGTGAGGATCTCGGCGTGGATGTTGTTGCTGAGCTTCATGAACGGCACCAGCAGCTCGCCCAGCGTCATCGACTCGTGTGCGGCCAGCTCCTTCGCCCCTTCCGGGGTGGCCGCGGCCACGGTCGGGCCGAGGACCTTGACGCCGTGCTCGGCCAGCGACTTGCGGAACAGCGAGGAGACGTACGCGGTGGGATCGTCCACGGCCACCCACTCCTGGTACGGGGTCGCCACCGTACCGGTGATGACGACCGTCCGGGTGCCGTGCTGCCGCTCGATGAGCACGTCGGTCTGCGTGCCCACGGTGGCCTTGTTGACGATCTTCAGGTAGTCGGTCTGCGGCGTCGTGGTCACCTTGACCGTGTCGCCCTCGGCGGCCACGGCCACGATCACGGAGCCCGCGTCGTAGTCCCGGTCCGGCGAGGCGGTCAGCGCGGAGATCGGCGCCGCGTAGTAGGCGGTCTCGTCGTCCCACGACCAGTCGTTGCCGAGCCGCTGGGAGTCGAACCACGTGTCGTCGGCCACCAGCTTGCCGGTGACGACCTTGATGCCCTCCGCCGCCACCTTCGCGGCCAGCGCGTCGTAGTCCTCGGCCAGCATGGTCGGGTCACCGGTGCCGCGCAGCACCAGATCGCCGGTCAAGAGCGAGCCGGCCTTGCGGCCGGTGTTCAGGACGGTGGTGGAGAAACGATAGTCGAGGCCGAGCGTCTCCGCCGCAGCGGAGGCGGTGAAGAGCTTGGTGTTGGACGCGGGGATGAGCAGCTTGCCGGCGTCGGTGGCGTACAGCTCCTCGCCGGTCGCGGCGCTCTTGACCACGACGCCCGCTCTGGCGATCGTGAGCCGCGAGTCGCTGAGGATCTGGTTGATGTCCTGGGCCAGGTCGGCCACGCCGGCCGAGGGGTCGAGGGCGACGGCGGGGGAGGTGGGGCTGGACGCCCACGCGAGGGCTGCGACGAGCGCGCCCGCGACGAGGGATGCTGAGGTGCGCCGCATGGGATCTCCAAAGGGCTGAGGGTTCGCCATCAGATCATGAACCAGCCCCGCCATCCTGCAATCCGCAAATATCCGTATTTGCCGCCCATCCGCTGCGCCTCAGGCAGGCACCTCACTCAGGCAGAGGGCTGGCCTGCGGTCAGGAGGAAGCCGCAGTCGCCGAACGAGATCTCGTCGCCCGATCTGACCCGGGCGGGCCCCACGAGCCGCCACCCGTTCAGCCGCGTGCCGTTGAGTGATCCCAGATCGACGAGCATCCACCCGCCATCGTCATCCCGCCGCAGCTCGGCGTGCACCCGGGACACCGTCAGGTCGGCCAACACGAGATCGCAGGCCGAGCCCCGCCCCACCACATAGCGCAGCCGGTCGTCATCGGGCAGCGCCAGCCGGGGCAGCCGCGGCCGTCGCCAGGCGGACTGCAGCTTGGTGGTGAACTCGGAAACAGTGGCCACCGCGTCGGTCAGCCGTTGCCTGATCGTCGGGCGCTTCGGTAAGTCGGCGACCACCTCGTCGAGCTCCCACCGGTTGCGGGCCCGCAGCACTTGGTCCACGCGCCCGACAAAGGTGTCATGGGAGATCCGGCCCTCTACGGCACGGTGTTTGAGCTCGTCGATCGCACGGTCACGTTCCCCGTCGGATGCGCGAAAGGGCGGATGGGTCGAGCTCATGTAGCGAGTATCGGCCTGAACGTCGCCCCCTGTCCAGAAAACGCGGATCAGTTGCGGGGAGCATACTCAGTATGCATACTCGGTATCCATGTCGATCAGACAGGGACTGCTCGCGTTGCTGAGCAGGGGACCGCGTTACGGCTACCAGTTGCGCGTGGAATTCGAGGCGTCGACGGGGGCGACCTGGCCGCTCAACATCGGCCAGGTCTACACGACGCTCTCGCGGCTGGAACGCGACGGCCTGGTCGCGCCGGGCGGCGCGGACGAGCAGGGCCGGGCGGTCTACACGATCACCGAGGCCGGTCGTACGGAGCTGGAGCGATGGTTCAGCACCCCCGTCGCCCAGGACGACCGGCCTCGGGACGAGCTGGCCATCAAGATCGCGATGGCCGTGACCGGCGCGGACGTCGACGTCGCCGAGGTCATCCTCACCCAGCGCATGGCCACCATGCGCGCTTTGCAGGACCTCACCCAGGCCAAGCGGGCCGCCACCGGAGGGCTGGCGCAGCGGCTGGTCCTGGATTCGCTGATTTTCAAGGCCGAGGCGGAGCAGCGCTGGCTGGACCACTGCGAGGCCGTGTCGAAGGAGAAGAACGCATGACCGTGGTGAGTAGTTTGCGCGACGTGACCCGCGAGCACGGCTCGGTGCACGCGCTGAGAGGTGTGAGCCTGGAGGTGTCGAGCGGCGAGCTGGTCGCGGTCATGGGCCCGTCGGGCTCGGGCAAGTCGACCCTGCTCAACCTGGCCGGCGGCCTCGACCGGCCCACCTCAGGCAGCGTGACGATCGAGGGCCGCGACCTCGCCGCCGTGAAGGACCTGGCGGCGCTCAGACGCCGCAGCGTCGGGTACGTCTTCCAGGACCTCAACCTGATCCCCTCCCTGACGGCCGCCGAGAACGTGATGTTGCCCAGGGAGCTCGACGGCTTACGGTCGGGCCGGGCCAGGGCCGAGGCGCTGGGCGCCCTGGCCGACGTGGGAGCCGAAGAGGTCGCCGACCGTTTCCCCGAGGAGCTGTCCGGCGGCCAGCGCCAGCGCGTGGCCATCGCCAGGGCGCTGACGGGCGATCGGTCGTTGCTGCTGGCGGACGAGCCGACCGGCGCATTGGACACCGCGACCGGCGACGAGATCCTGCAGCTGTTGCGCTCCCGCTGCGACGAGGGCGTGGCGGTGCTGATCGTCACCCACGAGCCGCGCTACGCGGCCTGGGCCGACCGCGTGGTCTACCTGCGTGACGGCCTGATCGCCGAGGCGAACGCCGTGCGGCTGGAGAGCGCGCGATGAGCGCGTTCCGCGCCGCGCTGCGGATCTCGCGCAGGGACGCACTGCGCTTCAAGGGCCGCACTGCGCTGATCATGGTGATGATCGGCCTTCCCGTGCTGGTCATCACGGCGGTGCTCACCAGTTCCGCCACCACGGACATCACGCCGCGCGACAGGTTGGACTCGCTGCTGGGGACGGCCGACGCGCGCATCATCACACTCCCGTTCCGCACTCGAGTGACGCAGGACTACGCCGGCCAGACCTCGAGCCAGCGCGAGGCGCGGCGCTCTGACCGGGCGTGGACTCCAGCGGAGATCAACACGCTGCTCCAGGGCCGTCTGCTCCGCTACCAGAGCAACGTCGTGGAGGCCCGCTTAGCGGACGGCTACGACCGTGTAGACGTGTTCGAGGTCGACCTGCGTGACCCCATGACCGGCGGGATGCGCCGTCTCGTCGAGGGCCGGCTCCCCGCCGCCCCCGGCGAGGTCGCGGTGTCTCCCGAGATGATCGACCGAGGCGTCCATATCGGCGACACGATCAAGGTGTGGCGACCGGACCGGACCGTGAGCGTGGTCGGTGTCGTCGAGCACCCGAACCGTCCCGGGCTGCGTGAGATGGTCGCCCTGCCGGAAGGGCTGCTCCCGCACCAGAACGACGGCAACAGCAGCGGCTGGCTGGCCGACACCTCTGCTCCCGTGCAGCGGGCCGATGTCCGGCGGCTAAACAAGGCGGGGCTGGGCGTCATGTCCCGTGCCATGATCGAGAACCCGACGGCGGCCCAGCTCAGGCAAGAGGACTTCCACCCGGACGGCCCCGTGCGCGGTCTGGCCTCGCTCGGCATCGCGGTCGTGCTCATCGTCACGGAGACCGCGCTGCTGGCCGGGCCGTCGTTCGCGGTCGGGCTGCGGCGCAGGCGCAGGGAGCTGGCGGTGATCGCGGCTCAGGGTGCCTCCGGCCCGCAACTCCGGACGATCGTGCTGGCAGACGGGCTCGTGCTGGGCGGCGCGGCTGCGCTCCTCGGCCTCGTGCTCGGCATCGGGGCGGGCGCGTTGGCGGAGTCGATCGCGGCCCGCGCGCTGGACTGGACGCACGGTCCGGTGGACGTCCCGTGGTGGCAGGTGCTCGGTGTGGCCTTGCTCGGCGTGGTGAGCGGGGTGACCGCGGCGCTGGTGCCGGCGGTGCAGGCGAGCCGGCAGAGCCCCGTGCACGTGCTGGCCGGGCGCGCCGCCGTGGACACACACGCGCGGGCGGGTCGTCCCGTGCTCGGAACGGTGCTGGTGGCGCTGGGGATCGGCGGGAGCTTCGTCGCCGTCCGCCATGGCGTGCTCTCCGTCGCGACTTCCGGGGCGGTCCTCGTGCTCGGCCTAGTCGCGCTGATGCCGTGGCTGGTCCGGACCACGGGACGGCTCGCGGCACGGCTGCCGCTCCCGCTCCGGCTGTCCGTACGCGACGGCTCCCGCCACCGCGTCCGCACGGCTTCCGCCGCTGCGGCAGTCATGGCGGCCACCATGGCGGCGGTCACCATCGGCATCGGTCTCAGCAGCGCTTACGCCGAGCGCGAGGCGAACAGGGACACCGTGTTGCCCGCGGGAACCCTCTCCATCGGCAGGTACGACGTGGACGATCAAGCGTGGTCTGCGATCCGGGCGGCGGCCGAGCAGGCGCTGCCCGGCGCGGATCTGGTCTCCGGGCTGAGGGCGAAGGACGAGCAAAGGGAGGACGTGAACCTGACTGTCGCATGGGATCCCGGAGCGTGCGGGGAGAAAAGACCATGCGTCCCACCTGACAGCCACTCCCTGCCTCTGCCGATCGGCGACGAGCGGTTGCTCGCGCTCCTCCAGGGACGCCACGACCCGCAGGCCGCCGCGGCGTTGCGCGCGGGCAAGGCTGTGGCATTCGACGCGGGGCTGGTGCGGGGCGGCGTGATCGAGCTGATGAGCGAGTCATGGGGTCCGGGCGGCAGCACGAAGCCCACGAGGTTCACGGTGCCGGTCGTGGTGGCGAGTGCGGCCGAGCCCGCGCAGACCGGTGCTCTGATCCCCGCCTCGGCCGTGACGGCCGCCGGGTTCAAGCTGGCCGAGCGCGTGCTCTACACCTCCCATGTGCCCGCCGACGTGGAGCGTCTGGAGCGCGATCTCGGGGTCGTGGGCGGCGGCGCCTTCGTCGACGTGGAGCAGCGGGCCGACGAGTCCGTCGCGGGCATGCTGCTGATGCTGCTCGGCGCGGCGATCGTCTTGGTGCTCGGCGGCACGTTCGCGGCCACCGGCCTGGCGGCGGCGGACATGCGCCAGGATCTCGACACGATGGCGGCCGTCGGCGGGGCGCCGCTGGTGCGCAGGCTCGTGGTGGCGGGCCAGGCCGCGTACATCTCGGGTCTCGGCGCTCTGGCCGGGCTCGCCGGAGGCGCGGTCAGTGGCATCGCGCTCACCTGGCCGATGACCCGGACCGGCAACCGGGAGCCGGGGGCCGCTTTCTACGACCCCGGCCCCACCACGATCGACATCCCCTGGGTGTTCCTGGCCGGGCTCGTGATCGGGCTGCCACTGCTGGCGGCGCTCGTGACAGGGGCGTTCACGCGGACGCGTCTGGTGCTGGCGCGACGGGTGGTGTGAGGCGGTACTTCAACGTCATCAGCACCGACACGAAGATGATCACCGCGGGGACCGCGGTCTCTCCGATGAGGACCGCGGTCACCGCGCTGTCCGGCTGCTGGACCGGCCTGCTCGGCTCGGACTCGATGAAGCCGCTGATCGACAGCATTACACCGAAGATCAGCGCGCCGAACGAGCTGACCCCGCTCTCGATGGCCGTCCACAACCCGGTCAGCACGCCCGCCCGGCGCTTGCCCGTCCGCGCCGCGTCCGCCGCGATCACATCCGCCAGCATCGAGAACTGCAGCAACTGCAGCCCCGAGAATCCGACCCCCACGAGCGCGATCATCACATGCGCCCACACCGAACCGAACAGCGGCGTCGCCATGGTGGCCGTCGTGCCGCCGGCGAACAGCAGCGTGCCCATGATCATCGCGCCGCGCTTGCCGAACCGCTTGGACAGCCGCACCCACAGCGGCATCGTCAGCAGCATCGGGCCCACCAGCGCGGCGAAGAGCGTCTGCGTGGCCTTCGGCGAGCCGATCGTGTAGGTGGCGAAGTACGGCGCCGCGGCCAGCATCATGCTCACGGCCAGCATCTGCGTGCAGGACAGCACGGTCAGCCACAGGAACGCCGAGTTGCCCTTGATCGCGGCCAACTGCTCGCGCCACCCGCCGTGATCCGCGTCCGGGGCGCCCGCCATGGGGGCGCGGGCGGTGCCGAAGAACGAGCCCAGCATCGCGGCCAGCATGATGACCGCGATCGTGGCCGCCATCAGCCGGTAGCTGCCCAGCGAGCCGTTCTCGCCCTCGCTGGTGGCGATGGCCGGCGCGAGCACGCCGCTGACCGCGGTGGCCGCGCCGACGAACACCATCCGCCACTGCAGCAGCGACGTGCGCTCGTGGTAGTCGTGCGTCATCTCGCCGGGCATCGCCTTGTACGGGACCTCGAACAACGCGTACGCGGTCGCCGTCGCCAGAAAGCACACGCCCACGTACGCGGCGGCCGGCATCCCCGTCAGCGGCGGCCCCGCGAACACCAGGAAGAACGCGACCGGCAGCGTGCACGCCCCGGCCAGCAGCCACGGCCGCCGCGGACCCCACCGCGAGACGGTGCGATCCGACCAGCGCCCTACCATCGGGTTGATGACCAGGTCCCAGACCTTGGGCGCGGTGACCACGACGCCGGCCAGCCACGCCGGCACGGCCAGGAAATTGGTCATGTAGTAGAGCAGGAGCAGCCCTGGCACGGCGTTGACCGTGGCCGTGCAGAAGGAACCCACCCCATAGCCGAGGCGCACGCCCCTGGAAACCGTGGGCGTGCTCACCATCGGTGCGATCATGAACCCATTGAAGCTGAGCGAGAGCTTGTTTGGGGAGACCTAGTTTCCCGCACGCGGCGAAGGACCCGGTGGCCCGGGTCCCCGGCCGTATGGTTCGTCATTCGCACACGTCGGCGCACACCACATGAGCACCGATCTCGATCATCCGGCGCTCGCTGCGCGCGTCGGCCACCCTCGCCATGAGGATGGGCGCGCCACTGGCCGCGAACTGCGGCAGCCGCGCGCGCACCAGGCGGTGCAGGTCGCGCACGACGTCCTCGGCGGCCGACATGTGCGTCTTCACGTGCAGCATGATCCCCGGCACTCCGGACGCGGTGCGGGCCTCGGAGATCCAGACGTGGTGCACCAGCGGGAAGTCCATGAGGAGCTGCCCGATGGCCTTGCGCAGTGCCGGCAGTATCGGATGCGTGCACCGCCGGTAGCCCGGATCCACCTGCTGCATCGGCCCCGACAGGTGCGGCCGCGGCGCGGGCACCCACGGGATGGCCGGCGCCTGCGGAGCGGGGGCGGCCACCTGGGCCAGCGCGGCACCGCGTGACACGGTGGCCATCGCGCCCGTCGCGTAGGCGGCGGGCGCCGCCCCCGACAGGACGGGCGTGGGCCCCGTGCGCGTCGTGGTGAGGAAGCGCTGGAGGTCGTCGATGGGCACGGCCGCGGCGGCTGGTCCGGCCGCGTCGATCACGATCTCCCGCACGCCGGTGACGCGCTGGATGTCCAGAATGGTGTCGGCGTCGCAGGCCGACAGGGAATGGCTGCCACGGTGCCTGGCGTAGGTAGCCGGGCTGGTGTAGCCCAGCAACACGCGGTCACCGGCTTGAGTCGTCCCGAGGACGACCGAACGATCTGGTCGCACTGCCACCAGGACACCGCCATCGGCGAGAGCGCCCAGCAGACGGTGGGGCGTCCCATGCTGGGCGAGCACGTCGGCAAGCGCAGGATTCCCGATGCTCATATGACGAACCATAGGTAGTTGGCCACGGCTTATCAGGCTAATGGGCAAGAAATCTTCCGATCAAGACAAAAGTGGGTGCGAAGTGGATGAGTTTCCGGCCCCGTGGGTACGGGCTGGGCTGTCTCACATCGTGGGTCCCTCGTGAACACGTTCACAAGCGGCGGATAGACTCGGTGGGACAGCCGGGGGACCCATGGACGTGTTCCCCGAAGACCCGTCGCAGAGCCCCTAAGGATCCACACCCGTGAACAAGCCCGTCGTTCTGGTCGCAGAGGAACTGTCCGAGGCTGGCCTCGCCGTGCTCGGTGCTGATTTCGAGGTCCGCCACACCGACGGCGCCGACCGTTCTCAGCTGCTGCCCGCTCTCGCCGAGGTGGATGCGCTGATCGTCCGCTCCGCCACGCAGGTCGACGCCGAGGCGATCGCCGCGGCGCCCAAGCTGCGTGTGGTCGCCCGCGCCGGTGTCGGACTCGACAACGTCGACGTCGAGGCCGCCACCAAGGCGGGCGTCATGGTGGTCAACGCGCCGACCTCCAACATCACCAGCGCCGCCGAGCAGACCGTCGCTCTCATCCTGGCCAGCGCGCGTAACACGGCCCAGGCCCACGCCGCGCTGAAGAACGCAGAGTGGAAGCGTTCCAAGTACACCGGTGTCGAGCTCGACGAGAAGGTCATCGGCATCGTCGGCTTCGGCAAGATCGGCCAGCTCGTGGCACAGCGGCTGCTGCCGTTCGGCGTCGAGATCATCGCCTACGACCCGTACCTGCCGCCGGCCCGCGCCGCCCAGCTCGGCGTCAGGCTGGTCAGCTTCGAGGAGCTGCTCAAGCAGTCGGACTTCATCACGCTGCACCCGCCGAAGACCAAGGAGACCGTCGGGCTGCTCGGCGACAAGGAACTGCACGAGGTCAAGCCGAACGTCCGCATCATCAACGTCGCCCGCGGGGGCATCATCGACGAGGGCGCGCTCTACTCGGCGATCAAGGAGGGCCGGGTCGCCGGCGCGGGCCTTGACGTGTTCGCCAAGGAGCCGTGCACCGACAGCCCGCTGTTCGAGCTCGACGAGGTCGTCGTCACGCCGCACCTTGGCGCCTCCACGCATGAGGCGCAGGAGAAGGCCGGCACCCAGGTCGCGCGGAGCGTGAAGCTGGCGCTGGCCGGCGAGTTCGTGCCGGACGCGGTCAACGTCCAGGGCGGCGCGGTCGCCGAGGACGTCAAGCCGGGCCTGCCGCTGGCGGAGAAGCTGGGCCGGGTGTTCACCGCGCTGGCCGGCGAGGTCGCCACCAAGCTCGACGTCGAGGTACGCGGCGAGATCGCCTCCCACGACGTCCGGGTGATCGAGCTGGCCGCCCTCAAGGGCGTGTTCGCCGACGTGATCGAGGAGCAGGTCACCTATGTCAACGCGCCGCTGCTGGCCAAGGACCGGGGCATCGCGGTCGAGCTGGTGACCAGCTCGGAGAGCCCTGACTGGCGCAACGTGATCACCGTGCGCGGCGTGCTCGCCGACGGCCGCCAGGTCTCGGTCTCGGGCACGCTGTCCGGGCCCAGGCAGATCACGAAGATCGTCGAGGTCAACGGCTACGAGATGGAGATCGAGCCGACGGCCCACCTGGCGTTCTTCACCTACACCGACCGGCCCGGCATCGTCGGCGTGGTCGGCCGCCTGCTCGGTGAGCACAACGTCAACATCGCCTCGATGCAGGTGGCCCGTTCCACCAAGGGCGGCAAGGCGCTCATCGCGCTGACCGTCGACTCGGCGATCCCGGCTGACGTCTCCGAGCAGATCGTGTCCGAGATCGGCGCGGAGAGCGGCCGCTCGGTGGACCTGGAGGACTGACCACTCGTCCCGCAGAAGGCCGCCGCCCGCACGGGTGGCGGCCTTTTGTTGTCTCAGCATGCGAGATACTAGGACATCCAACGAGATGCCTCAGGTATCGTAACGACAAATGCGCCAGGTGCTCGTACTCATTACCTGCCGCGGCGAGGCCTGTTAGGGCAGGTCGACGACTCGCCGCGGTGAGCGGTGGTGCGTCGGCCGATAAGTCCCTTGCTCCGGTCCGTGACCCGGACCGACGAGATCAGGCCCGGTCGGGTTCGCGACCGGAATCCGAGGTCCCTTTTGGAACGCGCCCGCGAAACGAGATGAGAGACATGTACGAGATGGATGCCTGGAACCGTGCCGAAGAGTACGCCGACGAGGCCGCGGAGGCCGTGCAGACCGCCCTGGACCGCAGGGACAACGGTGGCGCGCCGCAGAATTCCAGCCGGTAGAACACCGCCCGCTTCGGACGCACGGCTTCCAAATCGCTCGGGCCCCGATGCTCCAGTGGAGTGTGTGCGCGCGGTGATGCCGGTCTTACGGAAATCGTGGGTCGATTGCCCGACCATCTCGGCGGCGAGCTCGTCGCCGAGTATCGGGCTCGGCGACCTGGCGTCGAGCGCCCTGCCGTACAGGGTGGTGAGGAGAGCGGCCTTATCCCCCGGTGAGGTGCACCTTCTCGGGTGACATGCATCCCACGGTACGCCGCGAGTCTGTCCAGATCATGAGATGATGTGTTCGTCAGTCGAGACGAGCCGGTAAGGTACCGCCCATGGAGTCGCGTAACATCCGCTTGGCCGTCATCCCCGGGGATGGCATCGGCATCGAGGTCGTGGCCGAAGGACTCAAGGTCCTGGAGGCCGTCGGCACGAAGATCGAGCAAACCCACTACGACCTGGGAGCGGCACGCTACCACCGCACCGGCGAGACGCTGCCGGACTCGGTGCTCGAGGAGCTGCGCGGCTACGACGCGATCCTGCTCGGCGCCATCGGCGACCCCAGCGTGCCGCCGGGCATCCTCGAGCGTGACCTGCTGCTGCGCCTCCGGTTCGAGTTCGACCACTACGTCAACCTGCGGCCGGTCAAGCTGTTCCCCGGCGTCGAGACTCCGCTGGCCGACACGCCGGCCGAGGACATCGACATGATCGTCGTCCGCGAAGGCACCGAAGGCCTCTATGCGGGCACCGGCGGCACCATGCGGCGCGGCACGCCCCACGAGATCGCCACCCAGGAGTCGCTCAACACCGCCTACGGCGTCGAGCGCGTGGTGCGTTACGCGTTCGAGAAGGCCAAGACGCGGCCGCGCAAGAAGCTCACGCTCGTTCACAAGACCAACGTCCTCACCTACGCGGGCGATCTGTGGCAGCGCACGGTCAACCGCCTGGCGGAGGAATACCCCGAGGTCACGACCGACTACTGCCACATCGACGCGGCCTCGATGTTCTTCGTGACCCAGCCGGAGCGGTTCGACGTGGTCGTCACCGACAACCTGTTCGGCGACATCATCACCGACCTCGGCGCGGCCATCGCCGGCGGCATCGGCCTGGCCGCCAGCGGCAACATCAACCCCGAGCGCACCACGCCCAGCATGTTCGAGCCGGTGCACGGCAGCGCGCCCGACATCGCCGGGCAGGGCAAGGCCGACCCGACCGCGACCATCCTGTCGGTCGCCATGCTCCTCGACCACCTCGGCCTGCACGAGCAGGCGGCGAAGGTCGAGCAGGCGGTCGCCGACGACATCGTGGAGCGCCTGGCCGGCTGGGCGGGCCGCACCACTCAGGAGATCGGTGACGACATCACCGCGCGAGTATCCGGCTAGGGCCGCCTAGTACGAATGCGCCTGGCGGTCCGAGAAGGGCTGCCAGGCGCTTTTTCATGTCCAAGTGGGATGAAACACCCCATCAGCCGCTTGCCATCCCATATAGCGAGACAATAGGAAGTACGGACTGCCTGCGGGCAGTGCTGCCTCCACCCTCGCGGATCCGCAGGTCCGCAGGATTCGGTAGATTTCGCAGAATCGCAGAGAGAAGGACCGCCGTCATGACCGTCGCTCAGAAGCTCAGCTTCGACGTGCAGCTATCCGACCACGCTCGCACCGCGGCAGAGCGCGAGCAGGTACTGGCGAACCCGGGATTCGGGCAGACCTTCACCGATCACATGATCTCGATCGACTACACCGAGGGCCGAGGGTGGCACGACGCCAGGCTCATGCCGTATGGACCGCTCTCACTCGACCCCGCCACCGCGGTCTTCCACTACGCGCAGGAGCTGTTCGAGGGCCTGAAGGCCTATCGCCAGGTCACCGGCTCGATCGTGATGTTCCGCCCGTACGCGAACGCCACCAGGTTCAACCGCTCGGCCGCCCGCATGGCCATGCCCGCGCTGCCCGAGGAGACGTTCGTTGACTCGCTCGAGCTGCTCGTCGAGACCGACAGGGAGTGGGTGCCCACCACCGAGGGGCACAGCCTCTACCTGCGGCCCTTCATGATCGCCACCCAGGCGGGCCTCGGGGTCAACTACCCGTCGAAGACGTACAAGTACATGGCGATCGCCTCGCCGGCGGCCTCGTACTTCACGGGCGGCATCAAGCCCGTCTCGGTCTGGCTGTCCACCGAGTACACCCGCGCGGCGCCCGGCGGCACCGGTTTCGCCAAGTGCGGCGGCAACTACGCGGCGGCGTTCGTCGCCCAGCGGCAGGCGGTGGAGAACGGCTGCGACCAGGTGGTGTGGCTGGACTCCGGCGCACACCAGTACGTCGAGGAAATGGGCGGGATGAACCTGTTCTTCGTCTTCGGCAACAAGCTCGTCACCCCCGCGCTGACCGGCACCCTGCTGCCCGGTATCACCAGAGACTCCATCCTGGAGCTGGCCGGTGACCTCGGCCTGGAGACCGAGGAACGGCTCATCTCGGTCGACGAATGGCAGTCAGGGTGCGAGTCCGGCGAGTTGACGGAGGTCTTCGCCTGCGGGACGGCTGCCGTTGTGACCCCGGTGGGCTCGGTGAAGGGCGCCGACCGCGCCTGGACCATCGCCGACGGCACCCCTGGGCCGGTGACGATGCGCGTGCGCGAGGAACTGGTCGGCATCCAGTACGGCGCCCGTCCCGACGCCCACAGCTGGATCCACAAGATCGTCTAGTTCGTCACTTCTTCCTGATCAGCGTCATCCCGTCCGCGACCGGGAGCACGAGCACGGTGACCCGCGGGTCCTCGATCACCAGGTCGTTGAACTCCCGGATCTCCACGGTCGTGACCTCGTTGTGGGCGGGATCGGCCACGTGCCCCTCGCGCAGCGTGTTGTCCGCGATCAGCAGCCCGCCGGGCCGCATGCGGTCGATCAGCAGCTCGTAGTAGCCGGGGTAGTTGCCCTTGTCGGCGTCAAGGAAGGCCAGGTCGATGGTCTGGTCGAAGGCGGCCAGCGTCTCCATGGCCGGCCCCAGAGTGAGCGTCACCCGGTCGGCCACGCCGCCCTCCGCCCAGTAGCGGCGCGCGATCGACGTCCACTTCTCGCTCACGTCGAAGCAGTGCAGCCGGCCGCCCGACAGCCCACGGGCGATGCACAGGGACGAATAGCCGGTGAACGTCCCCACCTCCACGGCCACGTCAGGCGACATCAGCTGGGTGATCATCGTGAGGAAAAGGCCCTGGTCGGGGGAGATCTGCATGCCCGCGAAGTCGCCCGCGGCCTCCATGGTCTCCTTGGCCAGCTCCTCCAGCAGAGGGTCGGGCTGGGTGGAGTGTTCAAGGACGTACTGCGCGACGGCGGGAGCGATGAGGTGTGCCTTCATACGGCCACGATAGGGTCTCGCAAGTGATTAAGCGGTTTGCGGCCGTTGTGGTTGCGTGCGTGGTTCTGTCCGCGTTGTGGTTCGCCCAGCCGGGCGAATCATCCAATGGGGTACAGCTGAGCCGGCAGGCGGACGGCTCGATGGTGCTGGCGGACCTGTCGAGCGATGCCCCTGTGCTGGACGTGTACGAGGACTTCGACTGCCCGGTGTGCAAGGACATGCACGCCAAGGTCGACGCCACGATCCAGCGCCTGGCGCGCGAGGGCAAGGTGAAGGTCGTCTTCCACCCGGTGACGATCTTCCAGGACGAGCCCATGCGCTCCAACTCCGTCCGCGCCGCCGCGGCCGCGCGCTGCGTCCCTGAGGCGAACTGGCTGGCCTTCCGCGACGAGCTGTACGCCATCCAGCCCGCGCCGCACGGCGTGGCGTCCGGGTTCACCGTCGAGGAGCTGGTCAAGGCGGCCAGGAAGGCAGGCGCGGCGGTCGACGAGTGCGTGACGTCGCAGTCGTACGCGAAGGCGCACCTGGAGCAGACGGCCACGATCCGGCTGGAGGGCACGCCGACCCTGGTCCTGGACGGGCGGATGCTGGGCAACGAGGCGTTCGACGCCGCCGCGCTCGAACGTGCCATCACCGGGGGAATCGGAGTGGCGGTGTGACCTGGACATCCCATTGGGTGAGACCGGTGTGCCGAGTGGTGAATCGCTATGGCACACTGGGTGACACCATGTTCTACAGTCTGCTCATTATCGGCAGGCGCGCTGGCTGACACAGGGACACCGCCAGCGCGCAGACCTCTCACGTCCGTGAGGGGTCTTTTTGTTTTCACGAAAAGAGAGGCTCATGGCCGACGACCGCTTCCACGTATACGACACGACCCTGCGAGACGGCGCGCAGCAGGAGGGGCTCAACCTGACCGTCGCCGACAAGCTCGCCGTCGCGCGTCACCTGGACGGGCTGGGCGTCGGTTTCATTGAGGGGGGCTGGCCGGGCGCCAACCCCAAGGACACAGAGTTCTTCAGGCGCGCTCAAACAGAGTTGGACCTGAAGTATGCGCAACTCGCCGCGTTCGGCGCGACCCGCCGAGCCGGTGTGAAGGCAGCCGACGACCCATTGGTGGCCGCTTTGCGCGAATCCGGCGCGCCGGTCGTGACCCTTGTCGCCAAGAGTCACGACCGGCACGTGGAGCTGGCCCTCCGTACGACTCTCCAGGAGAACCTCGCGATGATCCGCGACACGGTCTCCCACCTCCGTGCGGGGGGACAGCGGGTCTTCCTCGACGCCGAGCACTTCTTCGACGGCTACAAGTCCAACCCAGCCTACGCGCTGGAGGTCCTCAGGACCGCCGCCGAAGCCGGGGCCGACGTCATCGCCCTGTGCGACACCAACGGCGGCATGCTCCCCGACGAGCTGTCCGACATCGTCCACGAGGCCGTCCAGGCCGGCGCGCGCGTCGGCATCCACTGCCACGACGACACCGGCTGCGCGGTCGCCAACACGCTGGCCGCCGTCAAGGCGGGCGCCACCCACGTGCAGGGCTGCGCCAACGGCTACGGCGAGCGCTCCGGCAACGCCAACCTCTTCACGGTCGTCGCGAACCTCCAGCTCAAGCGGGGCTTCGACCTGGTGCCGCCGACCGCGCTCGCCGACATGACTCGCATCGCGCACGCGATCACCGAGGTCACCAACGTCACCCCCAACTCGCACGCGCCGTACGTCGGCATGTCGGCCTTCGCCCACAAGGCCGGCCTGCACGCCAGCGCCATCAAGGTCGACCCCAACCTCTACCAGCACATCGACCCGGCCGCCGTCGGCAACGACATGCGCATGCTGGTCTCCGACATGGCAGGGCGCGCCTCGGTCGAGCTCAAGGGCCGCGAGCTGGGTTACGAGCTGACGCCCGAGCACACCAAGACGCTGGTCGAGCGGGTCAAGGACCTGGAGTCCAAGGGCTTCACGTTCGAGGCCGCGGACGCCTCCTTCGAGCTGCTGCTGCGTGACACCGTGGCGGGGGAGCGCAAGCGGCACTTCGAGGTGGAGTCCTGGCGGGTCATCGTCGAGCGGACGAAGGGCGGCGAGCTGGTCAGCGAGGCCACCGTCAAGGTGCATGCCAAGGGCGAGCGCATCGTGGCCACCGGCGAGGGCAACGGCCCCGTCAACGCCCTGGACAAGGCCGTGCGCCTGGCGCTGGAGCAGCTCTACCCCGAGCTGGCCAAGCTGGAGCTGGTCGACTTCAAGGTGCGCATACTGGAGGACACGCACGGCACCGACGCCATCACCCGCGTCCTCATCACCTCCAGCGACGACACGGCCGAATGGGCCACCGTCGGCGTGGCCGAGAACATCATCGACGCCTCCTGGCAAGCACTGGAGCAGGCGGTCACATACGGCCTGCTGCGTGCCGGCCGCGACTGCTGACAAGCCCTGCAGAGGCGGCCGGCGCGTCGGCCGCCTCTAGAACAGGTCGGGCGGGAACGACACGCCGTCGACCGTGACCTTCCCGCCCGAGCACGACACCTTGGGCGACGCGGCACCGGGCACGATCACCGTCAGCAGTGACTTGGCCGCCGGCGACACGACCACGTTGGCCGGCTTCTTCGACAGGTATGTCGGCGACACCCAGCCGAGCTTCCCGCCGCGCTCCACCTTCTGCCCGCCGACCCGGTCGCACCCCGCGGAGAACTGCAGCAGCGTGACCTTGAACTTGCCGTCCTCAAGCACCACCTTGCCGCCGCCGTTGGAGACCACCTTGAGCGAGGGGTCGAAGCGCCACATGTTCCTGACCTTCTTGCCACCGGAGGCCGTGTCCAGGACGGCCATCACGTCCTCGCCGTGGTTCACCAGCACGGACCGGGTCCGGCTCACCCCGTAGGCCTTGTCGGTCAGCCGGAACGACTGCCGGTCCGAGCCGTACTTCGTCTCCGTGAGCTTGGAGGACGTGCGCGGCCTGAACCGGGCTCCGACCACGGTCGGGACGTTGTGCGCCTCGGGCGACATCGTCCAGTAGCGGTAGGAGCTCTTCTCGTAGGAGTGGAAGCCGCCGTCGACGAGGATGTCGCGGCCCTGCGCGTAGTACGTGACGCCCAGGTGATCCTCGTGACCGTGGAACTTCATGCCCGGCCCGAACCTGATCGAGTAGTACGCCGACTCGGGCTTGCCCCAGGCCGTCCGGCCGAACACGTAACCCGCCCGGTACGCCTTGACCTCCTGCTTCGGCGTGCCCGTCTCCATCTTCGGCTCGGTCTCGGCGCTGCCGTCCCCCAGGGGCGCCATGTATCCGTTCGGCATGGTCGCGTGGGCGATGAAGTCCTTCAGCGCCTCGGTACGCGAGGCGATCGTCCCGGGCACCTTGCGGTCGCAGGACTTCATGACGGTCATCGCGAACTGGAGCCGGCTGTAGACGTAGACCGCGTACCGCGGCGCCTGCTCCATCAGCGCGCCCTGCGCGTCCACGTCGATCGCCACGGTGCCGGTGAGCCGCCTGGAGGCCAGATCCGCCCAGTCCTTGCGGCCGTACCTGCAGCCGATGCCCATGAGCGCGATGTCCTGGTCGATGCCGTGGTTGTGGCCCTTCTTGTACAGGCGCGAGTCCGACAGGAGCTTGGCGTGCGCGGCCAGGCTGTCCTTAAGCCAGCTCTCCTTGACGTGCATGCTCAGGCACAGCAGCGGCTGGGTGCGCAGCGAGACCGGGTGGTCCTTCCACACGTACGGCTGGGTGCCGCGGGCGCCGTACTTGTTGTTCGCCACCCAGTCCTTCGCGATCTCCTCGGCGCGGTCGAGGTAGTCGCGCTCGCCGGTGTTCTCGTACTCGACGACCAGCGTGCCCATCCAGCGCAGCGACTGGAAGACGAACTCCCACGAACGGTTCTTGTACGGGCTCGCGTCCCAGTTGATCTTCTTGCCGAGCTTGTACGCCGGCAGGCCCACCAGTGAGAGCTCGCCCCGCATGACCTCGTCGGCCGTCGGCGTGCCTGGCAGCCAGTCGCCCTGGCATTGCGCGGTGCGCGTCACTTTGTCGGCCTGAGCGGGGCTCACGAGCCCGCCGAGGGCGAGCATGAGGGTAAGAGGTATCGCGAGCCGGCGCACGCCAGTTCCTTCCGGGACAAAAGCTGGAGAAGGGAGCGGAGCTCCCGAGCAAATAAAGACGGCGGAACATGCTGACCGAATTACGATCAACAGGTCAAGCTACGTGCCCGATTCGTTAACCGCGCGATGCCCCACTGGCATGCTTGTTTCCGTGAGATTCGACGACCTTGTGATTCCCGACACGCCCGCCTGCCGCGGCGCGCTCGAACTGGCCGGCCGTTACCACTCGCCGTCGCTGCTCAACCACTCGATCCGCGCCTACCTGTGGGCGGCCGCGTACGCGCAGGACAACGACATCGCGTTCGACGCCGAGCTGCTCTACGTGTCGGCCATGCTGCACGACCTCGGACTGGTCGCCGAGTTCGACAGCCACACGGTGCCCTTTGAGGAGGCGGGCGGGCATGTGGCCTGGGCCTTCGCCGCCGGGGCCGGGTGGTCGCCCGAGCGCAGGTCACGCGCGGCCGAGGTGATCATCCGGCACATGTGGGACGAGGTGCCGGTGGCGGAGGATCCCGAGGGGCACCTGCTGGAGCTGTCCACCGGTATGGACATCTCCGGCCGCCGTACCGACGAGATCCCCGCCGAGGTGCGGCGGGAGGTGCTGGAGCGTTATCCGCGGCTGGAGATCGCCAAGGAGTTCGCCGTGTGCATCTCCGAGCAGGGCACGCGCAAGCCCGAGAGCATCGCCGGCCGGTTCGTGGCAGGCGGCGTCCTCGACCGCATCGCCCGCAACCCGCTGGACGCGTAGCGCGCTAGGCCTTGGGGCCCGCGGTCTCGGCGACTTCGAAGGTCCACACCTCGGAGCCCGTCGCCGCGGGACCCTGCCCGTGCCCGTGGCCCTGGCCCTGGGCGGCGGCGGACGCGGCCGCCTGGGCGTGCCCGCGGGCGAACGCCTGGCTCGACTGCCACTTCTGGAAGTCCTCCTCGCTGCGCCAGCGCGTGTAGACGAGGTACCGCTCGGTGCCGTCTACGGGCCTGAGCAGCTCGAACCACTCGAACCCGTCGGCCGACTCCACCATCCCGGCCCGGTTGGAGAAGCGCTTTTCGAGCTCCTCCCGCATGTCCGCGGGCACGGTCAGCACGTTGATCTTCACGACGGACAACGGGAGCCCCTCTCGTACGGCGCAACTGAGGGCTCCAGGCTAACGCGGATCATTTGCGCCTCAGGGACAGGCCCAACACGTTCACCTCGCCCGTCGCGGCGACCCGTCCGGCCACGAAGCCGACCGCGCCGAGCCCGAGCACGAGCAGGAACGCGCCGAAGCCGCCGAACGCGCCGACCACCCCGAGAACGATGCCGACGGCCAGGCCGATCAGCGGCGTCCACTGGACGTTGTTCATGCCCCCTCAGCTAACCTCAGCTATCCGGGAAATGCGCTGCAACACGGACTCCAGCCGCATTCATGGACGGCTCATGACTCGACGGTCGTCGAGGTGGGCGGACCCCTGCGGCGGCGGCGATAGCCTTGTCGGGTGCGTATAGCGAGGTTCTCCACAGGCGAAGGCGTGTCGTTCGGCGTGGTCGAAGGCGGCCCCGGCGAGGAGTTCGTGTCCACGGTCGCCGGCCATCCCTTCGGCCAGGTGCAGTTCACCGGCGATCGGTTCCTGCTCAGCCAGGTGAAGCTGCTGGCCCCGATGCTGCCGAGCAAGGTGATCGCCATCGGCAGAAACTACGCCGAGCACGCGCGCGAGATGGGCAACGAGGTGCCCGACGAGCCGCTCATCTTCATGAAGCCGTCCACCTCGGTGATCGGCCATGGCGAGAACATCGCCTATCCCACGTCGATGTCCGACCGCGTGGACTACGAAGGCGAGCTGGCCGTGGTGATCGGCAGGCTCTGCCGCGAGGTCCCGGTCGAGCGGGCCAAGGACGTCATCTTCGGCTACACCTGCGCCAACGACGTCACCGCCCGCGACCTGCAGAAGAAGGACGTGCAGTTCACCCGGGCCAAGGGGTTCGACACGTTCTGCCCGCTCGGACCCTGGATCCAGACCGACCTGGACGCGAGCGACCTGGCGCTGACGACCACGGTCAACGGCGAGGTGCGCCAGAGCGGCCGCACCAGCCAGCTCATCCACGACATCCCCGCGCTGGTGGCCTACGTCAGCGCGGTCATGACGCTGATCCCCGGCGACGTCATCCTGACCGGCACCCCGGCAGGCGTCGGCCCGCTCCAGATCGGTGACGAGGTCAGCGTTGGCATCGAAGGCATCGGCACACTCACGAACAAGGTGGTCTCCCGTGACTGATCTACGGGTGCGGTTCGCCCCGTCCCCAACCGGCATGTTCCACGTCGGCGGCGCCCGCACGGCGCTGTTCAACTGGGCGCTGGCCGAACAGTCCGGCGGCCGCTTCATCCTGCGCATCGAGGACACCGACGCGTCGCGAAACCGTCCGGAGTGGACCGAGGGCATCATCTCCGCGCTGGACTGGATCGGCATCAACGGCACCAATCCATCGTTCGAGGGCCCCTACTTCCAGTCGGCGTACGAGCCGCAGCATCGCGAGGCCGTGGCCAAGCTTTTGGCCGACGGCAGGGCCTACTACTGCGACTGCACGCGCGACACGCTCGTCGCCCGCACCGGCTCCGAGCACAAGGGCTACGACGGCTACTGCCGCGACCGCGGCCTTTCCGAGGGCGCGGTGCGCTTCCGCACCTCCGACGAAGGCGTGACGGTGGTGGCGGACCTGATCCGCGGCAACGTGGAATTCCCCAACGAGGCGCAGGAGGACTTCGTCATCGCCCGCAGCGACGGCTCGCCGCTCTATGTGCTGGCCAACGCGGTCGACGACATCACCCAGAGCATCACCCACGTCGTCCGCGGCGAGGAGCACCTGGGCAACGCGGCCAAGCAGATGTTGCTCTGGCCCGCGCTCGGCGCGACACCGCCGGTCTGGGCGCACCTGCCGGTGATCGTCAACGAGCAGCGCAAGAAGTTGTCCAAGCGCCGCGACAAGGTGGCGCTGGAGGACTACCGCGACGAGGGCTACCTGGCCGAGGCCATGGTCAACTACCTCATGCTGCTCGGCTGGGGACCCGGCGAGGACCGCGAGATCATGCCGTGGTCGGACATGGTGCCGCTGTTCAGGCTGGAGGACGTCAACTCCGCCAGCGCGTTCTTCGACGAGAAGAAGCTGCGTGCGTTCAACGGCGAGTACATCCGGGCGCTCCCGTTGGAGACGTTCGAGGAGCGCTGCGCCTCCTACCTCGACGCCTCCTGGGACCGCGAGCTGTTCAGCAAGGTCGCGGCCCTGGCCCAGACCCGCATCGCGGTGTTGTCGGAGATCCGGCAGAACATCGACTTCCTCTTCCTCGAGGAGCCTGTCTTCGACCAGGCGTCCTGGGACAAGGCGATGAAGAACTCCCCGGTGGAGATCATCACTGGCTACCTCGAGCGTCTGGAGAGCGTGAGCTGGGATCCTGAGTCGCTCAAGGAGGCCTTGGAGGAGGTCGGCGCGGCTCACGGGCTCAAGCTGGGCAAGGCCCAGGCCCCGGTCCGCGTCGCGATCACCGGCCGCACGGTGGGCCTGCCGTTGTTCGAGTCCATCGAGGTGCTGGGCCGGGAGCGCGCTGTGGACCGGCTGCGCGCGGCCCTGACGCGCCTCAATTCAGGCACGTAACCTGCCGCGACCGCCTCTGGCGTCTCCGGCGGTCGTCGAGCTGATGGCCGCATGGCCAACGCCCTCGCATGGGCCGAGTCCGTCCGCACGAGAGCGATCCTGTCGCAGGCGATCGGCATCACACCCACCGTCGAGCAGGTCACGGGGGCCCACCGCGCACGTTCGCGCAGTGGGCCGCCGAACACGCCGCGGTTTTCAGTCCAGGCCGCGCCGCTTGAGCAGCGGCTCGATGCTCGGCTCGCGCCCCCTGAAGTTGCGGAAGGCGGTCAGCGGATCGAGGCTTCCGCCGCGAGAGAGCAGCTCGCTGCGGAAGTGGTCGCCGTTCTCCCGGGTCAGGCCGCCGTTCTCCTTGAACCACTCCACGCTCTCCGCGTCCAGCACCTCACTCCAGATGTAGGAGTAGTAGCCGGCGGCATAGCCGCCGGCGAAGATGTGCGCGAAGTAGTTGGTCCGATAGCGCGGCCTGACCTGCGGCACGGCGATCTGGGCCGCCTCCAGTGCCGCCGCCTCGAACGCCTCGGCGTCGGCCACCGTCTCGCCCGGGGCCAGCTTGTGCCAGGCCCAGTCGAGCAACGTGGCAGCCAGGTATTCGACGGTCTTGAAGCCCTGGTTGAACTTCTCGGCCGCCTGCAGCTTCTCCACCAGCTCGGCCGGCATCGGCTCGCCCGTCTCGTGGTGCCTGGCGTAGTTGGCCAGCACCTCCGACCAGGTCACCCACATCTCGTTGACCTGCGACGGGTACTCGACGAAGTCCCGCGGCACTCTGGTGCCGGAGACGCGGGGGAAGCGCACTCCCGAGAACAGCCCGTGCAACGCGTGCCCGAACTCGTGGAAGGCCGTGTTCACCTCGTCGTACGTCAGCAACGTCGGCCCGGAGAGCGGCTTGGTGACGTTGAGGTTGTTCATCACCACAGGCCGCAGTCCGAACAGGAAGGACTGGTCGACCAGGTTGTTCATCCACGCCCCGCCGCGCTTGGTCGACCTGGCGTACGGGTCCAGCAGGAACAACCCCAGCCGGCTCCCGTCCTCCTCGAACACCTCGAAGACCGTCACGTCCGGGTGATAGCCATGCAGATCGGGCCGTTCGGTGAAGGTGATCCCGTACAGCTTGGTCGCGGCGAAGAAGATCCCGTCCCGGTAGACGCGGTTGAGCTCGAAGTACGGCCGCATCGTGTCCGCGTCGAAGTCGTAGCGCGCCTCCCGCACCTTCTCGGAGTAGTAGGGCCAGTCCCACGGCTCGATGTCGAACCCGGCCTGCTCGGTCAGCTCTTCGGCCTCCCGCTTGGCGTTTCGCACCGCCGGCCCCACGAGCTGGCCGAGCATCTCCTCAACCGCCTCCACGGTCTTGGCCGTCTGGTCGGCCACCGAGTACGCCGCATGGCTGGGGAACCCGAGCAGCGCCGCCCGCTCGGCCCGCAACGCCGCCATCCTCGTGGCGAGCTCGAAGTTGCCCGGCGCCCGCCCGACGCTCAGCTCGTAGAGCCTGCGGCGCACGTCCCGGTTGGTCAGCGAGGCCAGGCCGGGCTGGGCGGTGAAGTTGAGCAGCGGGAGGACGTACGTGCCGTCGTCGTCGTTGCGCAGCGACTCGATCCTGGCCTCGTCGAACCCGTCGAGTTCCTTGGGGTCGTCGACCACCAGCGCCGACTCCGTCGACGCCTTCAGCAGGCTCTGCGCGAACTCGGTCGAGAGCTTCGACAGCTCCTCGTTGAGCTCGCGCAGCCGGTCTTGCTCGGACTCGGAAAGGTCGGCGCCGGCCCTGATGAAGTCGTCGCGGTACTTCTCCAGCAGCCATGCCTCCTCCGGGTCCTCCGTGGTCACCTGCTTGATGCGGGCCCACAGCGGCCGGTTGAGGTGGATCGCGTCGGCGTGCCTGGTCAGCTCCGGCGAGATCTCCTTCTCGATCTCCATGATGCCGTCGCTGGTGTTGGAGGCGGCGATGCTGAAGAACACGGTGGCCGTGCGGTCGAGGATCCGCCCCGACCGCTCGAGCGCGGCGATCGTGTTGTCGAAGGTCGGCGGCTCTGTGCTGCCTGCGATCGCGTCGACCTCGGCCAGTTGCTCGGCCATGCCGCGCCGGAACGCCGGTGGATAGTGCTCCTCACGGATGTCGGCGAAAGGCGGCAGCTCGTACGGCAGGGTGCTAGGGGCGAAGAACGGATTCTCGGCCAACGCTCGGGCTCCTCCACGTGGTGTTTTGTCCCCCTCAGCTTGGCACGCCACGATCGGTCTCGCGCGCGGCGGAACATCCATCGGCGAATCGTTTTGGTCTTACCCGCCTAGCTGGGCTATTCTTTCGGACGTCGCCAAGCGCGCCCCTAGGGGTTCGCAACGGTGGGGTATGGTGTAATTGGCAGCACGACTGATTCTGGTTCAGTTAGTCTAGGTTCGAGTCCTGGTACCCCAGCACGGAACGGATGTCTCATATGAGACGTCCGTTTTTTTTATTTTGCGAGCCCATCGAGGATGTCGGTGATCTTCCGATAGGCCTTGGGCGTCGGCGCATGTGACGCGTCCACCGTGAAGACCTTGAACCGGTTGCCCGGCGTCGCCGAGTCCGCCTCCTTGATCATCCGGTCCTGGAGCGCGATCGGGATCACCTGGTCCTTGCTGTGCCTGATGTACACCCTGGGCACCCGCCCCCAGGCGCTCTTGCGGCCCCGCGCGTCGGCGCTCGACACCTGCAGACTCTCGTCCGGCAGGGACGAGTTGAGCATGGCCAGGAACTCGCCGTCGGTTCCCTCGGCCATGAACGCCGCCTTGGCCGCGTCCAGGAACGTCCTGTCCTTCGTCCGCCAGTTGATGCGGACCGCCTTCAGCACCCGCGGGTCACCGACGATGCCCGGCAGAATCGCACCCCCTAGGGTCGTCCTGCCCTCCGGCGTCTCCAGATACTCCGCCGGTGAGCGCAGATTCGTGCAGCAGTACGCCGAGACGTACACCAGCCGGTCGATCAGGTCGGGCACCTCGTCGGCCACCTTGGTGATCGTCGAGCCGCCCAGGCTGCCGCCCACCAGAATGACCGGTCCATACCGTGACACCTTGCGCACCACGTCCATCGTGGCCTCCACGTAGTCGTCCAGCGTCACGCCCGCCATGGGTGAGGGGATCGTGGCCAGCTTCTCCAGGTCCTGCGGCGCCTGGTAAGCGTGGTGGAACTGCTCCTCGGGGCCGTGCCCCGGCAGGTTCACCCCTAAGGTGCGGTGGCCGCGCAAGGTCAGCTCATTGTCGCCGGTGGCCACGCCGTTCGAGCCGGTCACGAAGACGTACGTGGTCACCTCCTTGCGCTTCGCCGCGGCAGGGACGGCGGCGCCCGCCCCCGCGGCGGCGGTCAGCTGGAACATGGTTCTCCGTGTCACATCGCTCATGAGGAGATGTTCGCCCAGCTCAGCCGGGATCCACATCGCCCATGCGGCGCGACGTGCGGTGGATGCCGCGTATCCACCGATCGGTGGATACATGCCAGGCTGGACCCATGAGCCGGCTCGACGGCCGCGAGCGCTGGGCGTATCTGGGACTCGCCTATACGCTGCTCACGGCCTCCATGATCGCGGCCGCCCTCATGGACGGGGGCGGCCCCTCCACGCTGAGCCGGCTCGCCGAGCTGATCACCTCCTGGCTGGCCGGCCTGGGCGGCTCCGCGACGACCGGGGCCTCCCCCGGCGTCTCGGCCCTGCCGCCCTGGCCCGTGCTCGCCGCGGCCGCCGCGGTGTGGACGGCGCCCATCGCCTTTCTCCACCCGCGTCGCGACGCCCGCCGCGGGCTCGTCGTCGCCCATTACCTCATCCTCATCGTTCTCGCCGGCGCGCTGGCGGCCACGAGCCCCGCCTTCGTCGTGTTCGCCTCGATCGGCTACCCGCTCGCCATCGCCATGCTCCCCGCCCGGCTCGTCATGGCCGGCGTGACCCTCACCGCCGTCGTCAGCGTGGCCGCCCAGGCGGGCCCTGGGGACCACGTGACCCTGCTCACGGTGACCGCCGGTGTCGCCGTGCCGCTCGTCCTGGCCGGCTGGTACGTCTCCGCCGAGCACGACAAACGCCGCCGCCTGGTCGAACGCCTGCGTGCGGCCATGGCCGAGAACGCCGACCTGCACGGCAGGCTCCTCGACCAGGCCAGGCAGGCGGGCGTACTCGACGAGAGGCACCGCGTGGCCGGTGAGATCCACGACACGGTGGCGCAGGACCTCGTCGCCGTCATCGGCCAGATCGACGCCGCCGGCCGCGCCACCCAGGACACGGCCCGCAGCCGCCACCTCGACCAGGCGGCCCAGCTCGCCCGCCGCGGCCTGGCCGAGGCCCGCAGGTCCGTTCAAGCCCTCCGCCCAGAGCCGCTGGAGCACGCGCGGCTGCCGGAGGCGCTGGGCCGCATGGCCGCGTCCTGGTCACGGGTTTCCGGCGTCCACCTTGCCTATGAGGTCACCGGCACACCCGTCGCCCTGTCCGCCGACGTGGAGACGACCTTGTTCCGCGTCGCCCAGGAGGCCCTCGCGAACGTCGCCAAGCACGCCAATGCCTCCAGGGCGGCCCTCACTCTCTCGTACATCGACGAACTCCTCCTTCTGGACATCCGCGACGACGGCGCCGGCTTCGCCCCGCAGAAGCCCGCTGACGGCTTCGGGCTGGACGGGATGCGGCAGCGTGTCCGCGGCGTCGGTGGAACCCTGGAGATCGAGTCCGAGCCCGGCCACGGCACGGCCATCGCCGCGGCCGTCCCCGCCATCCCCGCGCAGGGCATGATCAATGAGACGATGACCTCCGGGAAGGGGGACGGATGACGGTGCGGCTGCTGATCGCCGACGACCACCCGATCGTGCGCGACGGCCTGCGCGCGGCCCTCGGCGCCCGGCCCGGCCTCGAGATCGTCGGTGAGGCGTCCGACGGCGAGCAGGCCGTGCGCCTGGCCGCCGAGCTCCGGCCCGACGTCGTCCTCATGGACCTGCGCATGCCCGGCATGGACGGGGTCACCGCCATCCGCCGGCTCAGCGGCACCGGCCCGCGGGTGCTGGTGCTGACCACGTTCGACACCGATGTGCTGCCCGCGCTGGAGGCGGGGGCCAGCGGCTACCTGCTGAAGGACGCCCCGCCGGAAGAGCTGGCACGCGCCGTCCTGGCCACCCACCGGGGCGAGACCGTGCTTGCGCCCGCCGTGGCCGGCCGCCTGGCCGAGCACGTGCGCAAGTCCTCCAGGGGCACGCTGAGCAGGCGCGAGCTGGAGGTGCTGCGCCTGGTGGCCGGGGGAGCGACCAACAAGGAGGCGGCGGCCAGGCTGTTCATCAGCGAGGCCAGCGTCAAGACCCACTTGTTGCACATCTACGCCAAGCTCGACGTCCGCGACCGTGCCGCCGCCGTGAGCGAGGCCTACCGCCGTGGGCTGCTCACCGCCCATGGCTGAGTTCCGGACGCGCGCGGGCGGGACGCTCGACCTCCAATGGGAAGGCGGCCCGATGGGCGACCGGATCCGCCGCCACAGACCGGATCTGATGGCCGGATAAGCGGTTTGGTTGTGGTCTGCGGGGTGCGGTAGAGTTACCTGCGTCGCCGGGGGAGTCCCCGGCACACGAGCTTGTGGACAGGGTCCCGTCGTCTAGTGGCCCAGGACGCCGCCCTCTCAAGGCGGTAGCGCCGGTTCGAATCCGGTCGGGACTACCACTTGTCACAAGCCCGCGAAGGTCCCGTCGTCTAGTGGCCCAGGACGCCGCCCTCTCAAGGCGGTAGCGCCGGTTCGAATCCGGTCGGGACTACGTCTGCATCTCCGCTCCGGTGCCCATGGCCCGGAGCGTTTTGCTTTCCCGCCGGGTGACGATTCTCACGCGGGCGGCCCACAGAGCGCACGTAACGGCGCCCGGCCCCGTGAACCGGAGGAGCGTTCCCCCGGACAGAGCCCGGCCACGTGCGGCGAGTGGACCTTCCCGCGCGAAGCCGTAAAAGACCAAGAAAGCCCAGCCCCGGACGGCGAGGAAGGATCGATGCCGGCCGCCGACGGCGGGGAGGGATCGATGCCGGCCGCCGACGGCGGGGAGGGATCGATGCCGGCCGCCGACGGCGGCGCAAGAGGGCCGAAGGGCCCTCGCCATGACGGCGAGGGCCCTTGAACATCCCGTTTCCACCCCCGCACAAGGGCCCTCAGTGCCGACAAGCGGCCTCCACCCCAGGCGGCGCCCGGGACTGCGCGGGCGGCGTCGCGCCCGAGCGGGCCTCAGGCGGAGCGGGCCTTGTACAGGGCTCGCCTGGCCGCCTTGGCTACCTGCTTGTCCGGATGCACCTGCGCGATCAGATCCAGCAACTCCTCCACATGCGCGTGCGGAATCTTCCAGATCACTTCCAGCAGGTTGTTGAGCAGGTCCGGCCCGATGTCCTGCAGGCTGCTCACGAACTCCGACCGCCCTAGCCCGGCCGAGATCGTCCACATGTCCAGGATCAGCCAGTGCGTGTCATCCTGCGTGGGCTCCGGCGCCCCCTCGACCTCCAGTTGGCTCAGATGGGTCGCCGCATAGGGCCGTAGGGACGGCTGCTTGAGCGCCGCCTGCCAGGCCGGGATCGCGTCCTGCCCCAGGGTGCCGACCACGCTGGCCGCCTGCACCCTGATCAGCGCGTCGCTCTCGTCCTCTGCCGCCGCCTCCAGCAGCTCCTCGGCCGCCTTGCCCGGCTCACGCAGCCGCATCCAGGCCGCGAACTCCGCATCGGCCTCGTCCTCGGGCAGCTCCGCGCTGAGCGCGAGCAGCTCGTGGGCGCTCATGGACTCGATCGCGGGCCGCGCGTCCACCTCGATGTCGGCGTCGTCCACCAGGTGGACGACCCCTTCGGTGCCGAGTGGCGTGAGGCTGAGCGTCCGGCCCTGGACCTCGGCCATGCCGTAGCCCACGAGCCAGTCGATCGGGGGCGCCAGCGGGTCGCCCGCCGCCTCCCACGCGTCGGCGCCCAGCTCCTCGTCGAGCTCGGCGGCCGCTTCGGACAGCTCCTGCGCCAGCTCGTCGATGTCGCGCGAGCCGCCCGCCAGCAGCAGCCTGACCAGCACGCCGCGGGTCAGGCCCGCCAGGGCCATGGAGAGGTCCTCGTCATCGAGCTCCGGGTCGCCGTAGTCGACCGAGTGCAGCCCAAGCATCCACGCGTCGAGGACATCCTCGTCGTCGTCGAACGGCCACTCCGAGGTGTCGTCCTGCACCCCGACCGTGTTGCCCTCGCCCGGCTCCAGGAACTCCAGGTCGACGGCCAGGTTCCAGATGTTCCACAGCTGCGGAACGACTTCGGAGATCGGGCCGTCGGTCTCCGGCCTGGGCAACCCGACGACCGTCAGCGCCTCCTCCACCTCGGCGTCGCTGAGCAGCGTGTCCTCGCCCACCCGCCGCCCCGGCCCGACCCACACGGCCAGGTCGCGGGCCATGGCGATCAGCGGCGCCTGGCGGGCGGCCGCGGCCAGCTCCGAGTCGGGCCGCAGCCTGATCGTGTCGAGCTCGGCGAGCTCGTCGGCGAACGGCTCGAAGTCGCCGAGGTCGCCGGTCTCCTCTTCCTCGTCGTCGCCCTCGGCGTCCTCGATCAGCTCCTCCATGAGGTCGACGAACTCGTCTTCGACGTCGTCGAGCTCGGCCTGCAGATCGGCGAGGGAGTCCGAGCGCTGGGTCAGCCTGCCCGTCTGCGAGAGGAACGTCAGGTACGCGTCCACGGCCGGGAGCATCCCGTCGGCGGCTGCGTCGGGATCCTCCACGACCTTGGGCATGCGGTCGAGCAGCAGGTTGCGCAGGTCGGCACGCTTCCAGGTGCCGAGATCCTGCGAGAAGGCGAGACGGTGCCACAGTGCGGCCGGCCCGACGAGCTCGGGGTCACTGTCGGGCGCGTTGGCCCGCGCCCACATGATGAACTCTTCGAGCAGGGGTCGCAGCTCAGTGGCGGCTACCTCGATGCGATCTGTCACGCACACAGGCTAGTGCGCTCCCGAGGCAGTCGGCTCCCCAAATACCTGCTTTTGCTGATCATGACGTGCGACGCATCGCCTCCGTGATGCGTTCGGCGGCGGCCATGACGGGCACCGCGTGCAGCCGTCCCGGCGCCCGCGTCAGCCGTTCTATGGGGCCGGAGACGGAGACCGCGGCGATCACCTTCCCGCCGCTGCCCCTGATGGGAGCGGAGACGCTGGCCACGCCCTGCTCGCGCTCGCCGACGCTGTGGGCCCACCCGCGGCGGCGTACGGAGGCCAGCGTGGCGGCGGTGAACTTGGCGCCGCGCAGGCCGCGGTGCAGCCGGTCGGGCTCCTCCCACGCCAGCAGTATCTGGGCCGCGGAGCCGGCGGTCATGGGCAGTGCCGAGCCCACGGGAACCGTGTCACGCAGGCCGCTGGCCCGCTCCGCGGCCGCCACGCAGACCCGCTCATCGCCCTGGCGGCGGTAGAGTTGCGCACTCTCCCCGGTCAGGTCCCTCAGCTGCATCAACACGGGCGCGGCCACCGCCAGCAGCCGGTCCTCGCCGGCCGCTGTGGACAACTCCGACAGCCGCGGGCCGAGCACGAATCGGCCCTGTGTGTCACGGCTCACGATGCGGTGGTGCTCGAGTGCGACGGCCAGCCGGTGGGCGGTGGGACGGGCCAGGCCGGTGGCCTGGACGAGCTGCGCCAGTGAAGCGGGCCCCGCTTCGAGGGCATTGAGTACAAGAACCGCCTTGTCGAGTACTCCGACTCCGCTAGAGTTGTCCATACACCGATACTGCAGTCTCGACATATGAGAAAGCAAGTCGGAGGGAAGTTCTCAAGGAGGAGAGATCATGGGCCGCACACTGGCCGAGAAGGTCTGGGAGCAACACGTCGTCAGGCGTGCCGAGGGCGAACCTGACCTGCTCTACATCGACCTGCACCTCATCCATGAGGTGACCAGCCCGCAGGCGTTCGACGGGCTCCGTCTCGCCGGCCGGAAGGTGCGACGACCCGATCTCACTATCGCCACCGAGGACCACAACGTGCCGACCGTGCTCGGCCCGATCTCCGACCCGGTGTCCAAGACCCAGGTCGAGACGCTGCGCAAGAACGCGGCCGAGTTCGGCGTCAGGCTCCATCCGATGGGCGACGCCGGTCAGGGCGTGGTGCACATCATCGGCCCGCAGTTCGGCCTGACGCAGCCGGGCATGACCATCGTGTGTGGCGACTCTCACACCTCGACGCACGGCGCGTTCGGCGGCATCGCGTTCGGCATCGGGACCTCCGAGGTCGAGCACGTGCTGGCCACGCAGACGCTGCCCGCGTACCGGCCGAAGACGATGGCCATCGAGGTCTCCGGCGAACTGCCCGCCGGCGTCACCGCGAAGGACCTGATCCTGGCCATCATCGCCAAGATCGGCACCGGCGGCGGCCAGGGCTACATCGTCGAATACCGCGGCGAGGCCGTGCGCAAGCTCTCCATGGAAGGCCGCATGACGGTCTGCAACATGTCGATCGAGGCCGGCGCACGGGCCGGCATGATCGCGCCGGACGAGACCACGTTCGCCTACCTCAAAGGCCGCCCGCACGCGCCCGAGGGCGAGGCGTGGGACCAGGCCGTCGAATACTGGAAGTCGCTGCGCACGGACGACGACGCCGTGTTCGACAAGGTCGTGGAGATCGACGCCTCGACGCTGACCCCTTACGTCACGTGGGGCACCAACCCGGGCCAGGGCCTGCCGCTGGGCGAGTCCGTTCCCTCGCCGGAGAGCTTCTCCGACCCCGTCGAGCGCTCGTCCGCCGAGCGCGCTCTGGAGTACATGGGCCTGACCGCCGGCACTCCGCTGCGCCAGATCGAGGTCGACACGGTGTTCGTCGGCTCGTGCACCAACGGCCGCATCGAGGACCTGCGTTCGGCCGCCGAGATCCTGCGCGGCCGCCAGGTGAAGACCCGCACGCTGATCGTGCCCGGCTCGATGCTGGTCAAGCTGCAGGCCGAGCAGGAGGGCCTGCACGAGGTGTTCAAGGCCGCGGGCGCCGAATGGCGTGAGGCCGGCTGCTCGATGTGCCTGGGCATGAACCCCGACACCCTCCAGCCGGGCGAGCGCAGCGCCTCGACCTCCAACCGCAACTTCGAGGGCCGCCAGGGCAAGGGTGGCCGTACCCACCTGGTGTCGCCGCAGGTCGCCGCCGCGACCGCCGTCACCGGCCGCCTGACGGCTCCCGCCGACCTCTAGGAGATTTCAGACATGGACGCTTTCACCACCCACACCGGTACGGCGGTGCCGCTGCGCCGCAGCAACGTCGACACCGACCAGATCATCCCGGCCGTCTGGCTCAAGCAGGTCAGCCGCACCGGCTTCGAGAAGGGCCTGTTCGCCGCCTGGCGCGAGAACCCGACGTTCGTGCTGAACGACCCCGCCTACGAGGGCGGCACGGTCCTCGTCTCCGGCCCCGACTTCGGCACCGGCTCCTCCCGCGAGCACGCCGTCTGGGCGCTGCAGCAGTACGGGTTCCGCGCCGTGATCGCCGCCCGCTTCGGCGACATCTTCCGCAACAACTCCACGAAGATGGGCCTGCTGCCGGTCGTCCTGCCCGGCGACAAGGTCGAGGCGCTGCAGTCGGCCGTCGAGGCGAACCCCAAGCTGGAGATCACCGTTGACCTGGCCGAACGCCAAGTGCGCTGGGCGGACGAGGTCGTGCCTTTCGAGATCGACGACTACACGCGCTGGCGGCTCATGGAGGGCCTCGACGACATCGGGCTGACCCTGCGTCATGCCGACGATGTCGCGGCGTACGAGAATGGTCGGCAGCCATGGCTGCCGACGACCGTCTAGAAGACGACGAACTGGCGCGGCGGTTGCGCGATGCGCACCGCCGCGTCCGCATGCTGCCCGCCAGCGAGAAGGAGCGGCTGGCCCGCCGCTATCTCGCCATCTGTGACCTGGCCAAGCGTGACCCGGAAAGGGCGTCCGCCCGGCTCGAGGCCTTCTTGAGCCTCCTCGACACGCCACGCAATGACGAAAACACCCTCGGTGATTGAGTTCCCTGGCGATCCCGCCTACTTTCAAGCGCGTAAGGGGTTTCTACGTCGAACTCGTGAGCTGGAACCCCGAGCCATAACTGGGGGAGCAGGACTTTCATGAACAAGCGAGAACTCGTCGAGGCCATCTCGGACCGGGTGGGCGACAGGAAGACGGCCACCGAGGCCGTGAACGCGGTCATCGACGCCGTCCAGAAGGCCGTGGCGAGCGGCGACAAGGTCTCGATCACGGGCTTCGGCGCGTTCGAGATGGTGCACAAGCCCGCCCGCACGGCCAGGAACCCGTCCACCGGCGCGGAAATCAATGTCGCGGAGAGTTGGGCGCCCAAGTTCCGGCCCGGCTCCGATTTCAAGGAGCTGGTGAACGCGGGCGGGAGGAAAGTCGGCAAGAAGAAGTAAATTCAGCGGACCAGCACGCCCGGACCCCGCGGTCCGGGCGTCCGCATTCGCGGGCGCGCCCGTCTTTTCCCCGGCGTGATCGACGCCGCGTCCCTGCGCCTGGCCTCCTCCCGATGAACCTGCACCGAAGCGCGAGGGGCCGGATGGGGCGCTATGAGTTCGGGACCGGGAAGGTCGAGAGCGTGATGTAAGTGATCTCGCTGCCCGACATCGCCAGGTTCACCCGCTGCCCCATGCGCAGCAGCCGCAGCGGACCGGCGTCGAAGGCGGACGTGCCGAACTCCAGCACGGTCCCGTCGTCAAGGAACACCGTGCCCGACCGAGTCGCCTCGTCGAAGCTGCGTACCGTCGCCTGCACGCAGACCAGCCTAAAGGGTTTGCCCCTGCCCGGCGAGCACGCGAGGATCGCCGGGTATGGGAGCCGACTTCCGGCGGTTCACCTGGGCGAACGGCGTCACCCAGCTGGGCACGCAGGTCACGGTCGTCGCGCTGCCGCTGACCGCCCTCCTCGTGCTGGACGCCGGAGCCTTCGAGCTGGGCCTGCTGTCGGCCGTCCAGATGGTGGCGTTCCTGCTGATCGGGCTGCCCGCGGGCGTCTGGGTGGACCGGGCGCGCCACCGCCCGATCCTCGTCTGGGCCGATCTGGTCAGAGGCGTCGCGCTGCTGACCGTCCCCGCCGCCGCCGTGCTGGGCGCGCTCACGCTGCCACACCTGTACGCCGTCGCGCTGGTGCTTGGCGTGGGCACGGTGTTCTTCGACGTGGCGCAGATGAGCCTGCTCCCGGCGATCGTGCCCAAGGAGGGGCTCGAACGCGCCAACGGCCGCCTGGAGGTCACCAGGCAGGCGTCCGTACTGGCGGGGCCAGGGGTGGGCGGCTGGCTGGTCGCCGCGCTGACGGCCCCGTTCGCGCTGCTCGCCGACGCGCTCGGCTACCTGGTGTCGGGGATCCTGCTCGCCGGCGTACGCGCCGGGGAACAGCGGGCACCGGCAGCGGCGCGCGGCCGGGGATGGCGAAGGGAGGTCGCGGAAGGGATCACCTTCGTTCTCCGGGACCCCGTGTTGCGCAGGGTCGCCATCGGCGGGGCGCTCACCAGGGTCGCGCTCGGCGCCTGTGCGGTCGGCTATCCGCTGTACCTGGTGGGGGAGCTGGGCGTCGGCGCCACCGCCTACGGCCTGCTGCTGTCGGCCGCCGCCGCAGGCGCCCTGGCAGGCGCGCCGCTGGCGGCCCGGCTGGCGGCCAGATGGGGCGCCGGCCCGACCCTCTACGGTTCCGCGCTGGCGACGATGGTGCTCTACCTGCCGGCCTCGGCCACCGGATCGGGTTGGCGGCTGCTGGCCTTCCCCGTCTTCTCCGCCCTGGCCGGAGCCGCCGCCGTGGTGTTCAACATCGCCCAGCTCAGCTACCGCCAGCGCATCACGCCCGAACGCCTGCTCGGCCGGGTCAACGCCAGCATGCGCTTCCTCATGTGGGGGGCCATGCCGTTGGGCGGGCTGGCCGCCGGGGCGCTGGGGGAGTGGTTGGGCGGCTACGCGGTCTTCGCCGCCGGCGTCGCCGGGCTCGGCCTGTCGTACCTCGCCGTCGTCCTGACCCCGGGAATCATCCGGGCGGTCACCCACGCTCGATGACCGCCGCTCCGGGCGCTCAGGACGCGGCCACGGCTCAGGGCGGGCTCAGGACGCGGCCACGGCTCAGGGCGGGCTCAGGACGACTCGCCCCACAGCTCCGCGACCACCGCCGCCGTGTGCGGCCCCAGCCCGAGCGCGACGGCCGCCCGCAGGTCGTCGGGTGTGTCCACGTCACGCCGCAGCGAATCGATGTCCGGCACGCACAGCTCTTTCGCCCCGCCGGCCAGGTGCTTGGCCCGGGACTCCCCGCCGAACCGCGGCGTGAACGGCACGCCGGGACGTACCCCGTAGAAGGTCGTGCCCACGTCGTGAGCGTCCGGCACGAAGGACTGCTCGAACTCGGCCGCGGCCGACAGCGCCAGCTCCAGCTCGGCCGGCCGCAGGGCGGGCAGGTCCGCCTGGAGCGCGCCCACCGCGTCGCCGGGCGCGATGCGCGCGGCGTGGGCGGCCCCCGTGCGCAGCGCCGTGTTCAGGCCGCGATCGGGGTCGGGCACTACGTCGGCGCCCAGCGCCCCCAGCGGGCCCGCGGCGGCGGGGTCGGCCGTCACCACGATCACCCGTGCCACCGCCGGGCAGGCGAGTGCCGCCGACACGGTGTCACTGGCCACGGCCACGGCGAACTTCGTCCGGTGCGGCCCCGTCGCCGCGGCCAGCCGAGTCTTGGCCGCGACCAGCGTCTTCACCGGGATCACCAGTGACCAGCGGATGCTCATAGGCTTAAGCATCGCGCCTCGACATCCCGCGCGGCCAACCGGGAGACTTGGGGCGCATACCGGAGGAGGAAACCATGAGCCGCCCCACGCGACCATCGCGTTTCTGGGAAACCCTGGCAGTGATCATCGTGAAACCGCTGTCCCGGCTCCTGGTCAAGAGGGATTGGCGGCACGGCGAGCGCATCCCCCGCACCGGCGGCGTGATCATCGCGACGAACCACCTCTCCTGGACGGACCCGGTCCTGCTGTCCCACTTCCTCTACAACAACGGGCGCTGGCCGGTCATCCTCGCCAAGTCTGCCCTGTTCAAGGTGCCCTTCCTGGGCAAGGCCGTAACGGGGCTGCTGGCCATCCCGGTCGACCGCGGCAGCAACGAGGCCGCCAGGTCCCTGCACATGTCGGCCCAGCGGCTCGAGGACGGCTGCGCGATCCTGTTCTACCCCGAGGGCACCTGCACCCGAGACCCCAACCTGTGGCCCATGGTGGGCAAGACGGGCGCGGCCCGGCTGGCGCTGGAGAGCGGCGCCCCGGTCATCCCGGTGGCCCACTGGGGGGCGCAGGAGCTGCTCCCGTACGGGGAGAAGAAGCCGAGGTTGTTCCCACGCAAGACGTTCCACGTGTCGGTGGGCCCGCCGGTGGACCTGTCGAAGTACGCGGGCAATCCGCCGCACGCCGACGTGCTGCGCGAGGCCACGGCCGACATCATGGCGGCGATCACCGAGCAGCTGGCCGAGTTGCGTGGCGCTAAGGGTCCCGAGACCCCGTATGATCCGGCCGGGCGGTGATGGCATGACAAAAGTGGCCGTGTTCGGCACGGGCTCGTGGGGCACCACGTTCGCCATGATCCTGGCGGAGGCCGGTAACGAGGTCACGTTGTGGGGGCGCAGGCGCGAGCTGGTCGAGGCGATCGACCGTACCCACACGAATCCCGACTACCTGCCCGGCATCCCCCTGCCCGAGTCGTTGCGGGCCACCACTGACCCGGCGCGGGCGCTGGACGGGGCGGAGTTCGTGGTGCTGGCCGTGCCGTCGCAGCAGCTTCGGCCCAATCTGGCCCACTGGCGCGAGCACATCCCGCCGGACGCGATCCTGGTCAGCCTGATGAAGGGCATCGAGCTGGGCACGACCAAGCGGATGAGCGAGGTGATCCGCGAGGTCGCCGAGGTGCCGGCAGAGCGGGTCGCGGTCATCTCGGGTCCCAACCTGGCCAAGGAGATCGCCCAGCGCCAGCCCGCCGCGGCGGTCGTGGCCTGCACGGACCTGTCCGTGGCCGAGCGGCTGCAGGCGATCTGCCACCTGCCGCCGTGGTTCCGCCCTTACACCAACCCTGACGTGGTCGGCGTCGAGCTCGGCGGCGCGGTGAAGAACGTCATCGCGCTGGCCGTGGGAGTCTCCGCCGGCATGGGCATGGGTGACAACGTCAGCGCCATGCTCATCACCAGAGGGCTGGCCGAGATCTCCCGCCTGGGCGCCGCGCTGGGGGCCGACCCGCATACGTTCTCGGGCCTGGCCGGGATGGGCGACCTGGTCGCCACGTGCACGTCGCCGCTGTCGCGCAACCGTACGTTCGGGGAGAACCTGGGCCGGGGCATGACGCTGGCGGAGGTGATCGCCGCCACCAAGCAGACCGCCGAGGGCGTCAAGTCGTGCGAATCGGTGCTGGCGCTGGCCAGGAAACACGACGTGGAGATGCCGATCACCGAGGTCGTCGTCGGCGTCGTGCACGACGGCATGTCCCCGGCCGAGGCGGGGATGCTCCTCATGTCACGATCGCCCAAGCCGGAGCGTTATGGCGTCTGAGCCCTGTTCATGGCCTCACTCCGTTCGGTGGCGCGTTCGCCATATGCCGCCGCCTGTTCATTGCCTCACTCCGTTCGGCGGCTCGCTCGCCATATGCCGCCGCCTTCCCCCGCTCTGGTCGCTTCGCTCCCGCCGCTCCTCCAGGCGACGGCACTCACTCGCGGCTCGCGGCGTGCTTGGCTCGCTGTCCTGCGGACACCCCGGTAGATTCGGACACCATGAGCAAGCCACGCGTCGCCGTCGTTTTCGGAGGTCGCAATTCCGAGCATGCCGTGTCCCTGATGGGCGCGGGCAGCGTGCTGGATGTGATCGACAGGAGCAAATATGAGGTGATCCCGATCGGGATCGCCCAGGACGGCAGGTGGGTGCTGGCCACTTCCGACCAGCGCTTCTCCATCGAGGGCGGCGAGCTGCCGGTCGTCGACAGCTCGGGCGCGGCCCTGGCGCTGCCCTCCGGTGACAGCTCGCTGGTGGCGTACGACCCGGGCAGCATCCCCGTGGAGCTCGGCTCGGTCGACGTGGTGTTCCCCGTGATGCACGGGCCGTTCGCCGAGGACGGCACGATCCAGGGGCTGCTGGAGATGGCCGGGGTGCGATACGTCGGCTCCGGCGTGCTGGCCAGCGCGGTCGGCATGGACAAGGCCCACATGAAGACGGTGATGGCCGCGGCGGGGCTGCCGACCGGCCGCTATGTGGTCGTGCGTGACCGAGACTGGCGGCTCAACCGCGAGCTCGTGCTCAAAGAGGCGGAGGAGCTGGGCTGGCCGGTGTTCGTCAAGCCCGCCAGGGCCGGCTCCTCGCAGGGCATCTCCAAGGCGCACGACCGGGAGCAGCTGGCGGAGGCCGTCGAGTTCGCCAGGCAGCACGACCCCAAGGTGCTCATCGAGGCCGCGATCGAGGGGCGCGAGATCGAGTGCGCGGTGCTGGAGTCGTTCGGTGACGAGCCCGCGGCGGCGTCGCTGCCCGGCGAGGTGAAGGTCGAGGGCGGGCAGGAGTTCTTCGACTTCGAGGCGAAGTACTACCCCGACCAGATGTCCCTGACCGTGCCCGCCGACCTCCCGGCGGAGACGGCCGAGGAGCTGCGGGCCATGGCCGTGCGGGCGTTCGAGGCGCTCGACTGTGAAGGGCTTGCTCGGGTGGACTTCTTCTACACGCCCGACGGCAAGCTGGTCTTCAACGAGATCAACACGATGCCGGGGTTCACCTCGCTGTCGGTGGCGCCGCAGCTCTGGGCCGCGACGGGGCTGCCGTATCCGGCGCTGGTGGACCGGCTCATCCAGCTCGCGCTGTCCCGGTCGCCAGGGCTGCGCTGACGGTCAGCGGGGGGAGAGCGTGTAGAGGATGGTGGAGTCCGCGGGTCCGCCGCCGGCGGCCTGGGGCGAGATCTGGGCGATCGGCTTGGACAGGTCAGCGAGCACCTCGGCGGCGGCGTGCTCGCCGCCGACCGTGACCTCCACGTAGGCGGAGTCGGTCACGGCGGTGAACAACGCGGGCTTTTCCGGATCGGGGAACCAGCCGACGCCGTCGATCTCCTGCAGCTGGTCGGTGGGCGCCATCCTGGCCGGTCGGGGCACGCCGCAACGCAGCGCGATGACGCCGTCGCCCCAGACGGCCACGTACGGCGACTCCGGAGTGGACGTGCCGCGCGGCGCCCCGTCGAGCGTCTGGGGCAGCAGTGTCGCCAGCTTGTCGCAGGCGGCCGCTGCCGGGCCCTGCGGCACGGGTGGCTCCACCTGCACCGTGCCGCCGCAACCGGCGAGTGCTAGGAGAACGAGCAGGACGGCGGCGGCACGCATGCGACGACAACCTTCAAATGTGCACGATCGGACACGTAAGAGTACGCGTGATCCCGTCCACTGCCTGAATCTGCGCGACGACGAGTTTGCCCAGCTCGTCGACGTTGCGGGCTTCCGCACGGACGATCACGTCGTAGGGGCCCGTTACGTCTTCCGCCTGAGTGACCCCGGGAATCCGGGAAATCTCGTGGGCCACGGCAGCGGCCTTGCCGACCTCGGTCTGAATAAGGATGTAGGCCTGCACCATTACGTCCTCCCAGGCGATTGGATCACGCCGAAGGGCCACCGTACCCTGTGTGCGTCAGGAGGTGCGTCATCACAGTCGGAGATCTCGGCGAATTCGGAGCGATAAATCGTATTACTGGACGTCTGCCCCAGGGCGCGGCGGTGATGCTGGGCCCGGGTGACGACGCCGCGGTGATCGGTGCGCCTGACGGGCGCGTGGCGGTGTCCACGGACTTGCTGATCGAGGGTAGGCATTTCCGACGGGACTGGTCCAGCGGTTATGACGTGGGCCGCAAGGCCGCCGCGCAGAACCTCGCGGACGTGGCCGCCATGGGGGCGACGCCGACGTGCATCGTGGTCGGGCTCGGGATGCCGGCTGACCTGCCGGTGGCGTGGCTGGACGCGCTGACCGACGGGTTCCGCGACGAGTGCGCCGTGGTCGGCGCGAGCGTGGCCGGCGGCGACATCACCCGGTGCGACCTGGTGGTCCTCGGGGTGACCGCGCTGGGCGACCTGGGCGGGCGGCCGCCCGTCACCCGTGCCGGGGCGGCGCCGGGCCAGGTTGTGGCGGTGGCGGGGCGGCTCGGGTACGCCGCCGCCGGGTGGGCGCTGCTCGAGGCCGGTGCGCCGGTGGACTCCTCCGTGCTCCAGGAGGCCGTGGCCGCGCATCGGCGGCCGTGTCCTCCGTACGCGGAGGGCCCGCGGGCGGCCGAGCTGGGGGCGACCGCGATGCTCGACGTCAGCGACGGGCTGCTGCAGGACCTCGGCCACGTCGCGAAGGCCAGCGGGGTGCGGATGGAGCTGGATCCGCAGGCGTTCGCCATCGGGGAGCCGGTGGCCGCGGCGGCCAAGGAACTCGGGGTCGATCCGCTGGAGTGGGTGCTCACGGGGGGCGAGGATCACGCGCTCGCTGCGGTGTTTCCCCGAGGGGTACGGTTGCCGGCGTCGTGGCACGTCGTGGGCCGGGTGGTCGAGGGTGACGGCGTACTGGTGTATGGGCGTGAGATTGGACACGGCGGGTGGGATCACTTTCGGTGATGATCTGTCCCGATTTGAGTGATAATTGTCCGATTTGTGGCATGACTAGTGGGATTGCTGTGACAACGGCGTAGCAAAGGTGTTATGAAGATTGGCGGCCACTGTAACCGGCAGAAAGGGCAGCCATGGGCCGCCACGGCACAGGTGGATCCGACGACGGGGACGAATGGGGGAGCGGCAGCGCATTTTGGGGTCCTGATGAGCAGGACGAGCCGCCGGGGTGGCCGTCGCTGCCAGACCGGCCCGAGGTGACGGGGCAGTGGGCCCCGATGCCGCGGAGGGAGGGCGAGCCGCCGGCGCGCGGGTCGCAGCCCGAGCCGTTCGAGACCACCGGGGCCTTCGCGCTGCCCAACGACTCCACCGGCGGCATCCCACCGGCCAACGGCCCTGCTGGTGCTTTCTCGCAGCCACCGAGCCCGTATGGCGAGCAGGCCGGGCCTTTCGAGACGGCGGGCGCGTTCACCCGCCCGCCGGAGTGGGACTCGCCTCCAGACCGTCTCGGCCCAGCCGCCCCGAACGAGTCGAGTTTCCCGAGCGGCCCAGGCCCTTCAAACGTTCCAGGGCCTTTCGCCAACCCAGGGCCGGTCGGCAGCGCCGGTGGCCCGGGGCCGGTGGGCGGCTTTAACGCCTCGCACGGCCCCGACCCCTTCGACGGACCTGCTACGGGAGCCTTCGACGGTCCCGCTACCGGCGCCTTCGACCGCCCGGGCGCCTTCGATCGCCCCAGCGGGCCCGCCGGGCCCAGGCCCGGCGAAGGCCCCGGCCTCATCGGAGGGCCCAGGGCCGGCGACGGACCCGGTCCTTTCGGAGGGCCGGGAGCTGGCGACGGACCCGGTCCTTTCGGAGGGCCGGGAGCTGGCGACGGACCCGGTCCTTTCGGAGGGCCGGGAGCTGGCGACGGACCCGGTCCTTTCGGAGGGCCGGGAGGCGGCGGCGGACCCGGCGCTTTCAACGCGCCCGCGGGCGGAACCGGCCCCTTCGACGGGCCGCCCGACGGAACCGGCCCTTTCGGCAACCCGGGCCCCTTCGACGGTCCACGTGATGGCAATGGGTTCTTTGGCAGCAGGGACGGTGGCAACGGTCCCTTTGATGGGCCGGACGGTCGCGACGGCACGTTCGAGGGAGCCGACGGCCGTGACGGCGGCTTTGGCGGGCCCGCGGATCGTACGGCCAGATTCGACCGGACCCCGGGCCTCGGGGCGGCGTCGAGCGGTCCGCCTGAGCCGGGTGACATCAAGGTGGCCGGCGAGCCGACGGCCGTGCAGGCCCCGGCGTGGGCGGAGGCAGAGACCGGGTTCCTGGGCTCCGGCTGGTCGGCCGACTCGGGACTGGACGAGCCGGACGAGCGCAAGGGCCGCCGAGGTCGCCGCAACGCCGGCCGTGGCGGCGGGCATGGCGGTGGCCGTGGAGACGACGAGGTGCTCGCCGCCGCCTCCGGAGGCGGAAAGGGCCGGGTGGCGCTGCTGTCGGTGGCGGCCGTGGCCGTCGTGCTCGGCGGCACCGTGGCCGGTGTCAAGCTCATGAGCTCCACCGGTGCCCCCGCCAAATGCGAGGGCACCACGTGCGCGGCCGCACAGACGACTGGCCAGCCGGGCCCCGCGGTCTCCGACCCCGCCCCGGAGGAGACCGAGACGGAGCCCGAGGAGGAACCGGTCGAGGAGGAGACCGCGCCCTCCGAGACCCCGACACCGACGACCTCGTACATCCCCCGCACGCCGCGGCGGACCACTTCGGCCACGCCGACGCCGACACCGACCAGGACCAGGGTGAAGAAGTCCACGACGCCCACGCCGACGCAGACGTCGGATGCACCCGTCGAGGAGGCCGTGACGGTTTCGCCTAGCGAGGATCCGGGGTCGCTGGACGAGAGCGACACGCCGACCGTCAGTGCCACGCCGGATCCCACTGCCGACGCGGGGACGTTCAACTCCGGTGGCAGCGGAGGCTCGGTGAACGTCAGGCAGAGGATCAGCCAGCGCATGACCACCTACAGAGCCGACATGACGTTCTCGAACACCTCGCGGGAGCAACTGGACAACCCCACGGTCTCCGTGCCCGTCGAGGGCCGGGTGCTGAGCGTGAGCGGCGCCGAGTGGACGCAGGACGGCGACCTGCTGATCCTGGACCTGCAGGGGTCGCTGGCGGCTGGTGATTCGACCGACGTCTCGTTCACCGCCACGGGCTACGGCCAAGAGGCAGAGACCTGCGGCATGGTCACCGGGGAGTGCGTCGTCAGCTGAATGGTTGGATGGGGGACATGACGGTTTCGACCCCTCCACGCGTGCTGACCGTCGCCGGCTCCGATTCAGGGGGCGGCGCAGGCATCCAGGCCGATCTGAAGACCATGCTGGCCATGGGCGTCCACGGCATGAGCGTCATCGCGGCGGTGACCGCACAGAACTCGCTCGGCGTCCAGGGCTACTGGGAGCTGCCGCCCGAAGCCGTGCGGGCGCAGCTCGACTCGGTGCTCGGCGACATCGGCGCCCAGGCGGTCAAAACCGGCATGCTGGCCTCTCCGGCGCTGGTCGAGCTCGTGGCGGACGTGCTGGGCGGCTATGCCGCGCCGGTGGTGGTCGATCCCGTCGGGGTGTCCAAGCACGGCGACTCGCTGCTGGCGCCAGAGGCCGTCGAGACGGTGCGGACCCGGCTGCTGCCGGTGGCCACCGTGGCCACGCCGAACCTGTGGGAGGTGGAGCAGCTCACCTCGGTCAAGGTCGAAGACGAGGACGGGCTCCGGGAGGCGGCGGAGGCCGTACTGGAGCTGGGGCCCACGTGGGCGCTGATCAAGGGCGGCCACCTGCCCGGCGCGCCCGTGGACCTGCTCACGGACGGCACGAGCGAATACCGCTTCACCGCCGAACGCCTCGACAACCGCCACACGCACGGCACGGGCTGCACGCTGGCCTCGGCCATCGCCTCCCGGCTCGCTCTGGGCGACGACGTGCCCGCGGCGGTGGGGAAGGCGAAGGAGTACGTGACGGGCGCGATCGCCCGCGGCTTCCCCTTGGGGGCCGGCATCGGCCCGGTGGACCACGCCTGGCCCTGGCGCTGACCCGATGTGGGCCCGCCCGGGGGCTGGGCGCTCCTGGGGGACGAAAACGCGCAAGCCCGCAACTCCCTCAGGAGCAGCGGGCTTGCGCGAAAGTATGGACTAGCGGGTGACCTTGCCCGCCTTGATGCACGAGGTGCACACGTTCAGCTTCTTCGGCGTGCCGCCGATGACCGCGCGAACCGTCTGGATGTTGGGGTTCCAACGACGGCGGGTGCGGCGGTGCGAGTGGGACACATTGTTGCCGAAGGTCGGGCCCTTGCGGCAGACATCGCAGACGGAAGCCACGGTATCGCTCCTTAAAACAGTCGATGTAGCCCTGTCCGCTGATGCTTTCCGGGCGGAGGGCATGCCGGGACAACCGGCCAGCCAGACGAGAATATCCGATCCACACCGTTGGGCGCGAACCGGAGCGCTGGACCGAGTGCTGACGCACGCTCCACTTGGCCCCTGCGCAGAGATATTCTCCTCCAACAACAGTAGCGCATTCGGGCCGGCCGGCCAGCCGGGATGCAGCCGGCCGGGGTCGGCTGGTTGGGGACATAGTCGGAGGACGCAGATGAAGATCCTCGACCCGCCCGCGGTGCGCCGCTGGGCCCGCCTCGCGGCCGACGCCCTGGGCCGGGCCAGGACGGAGATCGACGCGCTCAACGTGTTCCCGGTCGCCGACGGCGACACCGGTACGAACCTGCACCTGACCATGTTGTCCGCGGCCGAGGCCGTCGAGTCGCTGCCCGACGATGTGGACGCGGCCGTGGTGTGGCAGACGCTCTCGTACGGTGCCCTGGTCGGGGCCCGCGGCAACTCCGGGGTGATCGTCAGCCAGGCGCTGCGCGGCCTCGCCGAGGTGCTGAAGGACGGCCACGACCTGCGGGCCGGGCTGCTCAGGGCCGCCGTGCTGGCCAGGGAGGCGGTGGCCAGGCCGGTGGAGGGCACGGTGCTGAGCGTGCTGGAGTCCGCCGCGCGGGCCGTACAGGAAGTGGACGGGGATCTGCACGAGGTGGCGCGGCAGGCGGCGGGGGAGGCTCGGGCGGCACTCGGGCGTACCCCGGATCAGCTCGACGTGCTGGCCCGCAGCGGTGTCGTGGACGCGGGCGGCGCCGGCGCGGCGATCGTGCTGGAGACCCTGGCCGCCGTGATCACCGACTCGTACGCCGACCACTACGACGTGCCCGCGCCCACCACGCGGGTGGCGCCGATGACCGAGGTCGGGGCGGGCTACGAGGTGATGTACCTGCTGGACGCCGATGACCGGGCGGTGGCCGGGCTGCGCGATGAGCTCGACGCCATGGGCGACTCGCTCGTCGTGGTAGGCGGCGAAGGGCTGTGGAACGTGCACGTCCACGTGGCCGAGGCCGGTCCCGCCGTCGAGGCCGGGCTGCGGGCGGGACGGCCGCACCGGATCAAGATCACGTATCTGGCCGAGCGCACCCATCGCGGCAGCGCGGGCAGGGGCGTGGTGGCGGTCGCCGCCGGAGCGGGGATCGCGGCGTTGTTCGAGGAGTGCGGGGCCGTCGTGGTACGCCGCACGCCTGGCGCCCGGCCCGCGCTCCCCGCCCTGCTGGCCGCGATCAGGCAGGCCGGCAGCGAGGTCGCGGTCCTGCCGAACGACGAGGGCGTCCGCGCCGTCGCCGCCGCCGCGGCCGAGATCGCTCGCGAGGACGGCGTCACGGTCAGCGTGCTGCCCACCAAGGCGACCGTGCAGGGGCTGGCGGCTTTGGCCGTGCACGATCCGCTGCGCCGCTTCGACGACGACGTGGTGGCGATGACCGACGCGGCGAGCCAGACCCGGTACGGGCACGTGACAGTGGCCGACAGGGAGGCGTTCACGAGTGCCGGCGTGTGCCGTCCCGGTGACGTGCTTGGCATGATCGAGGGCGACGTGGCGATGATCGGCGGCACGCTGGAGCGGGTGGCCACCATGATCGTGGACCGGATGGTGGCGGGCGGCGGCGAGCTGGTGACCCTGGTCACGGGGGCCGACGCGCCCGCGGGCCTCGCCGCCTGCGTCGAGGGGCACCTGAGACGTACGCGGCCGGACGTGGACCTGGTCGTCTACGACGGCGAGCAGGGCGGCTACCCGCTGCTGATCGGCGTCGAGTGAGGCGGGGAACGGGATTCCTGTCGGCCTCAGGCGGTAGAACTTAATGCCGTGAGCCGTTTCGACGAGCCTCTGACGAAGGCGCTCGACCCGAAGACCGCCAAGCTGCTGCACAGCGTGCTCGGCCTGGAGACGGTCGGCGACCTGCTGCGCCACTATCCGCGCCGCTACGCCGAGCGCGGCGAGCTGACCGCGCTGGACGCGCTCGAGGTGGACGAGCATGTCACCGTGGTCGGCGAGGTGAGCAGGCTCATGCGCAAACCCATGCGCAACCGCGGCGGCACCTGGCTGGAGGTCGAGGTCGTCGACGGCAACGGCAACAAGATCTACTTGTCGTTCTTCGGCAAGGGCTCTCATGTGGCCGAGTCGCGGCTGAAGCCGGGGCGGCGCGGCATGTTCGCGGGCAAGGTCGGGCTCTTCGGGGCGCGGGGCAGGCCGCGCTGGCAACTCGCGCACCCGGAGTTCGAGCTGTTCGAGGAGAGCGAGGGGAGCGCGGAGGAGTTCGCGGCGGCGCCGGTGCCGATCTATCCGGCGGGCAAGGATCTGACCCCGTGGGCGATCAGGCGCGCGATCGGCATCGTGCTCGACACGCTCGGGCCGCTGGAGGATCCGCTGCCCGCCGAGCTGCGGGCGCGTCACGGCATGCAGCCGCTGGCCGAGGCGCTGGAGGCCATCCATCGGCCGAAGGACTTCGCCGAGGTGGGGCGGGCGCGCAAGAGGCTGAAGTTCGACGAGGCGTTCGTGTTGCAGGCCGTGCTGCTGCAGCGCCGCCAGGCGGCCACCGCTTGGCCCGCCAAACCGCGGCCCAGGCGGGATGACGGGCTGCTGACGGCGTTCGACGAGCGGCTGCCGTTCTCGCTGACGGAGGGGCAGGCGCAGGTGGGCGAGGAGATCGCCGACGACCTCGCGCGCGAGCACCCGATGCACCGGTTGCTGCAGGGCGAGGTCGGCGCGGGCAAGACGGTGGTGGCGCTGCGCGCGATGCTGCAGGTGGTCGACGCGGGCGGCCAGGCCGCGCTCCTGGCCCCCACGGAGGTGCTCGCCCAGCAGCATCATCGCTCGATCACGACCATGCTGGGCGACCTGGCGCAGGGCGGCATGTTCGGCGGCACGGCGGTCACGCTGCTGACCGGCTCCATGGGCGCGGCCGCCCGGCGCTCCGCCCTGCTCGACGCCGCCTCGGGCACCGCAGGGATCGTCGTCGGCACGCACGCGCTGCTGCAGGAGCACGTGCAGTTCGCCGACCTGGGGCTGGTCGTGGTCGACGAGCAGCACCGCTTCGGCGTCGAGCAGCGCGACGCGTTGCGCGAGAAGGCGGGGGGCGGCCGGCCGCACGTCCTGGTCATGACCGCCACCCCGATCCCCCGCACGGTCGCCATGACGGTCTTCGGCGACCTGGAGGTCTCGACCCTGTCCCAGCTCCCGTCGGGCCGCGCCCCCATCACCACGCATGTCGTGCCGGCCGCGGAGAAGCCCCACTACCTGGAGCGCACCTGGGAGCGGGTGCGGGAGGAGGTGGCGCTGGGGCGGCAGGCGTACATCGTGTGCCCGCGCATCGGCGACCTGGAGGGCGACGAGGGCGACATGGAGGTCGTCGCGTCGGGAGGCGCTTCAGGGGAGGACGAGCGCCGCCCGCCGCTGGCCGTCCTGGACGTGGCCGAGCTGCTGACCGAGGGCCCCTTCCACGACCTGCGCGTCGGCACCCTGCACGGCAAGCTGCCGCCGGAGGACAAGGACGCGATCATGCGCTCCTTCACCCGCGGCGAGCTCGACGTCCTGGTCGCCACCACGGTCATCGAGGTGGGCGTCGACGTACCCAACTCTTCCGTCATGATCATCATGGACGCCGACCGCTTCGGCGTCTCCCAGCTCCACCAACTACGCGGCCGAGTGGGCCGCGGCGGCCTGCCCGGCCTGTGCCTCCTGATCTCCGACTTCCCCGAGGGCACCCCGGCCCGTTTCCGCCTGGACGCGGTGGCCGCCACCCTGGACGGCTTCGAGTTGTCCCGAGTGGACCTGGAACAACGGCGGGAGGGCGATGTCCTGGGCGCGGCCCAGTCGGGCAAGCGCTCGTCGCTGAAGCTGCTCCAACTGCTGCGCGACGAGGACGTCATCGCCACGGCCCGCGAGGAGGCCGCCGCCCTCCTGGCCACGGACCCGGACCTGACGACCCACGAGGGACTGAGGGCGGAGATCGACCGGCTGCTGGAGGACGAACGAGCGGAATACCTGGAGAAGACCTGACCCTCGTGCACGGCGCAGGACTGGGCGGCGGCGAGGGCAGGACCGGGCGCGCGGGGCCCGGGGAACGGGCCCAGGGGCGCGTCTTTGGGCGCCGGTGCGGCGGGGAGGGGTGCGGCGGGGTCCGGCGCAACGTGTACGGCGCTGTGATGGGAACCACGGAGCCGGCCAACCGGGGCTCGCGTAACGGCGCCAAGCCGGTGAAGGGATCAGAGGCCGTTTCCTGGAGGGCCCTCAGCCGAAGTAAGGCGAGCAGCGAACCACGGCACCGCGTAAAACAAGAAAATAGAGATGCCCAGCCGCGGGGACGGCCTCCCCCCGAATGCCGTCCCCGGCTGGGCCCACCCTCGGGTCAGGTGCCGAGGGAACCGGCGTGCGGAAGGGCTCACGATCACGCCGGTCGGCCTTCATGTGGGTCACCTTGAAGGCCGCAGACTCATCATGCGGGCCCACCGCGCCGATGTGAATCACCCTTGCGCACTCAAGGCAGACACTTGTCCACTCTTGACCTGCATCAACATGCGAAAGAATGGGGCACATGACTCGGATCATCGCGGGCAGTGCGGGTGGGCGGCGGCTGACGGTCCCGCCGGGGCGCGGGACGAGACCGACCAGCGACAGGGCACGAGAAGGAATCTTCTTGACGCTCGATTCACTGTACGGACTCCACGGCGCCCGGGTCATGGACCTGTACGCCGGCTCGGGCGCGATCGGCTTGGAGGCGCTGTCCCGCGGAGCGGCAGAGGCCGTGCTGGTCGAGTCCGACCCGAAGGCCATCCGCACGATCAGGGCCAACGTCCAGTACCTGGGCCTCGAGGGCGCCCTCGTGGTGGCCGACAAGGTGGAGCGGGTCCTGGCCAAAACGCCGGACGCCCCGTACGACATCGTCTTCGCCGACCCGCCCTACGTCGTCCCCGACGCCGAGGTCCTCACGGTCCTGGAGCTGCTGCGTGACAACGGCTGGCTGGTCGAGGAGGGGTTGGTGGCGTTCGAGCGGGAAAGCAGGGGAAAGCCCATGATGTGGCCGGAAGGGTACGTTGAGGAGAGGGTCCGTCGCTATGGTGAAGCGTCCGTTTGGTACGGTCGCGCCGCCGGGAACCCGTAGACCTGGGAGGCGTCTTGCGCCGCGTAGTCTGCCCGGGGTCGTTCGACCCCATCACCAATGGCCACCTCGACATCATCGGCCGTTCGGCCCGCCTGTATGACGAGGTGACCGTGGCCGTGCTCATCAACGTCGAGAAGAGCAGCCTGTTCACGGTCGATGAACGCATCGAGATCCTGCAGACCGTGACCAAGGAATTCGACAACGTCAAGGTTCGGAAGTTCCACGGCCTGCTGGTGGACTTCTGCAAGCAGAACGACATCCCCGCCATCGTCAAGGGCATCAGGGTGGTCAGCGACTTCGATTACGAGTTGCAGATGGCCCAGCTCAACTACCGCCTGTCGGGGGTGGAGACGCTGTTCATGCCCACGAACCCCGAATACTCGTTCCTGTCCTCCAGCCGGGTGAAGGAGATCGCCCGATATGGCGGGGACGTCTCGGGTCTGGTGCCGGACCTCGTCCACAAGCTGCTCATCGACCGGCTCAGGGGCTGACTTCGACCTGCTATCCTTTCATTTCGGCCTTGTACGACGGCGATTCACTTCGCCACGCCTAGCGAGAGCAGGATGACTCAGCACCTCGACCCCCGCTCCCCGTGGGTGATCTCCACTCATGACCTGGGTAAGCGGCCGGGCACGATGCGGCAGATGACCCTGACCCTCCCGGCACCGGCGGATCTCGGCGTCGACATGATCGGTGTCCCCAAGGACGCCGAAGTCGAGCTGGATCTCCGGCTCGAAGCAGTGATGGAAGGCGTGCTCGTGTCCGGCACGGCGCAGGCCCCGCTCGCCGGGGAGTGCGCCCGCTGCCTGGACCCGGTCTCCTCGGACATCGAGGTGGACCTGCAGGAGCTGTTCTTCTACTCCGACGAGGACGCCTCGGAGGAGGACTCGCTGCTCGACGGTGAGCTGCTCGACCTCGAGCCGACGTTCCGCGACGCGGTGGTGCTCGCACTGCCGCTGAGCCCGGTGTGCCGCGAGGACTGCGAGGGGCTCTGCACGGAGTGTGGGATCAAGCTGGCCGAGGCCGGCGACGATCACCGGCACGAGAAGATCGACGCCCGATGGGCGTCGTTGCAAGGTCTGGTTTCCGACAAAGATAACGATCAGGAGAAGTGACGTGGCCGTCCCGAAGCGAAAGATGTCGCGGAGCAACACCCGCGCCCGTCGCTCCCAGTGGAAGACGACTGCCGTCGCCCTGGTGAGCTGCCCGCAGTGCCGTTCGCCGAAGCAGCCGCACATCGCGTGCCCCACCTGCGGCACCTACAACCGTCGTCAGGTCATCGAGCCGTCCGCCTGATCCCGCTGACAACAAACCTGCCCATTGATGGCGGCAGGTTCCTCGTCAGCAGTTGACGTGATGCCGACCGGGTGCCATTGTGCCTCGGTCGGCGTTACCGTCTCAGATGCGTGCGGCGGCGGCTCGCCCGCGGCCGTGGTGGACGCCGGGGCTACGTGTTACCCCGACGCCCACCACGTTTTCGGGCATCTTCCGCAGTCGGCGCGCCATGTGAAGATGTCCGAGGAGGAAGCACGTGGGCGCAGGTCCTAAGCCGGTGGCCGTGGAGGTCGCCAGAGACGAGCTGGAGCGGGTCCTGTCGGTCGGTCTCGACCACGACATTCTCGAGCGGGCGCTGACGCACCGCTCGTACGCGTACGAGAACGGCGGCCTGCCCACCAACGAGCGCCTGGAGTTCCTGGGCGACTCGGTGCTGGGTCTGGTGGTCACCGACACCCTTTACCGCAACCACCCCGACCTGCCCGAAGGGCAGCTGGCCAAGCTGCGGGCCGCGGTGGTCAACATGCGCGCGCTCGCCGACGTGGCCCGCAACCTGGGCCTGGGCCGGTTCATGCGCCTGGGCAGGGGCGAGGAGGGCACGGGCGGCCGTGACAAGTCCTCGATCCTGGCCGACACGCTGGAGGCCCTGATCGGCGCGATCTACGTCGACAAGGGGCTCGACGAGGCGTTCCGGGTCGTGCACCTGCTGTTCGACCCGCTGATCGTCCGCTCGGCCTCGCTCGGCGCGGGGCTCGACTGGAAGACCTCGCTGCAGGAGCTGACCGCCTCCGAGGCGCTCGGCGTGCCTGAATACCACGTCGAGGAGAGCGGCCCCGACCACGCCAAGTCGTTCACGGCCATGGTGCGGGTCGGCGGCGAGTCCTACGGCTCGGGCACCGGGCGCAGCAAGAAGGAGGCCGAGCAGCAGGCGGCCGAGGCGGCGTGGACCCGCATCAGGGCCCGCCGCGAGCAGCGGGAGAGCCAGCCGGCCGGCTGAGCGATCAGCAGGCGCCCGATTCGGAGAGAGCGCGAGGTGCGGGTTGCCGGAGTTGCCGGAGGTCGAGGTCGTCAGGCGCGGTCTCGCGCAGTGGGTCACCGGCCGTGAGATCGCCGCGGCGGAGGTGTTTCACCCCCGCGCGATCAGGCGTCACGTGCCTGGCGCCGACGAGTTCGCCGCGCGGCTCAAGGGCCGCGCGGTGTTGTCCGCCGAGCGCCGCGGCAAATACCTGTGGTTGCCGCTGTCCGGGGCGGAGGAGGCCCTCATGGCCCACCTGGGGATGAGCGGCCAGTTGCTCGTCGTGGACCAGGACGCGCCGCTGGAGAAGCACCTGCGGGTCCGCCTCCGCTTCGAGGACGGCGGCGCCGATCTGCGTTTCGTCGACCAGCGCACGTTCGGCCACGTCATGATCACTGCCCTGGTGGGCGGCGTGCCGGAGCCGATCTCGCACATCGCCCCCGACCCGTTCGAGCCGGCGTTCGACGAGGGCGAGTTCACGCGCAGGCTCAGGGCCAAGCACACCGAGATCAAACGGGCGCTGCTCGACCAGTCGCTGATCAGCGGCGTCGGCAACATCTACGCCGATGAGGCGTTGTGGATCGCCAGGCTGCACTGGGCCCGCCCCACGCAGACGCTCACCCGCCCCAAGATCCACGAACTGCTCGCCGCGGTCCGCACGGTCATGGCCGCCGCGCTGCACCAGGGCGGCACGTCGTTCGACAGCCTGTACGTCAACGTCAACGGCGAGAGCGGCTACTTCGACCGTTCCCTGGAGGTCTACGGCCGCCGCGACCTGCCGTGCTCCCGCTGCGGTACGCCGATCAGGCGGGAGGCGTTCATGAACCGGTCGTCCTACTCCTGCCCCAAATGCCAGCGACGGCCGCGACCAGCACGCTGAGTGCGGCTCCCACCCCCATCACCGCGGAGATCGACACGCCGTCCACGATCCGGCCGCCGGCGAACGCGCCGAGCGCGATACGGGGTGGGATGTTGTTCTGCACGCCCGCGGCGGCCTACCACAGGCGCCCCGACATACGCTTCGTCCCCGTCACCGGCCTCCCACCGTCGATCTTGGGCCTGCCCTGGGTGAAGGCGGCGGAGACCGCGGCGGTCAGGGCGTTCGATGAGGCGGCGGCGGGGCACGCGCTCGGGGTGGAGGCTCTGGTGGCCTGAGCTCTCAGGGGAGGAAAAATGCAGGAAAATTTGGAAAACACGAGGCTGACGGCGTGGGTACGGGGGAGGGTTCAGGGTGTGGGGTTCCGCTGGTGGACCCGGGCCAGGGCCTTGGAGCTGGGTCTGGCGGGCTGGGCGCGTAACACCGAGGACGGCCGGGTGGAGGTCGTCGCGGAGGGGCCGCGTGAGAGCTGCGTCAAGCTGCTGGAGCTGCTCAGAGGTTGCGACACGCCGGGCAGGGTCGATGGAGTAGTAGAACGCTGGAGCGAACCCCGAGGTAGTTTGGGCGGTTTTGTGGAGCGGTAGCGGCTTCCGGTAAACCGGCCAAATAGGGTATAGTTGTATGTCGGGAGTGCCCATCAGTAGGGCGCAGCGGTTTGTTCGACTTGACCGCCCACACTGCCGGTGCGACTCTTGTTAGGTACCACGCGCACCCCTCCCGCGGAATAAGAAGTGCGCGAACCAGTCTGGTCACTCAGCGTGGAGGACCCTTTACCATGGCGAAGGCTCTACTCGGCCACGTCGGCGGTCCTGACCCTCGAATGGTCTCGGAGATGCGCCGCCTGCAGCAGCGTATCCGTGACCTGGAGGCAGAACTCATCCGACTTCAGGCCACGAATGACGCTCTTGCGGCGCAAACCCGCGACGAGGCGCTAAGCCGCATGCAAGAGCGCGAGCCGGCACTCACCTGAGAGTGATCGGAGCGCAAGACCCAGGGACGTCTCGGAGAGGCGTCCCTTGTTATTTGCCCTGAATTGAAAAGCCCTGGTCAAGGCCCTCCCGGACTGTACATGCCCACGTGGGGCAGTCAGGACCAGTAGTCTTTTCCGAAGTCCGTTCAGGGAGAAGGGGGTCGCGCTTGTATTTGAAGACCCTCACCCTGCGCGGCTTCAAGTCCTTCGCCTCCGCCACCGCCCTGCGGTTCGAGCCCGGCATCACCTGCGTGGTGGGCCCCAACGGCTCGGGCAAGTCCAACGTCGTCGACGCCCTGGCCTGGGTCATGGGCGAGCACAGCGCCAAGTCGCTGCGCGGCGGGAAGATGGAGGACGTGATCTTCGCCGGCACCTCCTCCCGCCCGCCGCTCGGGCGCGCCGAGGTGACGCTGACCATCGACAACTCCGACGGCGCGCTGCCGATCGACTACACCGAGGTCACGATCAGCCGGCTGATGTTCCGGTCGGGGCAGAGCGAATACGCGATCAACGGCGACACGTGCCGCCTGCTGGACATCCAGGAGCTGCTGTCCGACTCGGGCATCGGCCGCGAGATGCACGTGATCGTCGGGCAGGGCCAGCTCGACGCCGTCCTGCACGCGGGGCCTGAGGACCGGCGGGCGTTCATCGAAGAGGCCGCAGGCGTGCTCAAGCACCGCAAGCGCAAGGAGAAGGCGCTGCGCAAGCTGGACGCCATGCAGGCCAACATGACCCGCGTCCAGGACCTCGCCACTGAGCTGCGCCGCCAGCTCAAGCCGCTGGGCCGCCAGGCGGAGATCGCCCGCAAGGCCGCCGTCATCCAGGCCGACCTGCGGGACGCCAGGCTGCGGCTGCTGGCCGACGACCTGGGCATCCTGCGGGCGACGCTGGAACGCGAGGCCGCCGACGAGGCCGCGATCATGGCCAGGCGCAACCAGGTGGAGGCCGAGCTGGCCGAGACCCAGCAGCGCGAGTCGGCGCTGGAGAGCGCCGAGGCCGAGACCCAGCCCCGGCTGGCGGCCGCTCAGGAGACATACTTCAGGCTCTCGTCGCTGCGCGAGCGCACCACCGGCCTGGAGCAGCTCGCCGCCGAGCGCCACCGGCACGCGCTGGACGCGGCCGCCATCGAACGCCGCGGCCGGGATCCCGAGGATCTCGAACGGGAGGCGGCCGAGGTACGCGAGCAGGAGCTCGTGCTCAAGGCCGAATTGGAGCACGCCCAGGAGTTGCTGGAGGAGGCCGTCCAGCGGCGGGCCGACTCCGAGGCCGAGCTGAGCGCTGAGGAGCAGCGGCTGGCACTGGCCGCCAGGGCCGCCGCCGACCGCCGCGAAGGGCTGGCCAAGCTGCGCGGCCAGGTCGATTCCGTACGGAGCCGGGCCAGAGCCGCCGAGGAGGAGATCGGCCGGCTCCAGCAGGCCGTGGCCGGCGCCGCCGAACGCGAGCGGCAGGCGAGGGAGGACCTCGAAACGCAGCGGCAGGAGGAGCCCGCGGTCGATCCCGCGCTCGCCGAGGAGCTGGCCACGGCGCAGGCCGTGGTCGAGGAGGCCAAGGCCGTGGCCGACGAGGCCGGACTCGTGGTCGAGGAGGCCAAGTCCGCGCTGGACGCGCCGCGTGCCGCGCTCCAGGCCGCCAAGTCGGGGGTCGGGACCGCCCGGTCCGCCGACCAGGAGGCCCAGCGGTCGGTGGCCGCTCTGGTCGCCCGCCGGGACGCGCTGGAGCTGGGGCTGGCCAAGGGCGACGGCGGCGCGGCCCTGCTGGATGCGGACCTGGCCGGGGTGCTCGGCCCGCTGGCCGCCTCGATGCAGGTCACGCCCGGGGCCGAGCTGGCGGTCGCGGCCGTCCTGGGGCCGGTCGCCGAGGCCATCACGGTCAAGACCCTGGACGCGGCCGTCGAGGCATTGGAGCTGCTTCGCACGCAGGGAGCAGGACAGGCGACGCTCTTGGTGACGCTCGGCGCGCGTCATGAAGCGGACACCGTCACCCCCGATGGGCACTTTGAGCGCCGCGTCGGCGAGGAGGAGCACGGCGGAGTCCGGCGCCCTCGTGCGGTGGCTCCCGAGGGCAGCCGCTGGGTGGCCGACCTGATCACAGTGCCCGACCACCTCCGGCCCGCCCTCGATCAGGTGCTCGGAGGCGTCATTCTCGTCGAAGACCTCGAAGCGGCACGCGCGCTCGTCGAGCGTCACCCCGAGCTCAGGGCGGTCACCGAGGCGGGGGACGTGGTCGGGGCGCATCTGGCCAGTGGCGGGTCCGAGGGCGGCACCTCCGTGCTCCAGGTGCGGGCCGCGCTCGATGAGGCCGTCAGGGACCTGGAGCAGGCCGAGGCCAGGGCCGAGGAGACCGCCGCGGGCCTGGACGAGGCGATCGGCCAGGAGCAGCGCGCCCAGGCAGAGCTGGAGGCCGCCCAGGCGCAGGTGAGCGAGGCCCAGACCGCCGTCACCACCGCCCAGGCCGGCGTGAGCGCCGCCCAGGGCACGTTGGATCAGGTCAGGGCCCGCCAGCGGGAGGCCGACCAGCGCACCGCCGCCGCCGCCAAGCGCCTGGCCCAGCTCGAGGCCGCCGCCAACGCCGCCCGCGCCGAGGCCGAGCGGCTGGCAGGCAGCGTCACGAAGGCGGAGGAGGCCCGCGCCGAGGGCCAGGAGGAGCTGGCCGAGCTGGAGATCCGCCTGGCCGAGGCCGAATACGCCCAAGAGCTGGAGTCCGAGCCCACCACCGACCTGCGCGACGAGCTGGCCGGCGCCTGCGAGGTGGCAAGGCAGCGTGAGATGGACACCCGGCTCCAGGTACGCACCGCGGAAGAACGCGTCAAGGGCATCGAGGGCCGCGCCGACGGCCTGGTCAGGGCCGCGCAGCGCGAACGCCACGAACGTGCCCAGGCGGCCGCCCAGCGCGCCAGACGCAGGCGCCAGGCGGTGGTGGCCGAGTCGGTCAGCAAAGGCGCCAAGCAGGTGCTCAGGGCCCTGGCCGAGTCGGTCCGGCTGGCCGCCAGGGAGCGCGACGAGGCCGACCTGGCCAGGGTGGCCGTCGACGCCGAGCTCAAGCAGGTGCGCCTGCGGGTCCGCGAGCTCGGCCAGGAGCTGGACAAGCTGGTCAATCGCGTGCACGGCAGCGAGGTGGCCAGGACCGAGCAGCGCCTGCGGCTGGAGCAGCTGGAGCAGCGGGCGATGGAGGAGTTCGGGGTCGAGGTCGAGGCCCTGATCTCCGAGTACGGCCCCGAGGTCCCGGTCCCCGGCGACCCGCCCGTCCCGTACGTGCGCGAGGAGCAGGAGAAGCGGGCCAGGGCCGCAGAACGGCAGATGAACCAGCTGGGCAAGGTCAACCCGCTCGCGCTGGAGGAGTTCGCGGCGTTGGAGGAGCGGCACGCGTTCCTCACCTCGCAGCTGGAGGACCTCAAGAAGACCAGGCGTGACCTGCTGACCGTGGTCAAGGAGGTCGACGACCGCGTCGAGCAGATGTTCGCCTCCGCGTACGAGGACGTGGCCCGCGAGTTCGAGCAGATCTTCACCAGAGTGTTCCCCGGAGGCGATGGCCGCCTGGTGCTGACCGATCCCAACGACATGCTGACTACCGGCATCGAGGTCGAGGCCAGGCCGCCGGGCAAGAAGGTCAAGCGGCTGTCGCTGTTGTCGGGCGGGGAGCGGTCGCTCACGGCGGTCGCGTTCCTGATCTCCATCTTCAAGGCGCGACCGTCGCCGTTCTACGTGATGGACGAGGTCGAGGCCGCGCTCGACGACACGAACACGCAGCGGCTGCTGACCCTGTTCGAGGAGTTGCGGCAGAGTTCTCAGCTGATCGTCATCACCCACAACAAGCGCACGATGGAGATCGCCGACGCGCTCTACGGCGTGTCGATGCGCGGCGACGGCGTGACACAGGTCGTCAGTCAGCGGCTTCGGGAGCGCGAGTCCGCCTGATCGGTGTGGTCTTGTGCGTGACCATGCCGGACGATCTGGAAAACTGACATCTTGTGGATGGTTACCTCGGCGTCATCGTGATCGTGGCCGTCGTCGCCCTGCTGGCGGCGGGCGGCCTGTTCCTGCTCTTCAGGCCGGGCCGCAAGGCGGCCCCGCCGGTCAAGCCGCCAGAGACCCTCCCGATACCGGAGGAGAAGGAGCAGCGGCCCGCCGGCGTGGGTGAGGAGGGTGAGGGCGCGACCACCACGCTGCCGCCTCCGGCGAAGCCGGCCGAGCCGGCCGTCGTCAAGCCCGAGATCGAGGTGCCGCCGCCGTCCGCGGGCCGGATGGTGCGCCTGCGCTCGCGCCTGGCGCGTTCGCAGAGCACGCTCGGGCGCGGCCTGCTGGAGCTGCTGTCCCGCGACCGGCTCGACGACGAGGTCTGGGACGAGATCGAGGAGCGCCTGATCACGGCCGACGTGGGCGTCGCGCCGACCCGCGCCATCGTGGAGGAGCTGCGCACCAAGGTCAAGGTGCTGGGCAGCCGCACGCCCGAGGAGGTGCGCGGCCTGCTGCGCGAGCAACTCCTCATCCAAATCAACCCCGACCTGGACCGCACGCTGCACATTCAGAAGCACGGCGAGCGGCCCGCGGTGGCGCTCATCGTGGGCGTCAACGGCACCGGCAAGACCACCACCACCGGCAAGCTCGCCCGGTTCCTCGTCGGCGACGGCAAGAAGGTCGTGCTCGGCGCGGCGGACACCTTCCGCGCCGCGGCCGCTGACCAGCTGCAGACCTGGGGCGAGCGGGTCGGCGCGGACACCGTGCGCGGCCCCGAGGCCGGCGACCCGGCCTCCGTGGCCTTCGACGCCGTGGCCAAGGGCATCGAGGAGAAGGTCGACGTGGTCATCGTCGACACCGCCGGCCGCCTGCACACCAAGACCGGGCTCATGGACGAGCTGGGCAAGGTCAAGCGGGTCATCGAGAAGAAGGCCACGGTGGACGAGGTGCTGCTCGTCCTCGACGCCACCACGGGCCAGAACGGCATGCGCCAGGCCCAGGTGTTCGCCGAGGTGGTCAATATCACAGGCATCGCGCTGACCAAGCTCGACGGCACCGCCAAGGGCGGCATCGTGATCTCGGTGCAGCGGGAGCTGGGCGTTCCCGTCAAGGTCGTGGGGCTCGGCGAGGGGCCGGACGACTTGGCGCCGTTCGATCCCGAGGTGTTCGTGGACGCGATCCTGGGCGAGTGATCGATTCCGGACATCCGGTAATTACTCCGGAAATAGCCCTTACCAGATAAAGGGTGATCGGTCACATATGTCTGTGTTGAGATGTATCGGTCATCAATGATCGCATTCAGGTGAAAGGGCGCCCATGAAAAAGATCGTCGTCCACAGGCCCGGGACCGTGAAGCCGACGGCTGCGGCCGCGCCACGACACTGCTCCTGACAACCGTCGGCCCGGCGTCTCGTGTCCGGGGCGCCGGCGCCATGGAGGTTCGTGTGGACACGATCGTCCTCGACGCCGACCGCCGAGCCGGCGGCCCGTACACGCTGGCCGCCGCGCTCCTCGACCGCCTCGTACCGCAGGCGCTGGAGCGCCGGCCCGGCCTGGTGGCCGCCCACGACATCGAGATCCGCGCGGCGGCGCCGCACCTGCGCTCGGCCGTGCCGGCGCGGCGGCGTTCGCTGGCCGATGGTCTGCCCAGGGCGCAGCGGGTTCTCGTGCCTGGCGCCCGGCGCAGCCTCAGGATCGCCAACGGGCTGGCCGAGTTCGTCAGCGACCACCTGCTCTGGACCGGGGCGCTCGCGCTCACCGTGACGAACCTGGGTGAGGCGGACCACACCGACGCCGAGTTCGTCGCCGTGCTGCGGCGCAGACTGGACCCCGGCCTCCTCAGGATCGACGAGGGCCCGTCCGCGCCGGGCACCGGGCCGCTGCCCGCCGACTTCGACCGCTACCGCGACGAGGGTTTCCACCACGCCATGGCGGAATCGGGCCTGGAGGTGTTGCGCGGCATGGAGGACGTGCCGCTCCTGCTGCGCGTCGCCGCCGCCCTGGAGGCCATCGAACGCGAGGACGAGGCCCGTGAGCTCTACGACCGGGCACGGCGCGAGAGCACCGACCCCAAACAGCGAGCCACCGCCGCCTACGCCACCGCCATGATCCTCGTACGCCATCACGACCAGGGCCGGCGTGACCCCGAGCAGGCCCTGGCCTGGATCAACGAGGCGATCACGATCACGTCCCTCCTCCCTGACCCCCGCGAGCGGGCCTTCCACCTCGGCTTCGACCTCAACGGCAAGGCCCTGGTCGAGGTACGCAGGGGACGCCGCGAGGCCGCCATGGAGCTCGTGCAGCGGGCCCTGGACCTGGCCGAGGCGGACCTGCCCGGCGAGCACCCGATCCACCGGCTCGTCCTGCACGCCAACCGGGCACAGCTCCTGTCCATGGCCGGCCGCGAGGAGGAGGCGCTGGCCGACTACACGCGGGCCGTCGAGGCCGACCCCGGCTACCCCGACTACTACCTCGACCGGGGCAATCTGCTCCACAGGCTCGGCAGGACCGAGGAAGCGCTGGCCGACTACGAGGCCGTCATGCGGCTGAGCCCGCCGTTCCCCGAGGCCTACTACAACCGGTCCGAGTTGCGCTTCGCCGCCGGTGATCTGGCGGGCGCCCGCGCCGACCTGGATCACACCCTGGAGCTGGATCCCGCCTTCGCGCCCGCCTACGTCAATCGCGCCGGACTCCGGGTGGCGGCCGGGGATCACGCCCATGCCAGGGACGACGTCGAGCACGGGCTGGCGATCGCGCCGCGCGACCCGCACCTGCTGTGCGTGCTCGGGCAGGTGGAGCTGGCCGAGGGCAACCACCCGGAGGCAGGCATCGCGTTCGACCGGGCGCTGGAGCTCGATCCCGGTCTGGCGGCGGGCTGGGCGAGCCGGGCCGAGCTGGCCTTCGAGCGCGGCGACCATGAGGCGGCGCTGGCCGATCTGGCGCGGGCGCTGGAGCTGGAGGAGACCGCCGAGCTGCTGTTCAACAGGTCGGTGGTGTACCGGGCCGCGGGCCGGCCTGACCAGGCCAGGCAGGACCTGCTCAGGGCCGCCGAGCTGGCCCCGGGCGACGAGGACGTCGAGCAGGCCCTGGCCGACGCCTGACAGGGTCAGGAACGCCGCCTGAGCGGTATCAGGCAAGGCCGCGGCCGGATCCCCCAGGGTCAGGAACGCGGCCTGATCGGCACCACCAGTGGCGTCCCCGCCACGGGGTCCTTGATGACCTTGGCGTCCAGCTCGAACACCTCGCCCAGCAGCTCCTCCGTGAGCACCTCGTGCGGGGAGCCCGCCGCGATCACCTTGCCGGCCCGCATGGCCACCAGCCGATCGGCGTAGCGGGCGGCCAGGTTGAGGTCGTGCAGCACCATGACGACCGTGCGGCCCGCCTCCTGGTGCAGGTGCCGGACGAGCTCCAGCACCTCCACCTGATGCGCCAGGTCCAGGAACGTCGTGGGCTCGTCGAGCAGCAGCAGATCCGTGCCCTGGGCCAGCGCCATGGAGATCCACGCCCGCTGCCGCTGCCCGCCCGACAGCTCGTCCAGCGGCCGCTCGGCCAGGTCTGCCAGACCCGTCATGTCCAGCGCCGCCGCGACCGCCTCCTCGTCGTCCGAGGACCACTGCCGGTACCACGTCTGGTGCGGATGCCGGCCCCTGGCCACCAGGTCGGCCACGGTCAGCCCCTCCGGGGCGGTGGGCGCCTGGGGGAGCACGCCGAGGATCTTGGCCACCTCGCGGGTGGGGATCTTGTCGATGCGCTTGCCGTCCAGCAGCACCTCGCCGCCCTGCGGCTTGAGCAGGCGGCCCAGCGCGCGCAGCAGCGTGGACTTGCCACAGCCGTTCGGGCCGATGATCGTGGTCACGGTGCCCGCCTCGATGCCCAGGTCGAGACCGTCGACGACGATACGGTCGCCGTACCCGAGCTTGACGCCGGCGGCCTGCAGTCTCACTTTCGAGCCCTCCAGATCAGGTGGATCAAGTACGGGGCGCCCAGGACGGCGGTGACGATGCCCACGGGCAGTTCGATCGGCGAGAACGCCGTCCTGGCGATCAGATCGGCGGCCGTGGTGAGCACGCCACCGATGACCGCCGAGCACAGCAGCGGCGGCTGCCCGGAGCGGGCCAGCCGGAGCGCGATCTGCGGCGAGGCCAGCGCCACGAACGCGATCGGCCCGGCCGAGGCCGTGGCCACGGCGGCCAGCAGCACGGCGGCCAGGATCATCAGGGCGCGGGCCAGGTTCGTCCGCACGCCCAGGGAGGCGACCGTGTCGTCGCTGAAGCGCAGCGCGTCGAGCGAGCGGGTGCCGAGCAGGGTCAGCGGCACCAGCACGGCCAGGGCGACGGCCGTGGGCAGCACGTGCTCCCAGCCGCGGCCATTGAGCGAGCCGCTGATCCAGACCATGGCACGGCTGGTGTCGTTGACGTCGCCCACGGTCAGGAGCCAGAACTTGACGTTGGTGAAGACGGCGGCCACGCCGATGCCGACCAGCACGAGGCGGTAGCCGTCCAGGCCGCGCCGCCAAGCCAGGCCGTACACGATGGCCGCGCCGACCAGGCCGCCGAGCAGGGCGAGCGCGGGGATGCCGAGGGTGGCGAGCAGGCCGCTGGTGCCGCCGTACACACTTCCGCTGGCCACCACGCCGGCCACGACCGTGACGGAGGCGCCGGTGGTGACGCCGAGGATCTCGGGGCTGGCCAGCGGGTTGCGGGCGATGGACTGGATGATCGCGCCGGAGAGCGCGAGCGCCGCGCCGACCAGGGCGCCGGTCAGCGCGCGCGGCAGGCGCAGCTCCATGATGACGAAGTGCGCGGCGCTGGTCTGGTCGAACGTGCCGGCGATCACCTCGGCGAGCGTCATCTCGATGTCGCCGATGCGCATGTTCAGCCCCATGAGCAGGGCGAGGAGCGCCAGGCCGATGAGCGTGATCGCGACGCCGCGCAGGCGTACCCGCCAGGACAGGGCGCCGACGCGCAGGGAGAGAACAGCGGTCTCAGAAGTCGGCAGAGATCGCCCTAACACAGTCATCACAGGCGCACCGGCTTCCTGCGGCGGACCAGCGCCACGAAGAACGGGGCGCCGATCAGCGCGAGCACCACGCCGACCTCGAGCTCGCCGGGTGGGGCGACCACGCGGCCGATCACGTCGGCGAGCAGCAGCAGCGCCGCGCCGATCAGCCCCGAGTACGGCAGCAGCCACCGATGGTCGGTGCCCGACAGCGGGCGGGCCAGGTGGGGCACGATCAGGCCGACGAACGACAGCGAGCCGCAGGCGGCGACCGCGGCGCCCGACAACAGGGTGACGGCGGCGACGCCGATGGTGCGGGTCATGGCGATGTTCTGGCCGAGGCTCCTGGCCACGTCCTCGCCGAGCGAGAGCGCGTTCAGGCCGGGCGCGTTGACCGTCGCCAGGATCAGGCCCACCAGGATGAACGGCAGCACCTGCCAGACCACGTCGGCGCCCCTGGCCGCGATCGAGCCGGCCTGCCAGAAGCGGAACACGTCCATGGCCTGCTCGTCCAGCAGCACGATGGCCGAGGTGAGCGCGTACAGCATGGCGCTGACGGCGGTGCCGGCCAGCGCCAGCGTGACCGGCGTGGGCCCGCCCCTGCCGCCCGCCATGCCGAGCGCGAACACCGCCACGCTCGCGACCAACGCCCCCGCCAGCCCGAACCAGATGTAGACCAGCAGGCTGGACGCGCCGAGCAGGATGATCGAGGCCACCATCGCGAACGCCGCCCCCTGCGTGACGCCGAGCAGGCCCGGGTCGGCGAGCGGGTTGCGGGTGTGGCCCTGCATCAACGCGCCGGCCACGCCGAGCGCGATGCCGGCGAGCACCCCTAAGACGGTCCGCGGGACGCGGAGCGAGCGGATGATGATGTCGTTCTCGCTGCCGGTGGGTGTGGTGAGCGCGGCCCAGGCGTCGGCGAGCGGCACGGACTTGGAGCCGATCGTGATGCTGAGCACCACGGCCACCGCCACGGCGGCGACAAGCGCGAGCAGGGCGGTGAGCCGGCGGTGACGGATGCCATGGAGGCGCGGCGCCGCCGCGGTTGCGCTCACCCTGTTCCTCCTCAGCATTTGCTCGATCCGGGTGAAGTATGCCAGCTTAGGCAGGGCTAACCTAATTTAGGTTTGCCTTACTTTTCAGGGAAGGGTTTTTTACAATGAGACGGTTGCGTGCGCTGGTCGGCGCTCTTCTCGTGGCGGGACTCGCCGCCTGCGGCTCCACGGAGCCTGCCGCCACCACTGCCGGCACCACGGCGGCCGCCCCGTTCAAGACCGTCAAGCATGCGATGGGTGAGACGAAGATCCCCGCCCAGCCGAAGCGGGTCGTGGCGCTCGACCAGAGCTTCGTCGACGCCGTCCTCACCCTGGAGACTCCCGTGGTTGGCTACACGACGTACCGGTCTCTCGACGACAAGCTGCCCGACTACCTGGGGACCGTCTCCGAGCAGTACGGCAAGGAGGCGACCCCGGTCGGCACGCTGGAGGAGCCCAGCCTGGAGAAGATCATCGCGCTCAAGCCCGACCTGATCGTCTCCGCCAAGGTCCGGCACGAGGCCCTGTACGACAAGCTGTCCAAGATCGCGCCGACCGTCTTCAGCGAGACCACCGGGGCCATCTGGAAGGACAACGTCCGGCTCATGGGGCAGGCCCTGGGCAAGGAGCAGCTCGCCGACACCAAGATCAAGGAGTACGAGGACCGGGCCGCCAAGATCGGCGCGTCGATCAAGGAGAAGGATGGCGAGCTGCCGACGATCTCCGTCGTGCGGTTCGCCGGTGAGCCCACGGTCCGCCTGTACGTGGAGAAGTCCTACTCCGGCATCGTGTTGAAGGACGTCGGCTTCCCGCGTCCCGAGGGCCAGCCGACCGTGGAGGACACGATCGCGGTGGACGTGAGCCAGGAGAAGATTCCGGACCTGGACGCCGACCACATCTTCGTCTCCACCTACGCGGACCCGACGGTGGCGGAGTCCAAGGACAAGTTCCTGAACAACCCGCTGTGGGCCAAGCTCAAGGGCGAGAAGCATGACGTCGCCGACCTGACCTGGATGACCGCGGTGGGCATCCAGGGTGCGCACTCGATCCTGGACGACGTGGCCAAGTTCTTCAGCGTGGACCCGGCCAGGGCCGCCTAACGAGGTATCCAGGCGCGTAGCTCGCTCAGCTGTGGCTCGACGTCCAGGCGCTGGTCGGCGAGCCACTGCGGATTACCATACGTGCCCTTGTAGCGGTTGCCGCTGTCGCAGATCAGCGTGACGACGCTGCCCCGCTCGCCCGTTCGCCGCATCTCGTCGATCAGCTCCACGCAGGCCGCCATGTTCGTCCCCGTGGAGCCGCCGACGTCCAGGCCGGTGACCTCGCGGGTCCAGTGCATGGCGGCGATCGAGCGGGCGTCGGGCACGGCGATCATGCGGTCGATGACGGACGGCTGGAACGAGGGCTCCACGCGGGGGCGGCCGATGCCCTCGATGCGGGAGCCCCGGGCGGTGACGGAGGTGTCGCCGGAGAGCCAACTCGGGTAGAAGGCCGAACCTTCGGGGTCGACGACGGCCAGGCGGGTGGGATGGCGGCGGTAGCGGATGTAGCGGCCGATGGTCGACGACGTGCCGCCGGTGCCGGCGCCGACCACGATCCAGGAGGGCTCGGGGTGCGGCTCCATGGACATCTGTGAATAGATCGATTCGGCGATGTTGTTGTTGCCGCGCCAGTCGGTGGCCCGCTCCGCGTAGGTGAACTGGTCCATGAAGTGCCCGCCGGTCTCGGTGGCGAGCCGGTGAGATTCGTCATAGATCGTGCCGGGGTCCGCCACGAGGTGACATTTCCCACCGTAGAACTCGATGAGGTGGCACTTCTCCGGCGACGTGGAGGCGGGCATGACGGCGATGAAGGGCAGATCGAGCAGCCGGGCGAAATAGGCCTCGCTCACGGCCGTGGAACCGCTGGACGCCTCGACGATCGTGGTCGTGGGGCCGATCCAGCCGTTGGCCAGGCCGTACAGGAATAGGGATCGGGCAAGTCGATGTTTCAGTGAACCGGTCGGGTGCACCGACTCGTCTTTCAAGTAGAGGTTTACACCCCAGTCCGAGGGCAGCGGAAAGACGTGCAGGTGTGTGTCGCAACTGCGGTTGGCGTCGGCTTCGACCGTGCGGATGGCCTCCGCCACCCAGCGGCGCGTTCCCGTGTTGTGACGGTCCACGAAATCCATGTCCTTACGCTATCCCATGTGACGTTGGCCACTAGAACTGCGAATTTGGGTGGTTAGTGTTATGCTATTGAGACTTGTCCGGCCGTGGACGTGACCACGCACGCCGCGAGCAGATGGACGAAACCCCCCTCTGACCAAGGCAGATCCTCGTTAACGCGTCCTTTAGCCGGGACTTGCCATGATGGGATCGCCGTCAGGCGGCCTGTGCCGAACCGGGGGATAGCGCAAGGGGGAATGAATTGATCACTATGACCGATGAGCAGCGTCAGGACTGGTTCGAGCGTGATGTCGTGCCGGTGACGTCGCAGCTGTTCGCCTCCGCCATGCGCCTCACCCGTAACGCCGCTGACGCGGAGGATCTGGTGCAGGAGACGGTGGCGAAGGCATATACGTCGTATCACCAGTTCCGGGAGGGCACCAACCTCAAGGCGTGGCTGCACCGGATCCTGACCAACAACTTCATCAACGACTACCGGAAGAAGCAGCGCTCGCCCAAGCTCTCCGCCGCCGAGGAGATCGAGGACTGGCAGCTGCACGCCGCCGAGTCGCACAGCTCGACCGGCCTGCGGTCGGCCGAGACCGAGGCGCTCGACCGGCTGCCCGACAACGTCGTGATGAACGCCCTGCGCTCCCTGCCCGAGGACTTCCGCGTGGCCGTCTACCTGGCCGACGTCGAAGGGTTCGCGTACAAGGAGATCGCCGACCGCATGGGCACGCCCATCGGCACCGTCATGTCCCGTTTGCACCGGGGTCGCCGGCAGCTGCGCGGCATGCTGGAGGAGTACGCCCGTGAGGAGGGCACGGTCCGCGTCCCGATCCAGCGTGCTGCCTAGGACTGCATGGACAAATGAAGGCGGACGCGTAACACGCCGCCTTCCGTGCGCAGCTCCACGAGATCGCAGAGCTGACGACTGATCCAGAGCCCGTATCCCCTGGGGGACTCGGGCTCAGGTGGTATGTAGCCGGGTAAGGGGTCGTCCAGGGCGCCGCCGGGGTCGGCGATCTCGCAGACGAGCTCCTCGTCGCTCTCCCACATCGTGATCGTGCCGTACCCGGCGCCGTGTTCGATGCTGTTCGCGGCGATCTCCGAGACGCTGATGACCAGCGACGTGATGAGATTGCGGTCCATCCCGGCCGCCCTGGCGTACTCGCCGACGCTCTGACGCAGCTGCCGCAGCTCGCGTCCGGTGAACCGGATGGTCACCGCGCCGGGTCCCGGCTCGGGGAGCGGCGCGTGGTCGTCGTTGAGCACCAGTTGGTGGGGCGGGATGAAACGGGTGCTGGTCGCCTCGCCGTCCACGCCGAGCAGGAGCGGATGGTTCACCTCGTGGTACTCGAGCACGGCAGGTGGCACCCTGCGGAGGTCGTACATGCACAACATGACGGCCGAGGCCGCGCGGAGCGCGGCGTTGACCACGGACTCGTAGCGGATCAGCTCCGTGATCTCGCGTCGGCTCCGGCCCTCCCAGCTGGGCTCGCCGATCACGAGGGTACGGCGCCCGCGTGTGTACTCGTGGTAGGCGGCCAGCGTGCGGTACGGGTGGGCGTACCAGGCGGTGGAGACCCGGGTGTCGACGCGTCCCGCGTCGTGACCCAGGGCGTCGGCCAGCAGGGCGAGCCTGGTCGCGCCGGTGATCACCAGCACTCGCCTGCCCTCGTTGAGCGCGGCCCGCACGCGCGGCACGGCGAGATCCAGAAAGGACTCATCAGAGTCGTAGGGCACGCCAACGTGCCGCAGACCCTCGCCATCGAAACGTGCCCGCTCAGGGCGCACGGGCGAAACGTAGCAAGCGTCGCGTGGCTACGCAACGGCTATCAAGGCCACCGCGCCGAGCGCGCATGCCACACCGGTCACCTGGATCGTGTTCAGCCGCTCCCCGAGCACCTGCCTCGCCAGCAGCAACGTGCTGGCGGGATAGAGCGACACCAGCACGGCGACCAGGCTGAGCAGGCCCTGGCGCTGCGCCAGCAGGTAGAGGACGTTCGCCACCATGTCCAGCACGCCCGCGGCGACGATGATGCGCAGCGAGCCCGCCTGCGGCCGGAGCGAGCGCCTGGCGGCCAGGGCCACGAGCACCACCGCGGTCACGGACGACAGCCTCGCCCCGACCAGCGGCCACAGGCCTGCCTCGCCCGGCGCCATGGCGAGCAGGATGAAGAACCCGCCGAACCCGGCGCCGGCGGCCAGCGAGGTCACCAGCGCGCCGAGCGAGGCGCGCCCGCCCGGGGACCTGTCCTGGCTGACCAGCAGCACCGAGCCCAGGGCCAGCGCCACGCCGGCGAGCGCCCAGAACCCCGGGCGCTCGCCCGTCGCCAGCCCGAACACGACCGGCAGTGCCGCCGAGGTCACCGCGGTCGTCGGCGCGACCACCGACATGACGCCCGCGGCCAGCGCCCGGTAGAACAATGCCAGCCCGGCTGCGCCCGACAGTCCGGCGGCCAGCCCCCAGAGGATCGCCCGATCGCTGAACGTGCCCGGCAGCACGGGCAGCAGCCCGAGGATCAACGCCAGCCCCGCCAGCTGGGAGAGCACGACGACCGACAGCACCTGGGTCCGTCGGGTGGCCAGGCCGCCGAAGAAGTCGGCCGTGCCGTAGACCACCGCACAGGCAGTCGCCAAGATCACTGCGGTCACCCTTGTCCTCCTCGGGTCAGTTCAATGGGTTGCACTGGTAGTACAATATATTGAGTGCAACAGAGTGCAAATCAGTTTCACTAGACTGCACTCCCATGGAGGACCCCGAGCTGATCAACCAGGCCATCGCCAACAATGTGCGCTTCCAGCGCTCGCACCGGGGGCTGACGCTGGACCAACTGGCCGCCAGGTCGGGCGTGAGCCGGGGCATGCTCGTCCAGGTCGAGCAGGGGCGGACGAACCCCAGCGTCTCCACACTCACCAGGATCGCCTCCGCCCTGGGCGTCACCGTGGCGCGGCTGGTCGAGGTCGGCGACGTCCCCATGGTGCGCATCGTGGACAAGGCCGACGTGGTCACGTTCCATCAGGGCGACGTGCAGGCGCGGCTGCTCGTCGGCGCCGACACGCCGATGATCCTGGAGCTGTGGGACTGGCGCCTGGCGCCGGGCGAGCACCATGACGGCGACGCCCATCCACCCGGCACCCGCGAGATGCTCACCGTGCTGGAGGGTGAGCTGACGCTCAGCGTCTACGGCAAGAGCCACGTGATCGGCAAGGACGACGCGGTGCTCTTCACCGCCGACCGGCCCCATCGTTATGCGAATCGAGGCGAGGAGGAGCTCAGGCTCATCATGGTGGTCGCCGAACCACGCGAGACACATGACCAGTGACGGCGAGTGCGCTCCTGATCGCGCTGAGGAGTGACGACTACGGCATAACTTGGACCGCTCATGCCCGTTGCTGGGTACATCCCTGGTGTACCGCGGAGCGTCGGCAGGGGGTGGCGGGTGAGTGAGGCCCGAGCGGCGACGGAGAAGCTCCATGCGGAGCTTCATGGTCTGGGCGTCACCAGCGCGTACGAGGTGGGTGACGACGCCACCCTCTCGGTGTGGATAGGCCTCGTCGTGCGGTATAGGGATGGTTTTTACCGCTGGCAGGAAGGACCGACGAAACGTCGGCATTTGGGTACGGATCCGGTTGGATGTGCCATACGCGTGGCGCGCCGCCACGGGGAACTGCAGGCCGATATCCCACTCTGGTGGGACGACCTGGCCAGGGAACTGCGGGGAAAACCGGTCCAGGACTACCCATAGGCCCCCGCATGCGCGGTTTCGGGGGGAAGCATGCGCGTATGGGCCCTGCCGCTGGCCCTGCTCGCCCTGGTGGTCTGTGTCACCTACTCGGTGGCGTACCGCCGGTCGGCCGAAGAACCGTCGGTGATCGTGCCGCTGCGGCCGGTGAGCGTCGATCCCGTCCTGCTCGCCAAGCGGCTGGCGTCGATGCAGGCCGGCTGGCCGCGTAGCCGCAAGTTCGACTGCTCGCGGATCAAGTGCGTGGCCCTGACCTTCGACGACGGTCCCGGCGAGCACACCGTCCGGCTCCTCGACCTGCTCAGCAGCCGTGACGTCCGGGCCACGTTCTTCGTCATCGGGCAGATGGTGGCCGCCGACAAGGGCGGGCTCATCACGCGTCGCATCGTGGACGACGGCCATGAGATCGGCAACCACTCCTGGAGCCATCCACCGCTTGCCCAGCTGCCGCACGAGGCGGTGCGGCGCGAGCTCAAGCACACCGAGGACATCGTGGAGCAGGTGACCGGGGTCAGGATGCGGGTGATGCGGCCCCCGTACGGGTCCACCGACGACGGCGTCGCCGCGGAGACCCGCCGCGAGGGGTTGGCGCAGATCCTGTGGAACGTCGACACCCTCGACTGGCGCGACCGGGTGGCCTCGACCGTGGCCAAGCGGGCCGGCGAGGCCAAACCCGGGTCGATCATCCTGCTGCATGACATTCACCCCAGCACGGTGGACGCCGTGCCGGCGCTGCTCGACACGCTCGGCAGGAAGGGGTTCACGTTCGTCACGGTCTCGGAGCTGTACGGCAAGACGCCGCTGCCGGGCAGGACGTACACCTCGCGGTGACCCGGGATGTCGGTGGGACGTGGCACCCTGACGGCATGGGTTTCACCGGCTTCCCCGACGAGGCGTTCATTTTCTACGAGGGCCTCGAGGCGGACAACAGCAAGACCTACTTCACCCGGCACAAGCAGCTCTACGAGGAGGCCGTGAGGGCGCCCATGGTCGCCCTCACCGATGAGCTGGCCGCCGAGTTCGGGCCCGCGCAGCTCTTCCGGCCCTATCGTGACGTGCGCTTCTCCAAGGACAAGTCGCCGTACAAGACGCATCAGGGTGCCTTCGTGGACCTGATGCCGGGGATCGGGCTCTATGTCGAGATCAGCGCGTCGGGACTGTTCACGGCAGGGGGCTTCTACACGCAGGCGGCCGACCAGGTGGCCCGCTATCGGGCGGCGGTGGACGAGGATCTGTCGGGCAAGTCGTTGACGGCGATCACCGACGGGCTGGTGGCGGCCGGCTATGAGGTGCTGGGCGAGCGACTGAAGACCAAGCCGCGGGGCTTCACCGAGGACCACCCGCGCATCGACCTGCTGCGTCACAAGTCGTTGTACGCGGGGATGCGCTTCGAGCCGGAGCCCTGGGTGCACACGCCGGAGGCTCGCTCCCGTGTGGAGCACACCTGGCGCGCCTTCGGCCCACTGGTCGAATGGCTCTGCACCCACGTCAGAGGCAGCGAGCTCCCCCGGCGCTGACCCTCTGGCCAAGGGTCGCCGGCAGCCAGCCGGCACCTGCCCCATACGGGCAGTTGCCGCTGCGTCGGCACGAGCCCGGCCCGACGACGATCAGCACACCCACCCGTCGGCACCGGCCAGGCGGGGCAGCGTTAGGCGCAGGCTTCCACCTGCATGCTCACGCCACCCCGCCACGGTGGGCACCACCCACGCCAGGCACGGGACCGCAAAGCTGATCAGCAGCGTGGCGGCGGCCGGCGCGAGTCCGACGACCGGCTCGCTGTTGGGCAGCCGCTCCCGCCAGCCCCGGCGTGGGGTGGCCGTTCATGGCGCGTGGGCTGCTTGCTTCGGAGGAAGTGTTCAGGCGCGCTTGGCGCGGGCGGCGGCGCGGCCCCGGATGGCGGCGTCGAGCACGACCTTGCGGATGCGTACGGCGGCCGGGGTGACCTCCACGCACTCGTCCTCGCGGATGAATTCGAGCGCCTGCTCCAGCGACAGCACACGCGGCGGAATCACCTTCTCCGTCTCCTCGGAGGTGGAGGCGCGCATGTTGGTGAGCTTCTTCTCCTTGGTGATGTTCACGTCCATGTCGTCGGACCGGGAGTTCTCACCGATGATCATGCCTTCGTAGACCTCGGTGCCCGGGGAGATGAACAGGGTGCCGCGCTCCTGCAGGTTGAGCATGGCGAACGCGGTCACAGGACCGGAGCGGTCGGCCACCAGCGAGCCGCTCGCGCGGGTGCGCAGCTCGCCGAACCACGGCTCGTACGAGTCGAAGACGTGGTGCACCAGGCCGGTGCCGCGGGTCTCGGTCAGGAACTCGGTACGGAAGCCGATCAGGCCACGCGCCGGCACCACGAACTCCATCCGGATCCAGCCGGTGCCGTGGTTCGTCATGTGCTCCATGCGGCCCTTGCGCACGGCCAGCAGCTGCGTCACCGCGCCGAGGTATTCCTCGGGGCAGTCGACCGTGAGCCGCTCGACGGGCTCGTGCACCTTGCCGTCGATGTCCTTGGTGACCACCTGCGGCTTGCCGACGGTCAGCTCATAGCCTTCGCGGCGCATCTGCTCGACCAAGATCGCCAGCGCCAGCTCGCCGCGGCCCTGCACCTCCCAGGTGTCGGGCCGCTCGGTCGGCAGCACGCGCAGCGACACGTTGCCGACCAGCTCCTTCTCCAGGCGGTCCTTGACCATGCGCGCGGTCACCTTGCCGCCCTTGACCTTGCCGACCAGGGGCGAGGTATTGGTGCCGATGGTCATCGAGATGGCCGGCTCGTCCACGGTGATCAGCGGCAGCGGGCGCGGGTCCTCGGGGTCGGCCAGCGTCTCGCCGATCATGATGTCGGGGATGCCGGCGATGGCGATGATGTCGCCGGGGCCCGCCTCCTCGGCCGGCTTACGCTCCAGCGCATCGGTCATGAGCAGCTCAGTGATCTTGACGCGCTGGATGGTGCCGTCGGTGCGGCACCAGGCCACCTGCTGGCCCTTGCGCATGACGCCCTGGTGGATGCGGCACAGGGCGATGCGGCCGAGGTAGGAGGAGGCGTCGAGGTTGGTCACGTGGGCCTGCAGCGGCGCGCTCGGGTCGTACGTCGGCGCCGGGATGGTCGACTTGATGATGTCGAACAGCGGCTCCAGGTCCTCCGAGTCGGGCATGCCGCCGTCGTCGGGGCGGTTCATCGAGGCCCGGCCGGCCTTCGCGGAGGCGTAGACGATCGGGAAGTCGATCTGCTCCTCGGTGGCGTCGAGGTCCATGAACAGCTCGTAGACCTCGTCGACGACCTCCTTGATGCGGGCGTCGGGACGGTCGACCTTGTTGATGCACAGGATGACGGGCATCTTGGCGGCGAAGGCCTTACGCAGCACGAAACGGGTCTGCGGCAGCGGCCCCTCCGAGGCGTCCACCAGCAGCACCACGCCGTCGACCATCGACAGCCCGCGCTCGACCTCGCCGCCGAAGTCGGCGTGGCCGGGCGTGTCGATGATGTTCAGGGTCATGCCGCCGTGCTTGACCGCGGTGTTCTTCGCGAGAATGGTGATGCCCTTCTCGCGCTCGAGGTCGTTGGAGTCCATGACGCGGTCGTCGACATCCTGGTTGGCGCGGAATGCCCCGGACTGCCAGAGCATGGCGTCGACCAGCGTGGTCTTGCCATGGTCGACGTGCGCGATGATCGCGATGTTCCGCAGGTCGTCGCGGCTGTTCAAAGGCATGATGACGTCTCGCTCTGTGTCGTGGGGTCGGCCGCGCGAAGTCGCGACTACTTAAGTCTAGTTGATCCCCTCTGGTGGCAAGAGCGGCACGAGATGACGGCGGGCGTAAGCGCGGGCGTCCTCATCGTTGCCGAGCGGGATCGCGCTGTCCGGCGTCAGCACGAACGACAGCGCAATGCGAATGTACGTCTCCGCCACCGCCGCCGCGTCCGGCACCTCGAGCCGCTCTGAAAGGTATTGCCTGGCCACCGCCAAATACGGTCCCGCCTCCAGCGTCAGCTGCGGCAGCATCGTCTCCGGCTCGTCCGCCAGCAGCCTGCCGAGCAGCGGATGCGCGCGCACCAGCCGCAACGTGACCGCGAACCCCTCCACGACCTGCTCCTCGGTCGTCGGCAGGGCTGCCACGGCCTGATCGAAGGCTTTGAGTAAGCGGTTCAGCTCGCGCAGCACGACCGCCTGGATCAGGTCGCCCTTGCGGGCGAAGCGCCGGTAGACGGTGATCCTGGCCATCCCGGCGCGCCTGGCCACGTCGTCCATCGTCAACCGGCGCATGCCCTGCTCCAGCATCCCCGCGTAGGCGGCGTCGAGGATGCGCCCGAGGGATTCGTCTGGCATGCAGCAAGCGTAGGCGGCGGGTAAGGCACGGCGGCCTGGCGCAGGTGGCGGGGTTCACACCTACGGCGGTGTTCGCCGCAGGTGGGGGGTCGCACCTACGGCGGGGTTCGCCCAGGTGACAGGGGGCTGCACCTACATAGCGGGTTGCACATTTGTGCGCATGGCAATCTTCGGCCGGATCCCTAGATTGTCGGCATGACGTGGACAGAGCTGGTTATGACGTCGGCGCCGACAAAAGGTGACCAGCCGGCGGTGAGCGACGTCAGGACCGGTGAGGTGTTGTCGTACTCCGCGTTCGTGCGCCGCGTCACGCGTGCCGCGGCCGGCCTGCGCCGCAACGGCCTCCAGCAGGGTGAGCACGTGATCGTCGACGTCCCGCTGGGTGTGTCGCTGCCCGTCGCGGTCCACTCTGTCGCCTGGGCCGGCGGGATCTCGGTGCTCGGGTCCACCGGTGAGGCCCGCATGATGATCACCTTGCGCGACTACGATCCGGTTGCCGTGAAGGTCGATCGGGTCTTCGCCTTCCGGCCGGCGCCGGGTGTCAGGCCGTTCGGCGAGCTGCTGCTCAGCGGGGCCGTGGAGTTCGGACCGCTGGCGGGGCCGGCGGTCACGCTCGACGGTGTGCGCGTGTTCGACCACACCGAGCTGGCCGGCGACCTGCGCAAGCTGGCCACGCGCCTGGTGATCGGCAGGGACGACGTCGTGATCAGCGCGGTGAGCGAGCCGTTCACCGGGCTTCGGGTGATGGATCTGGTGATGATGGCGGGCGCCCACGTCGTCCTCGCCCACGACCCCAGCGTGGTCGGGTGCCGCGTGCTGGCCGAGGAACGCGGGGCCACCGTGATCGTCGCCCCGTACGACCTGGCCAGGCGGCTGCTCGGCGACCCGGTCCTTGAGTCCCGGCGTGTCGTGGACGAGAGGGCGGTCGTCAGCTCGCTCGGCCTGTGACGGGCCGGCGGCTCGCCGGCGGGGCCCCTGGGGACGCGGCTCACTGTTGAGGTCCTCAAGTCGCGGGCTCGTCCATGAGCGTCGTGGGGCCTCTCGGGCTGTGAAACACTGTGCGAAAGGGTGATCCTTCAGCGACGCAGGGTGACCACATGCCAGAGCCCCCCAGGCACAACCTTCCCGCAGAGCCCAACCGGTTCGTCGGCCGCGAACGCGATGTCGCCGATCTCCGCGGGTTGATCGGCGAGACGAGGGTCGTGACCTTGTGCGGGGTCGGCGGCATCGGAAAGACCCGGCTGGCCCTGCGGGTCGCCGCGGGGCTGCTGCCCCGCTACCCCGGCGGGGTCTGGCTGGTCGAGCTGGCCAGGCTGGGCCGGGCCGAGCTGGTCGTGCCGGAGATCGCCCGCACGCTGCGGGTCCATCAGGAGGTCAACCGGCCGCTGCTCGACACCGTGACGGCCAGGCTGCGCGATCTGCGCTGCCTGCTGCTGCTCGACAACTGCGAGCACCTGGTCGACGCGTGCGCCGAGGTGACGGCCGCGCTGGTGGCCTCCTGCCCGCGGCTGAGCGTCCTGGCCACCAGCAGAGAGCCGCTGCGCATCGCCAGCGAGCTGATCTGGCGGGTGCCGCCGCTCGACCTGCCCGACGCGGAGAGCGCCGACGCCGAGTCCGTGCAGTTGTTCCTGGACCGGGCGGCCGCCGCGGGCACCAGGCTGGGTCCCGGCAGCCTGCCCGACGTCGTACGCCTGTGCCGGGCGCTGGACGGGCTGCCGCTGGCACTGGAGCTGGCGGCGGCCCGTACGAGCCTGCTCAGCCCCGGGCAGATCGCCGACCGTATCGACGACCGCTTCTCGCTGCTCACCACGGGCGGCCGCACCGCCCCCGCCCGGCAGCGCACGCTGGCGGCGGCCGTCGAGTGGAGCTACGACCTGCTGTCGGCCAAGGAGCAGGTGCTGCTGCGCCGGCTGTCGGTGTTCGCCGGCGCCTTCGACCTGGATCTGGCCGAGCAGGTCTGCGCGGAGCGGCCCATCTCGCCCGCGGATTTCGTGGACCTGCTCGGCGGCCTGGTCGACAAATCGCTCGTGCTGTGTGACGAGAGCCGCTCGCGCTACTGGATGCTGGAGACCATCAAGCGTTACGCGCTCGAGCGACTGCAGCAGGCCGGCGAGCGCGAGGCCCTGCGCGAGCGGCACCTCCACGTGCTCTGCGAGCTGCAGGCGCGCCACTTCGCGACCGAGATGGTCGAGCCCGGCGTGCCGTGGCGCGAACGCCTGCGCGCCCTGACCGCGAGCAGGAGCCTGCTCGACGATCAGCGGGTGGCGCTCGACTGGGCCGCAGAAACCGGGAACGTGCCACTGGGGCTGCGCCTCTGCGCGACCAGCACCGGGCTGCTGCCGATCGGCGGCCTGACGGAGGTCGTCGCCTGGATCGAGCGGCTGCTCTCGCTCGACCTGTCCCACGTGCCGGCCGAGCGGATCGCGCATGTCAAGGCGTACCTGGCCTATGGCCTGGAGGCACGCGACGAGCTGAGCCGCGCGCTGGAGGTGGCCGAGGAGGGCCTGGCCGGGGTCCCGCCGGCGGATGTGTTCTCCCGCAGCGGCATGCTCAACATCATCGTGACGGTGCTGCTCCGCATGGGCCGGGCCGACGAGGCGCTGCGGTACGCGGAGGAGGGTCTGGCCGTCGCCACCCGCTTCGGCGACGCCTGGAACCAGGCGGCGGGGCTGGCCGGGCTGTCGGCGGTGGCCTTGACCCGCGGCCGGGTGCGCGAGGCCCAGCGGCACGGCGAGGAGGCGCTCGCCCGAGCCCGCGAGCACGGCCACCGCTGGATCATGGCCAGGGCAGCGGCCCAGCTCGGCGCGGTGGCCGAAGCGCGCGGCGACTTGGTGACTGCCGAGGCCCACTACGCGATGGCCGTGCCCTGGCTGCGGGAGCTCGGCAGCGACGCCGACCTGGCGCGCTGCCTGGCCAGGATCGGCCGGGTGGCGGCGATGTTGCACAAGTTCGGCGTCGCCAGGGAGCGGCTTGCCGCGAGCCTCACGCTGAGCAGGGAGACCGGGCAACGCCAGGGCGTGGCCCGCTCGCTGGCGGGGCTGTCGGTGCTGGCGGAGCACGAAGGCGACCTGGAGGGCGCCGTGCTGGCCGCCGCGGCGGCGGCCGCGCTACGCGAGTCGATCGGGCAACATTCGGCCACGATCAGGATTGAGGAGCTCCTCGGCAGGGCCCGCGCCAAGCTGGGCGAGGGTCGCACCCTGTCGCTGTGGTCGCGGGGCCGGGCGATGAGCCCGGACGACGCCGCCCGCCACGTGCTGGAGGGCGAGCGCTCGGTGGCCGAGACACCCGTGGCCGCCGAGCCCGTCAAGCCCTCGCTCCTGACCGCCCGCGAGCAGGAGATCGCCGGCCTGCTCACCCGCGGCCTGTCCAACCGGGCCATCGCGGAGGAGCTGGTGATCAGCCCGGCCACGGTCGCCCGGCACATCGCCAACATCATGGAAAAGCTCGGCTACACCTCCCGCGCGCAGATCGCAGTATGGGCGGCCGAGCACTCCTCGAATCCGTCTGCATAGGCATCTGCATATTCCGCCCCATGTACGCATGAGACGCCCTCCCTACCGTGGGCGGCATGGATGAGCGGATCGTCATCGTGGACTCGGACACGGGCCAGAGGCTCACCGAGGAGCAGCTGGACGAGAGGGCCGCTGTCGCGATCATCCAGTTGCGGCGCAGGGGCGTGCGGGCCGGCGACACCGTGCTCATCTGCCTGCCGGTCGGCCCCGACTTGCTGGTGGCGGCCGACGCGGTGATCGCCGTGGGCGGCGTGGCCTGGCCGGTGCCCGCCGACCTCGAGGCGTGGGTGCTCCATGAACGCATTGAGGCCAGCGGGGCCCGCGTGCTGATCTCCGACCTCCCGCAGGCGTTGGAGGCGGCTGAGGAGTCCCGCGTGCGAATCGTCATGAGCGTCGCAGACCTCAGCGCCCTACATTCGTATCCGAACAGTCGTGGACTCTCAACGGAAAGTGATCCCCTCGAGCCTTGAGACGGTGGAGGATAAGCGGAACGAGTTCCCCGACCACTTGGGCCCCATGACCCCACACAACCTCCCAGCCGAGCCCAACCGCTTCGTCGGCCGCACCCGCGACGTGGCCGAGCTCGGCGCGCTCGTCAGGCGGCACCGGGTGGTCACGCTCAGCGGGGTGGGCGGCATCGGCAAGACCCGCCTGTCGTTGCGCGTGGCTGCGCGGGCGGCGCCGTGGTTCGCCGAGGGTGTGTGGCTGGTCGAGCTGGGCCGCATCGGCGACCCCGAGCTGATCGTCAACGAGATGGCCGAGGTGCTCGGCGTCCGCGACGAGATCCCCGGGCGGCTGCTCGACGGCCTGCGCGTCCGCCTCCGCGAGGCTCGGGCGCTGATCCTGCTGGACAACTGCGAGCACCTCGTGGAGCGCTGCGCGCAGCTGGTCGCTGATCTGATCGCCGAGTGCCCGTGGTTGCGGTTCCTGCTCACGAGCCGCGAGCCGCTGCGGATCCCTGGCGAGCTGGTGTGGCGGGTGCCGCCACTCGAGCTGCCCGACGAGCACCATCCGGATGCCGAGTCCGTGCTGCTCTTCGTCGAACGGGCGGCGGCAGCCGGTGCCCGAGAGGTGACCGCGAGCATGGACGACGTCGTACGCCTGTGCCGCGCGCTCGACGGCCTGCCGCTGGCGCTGGAGCTGGCGGCCGCCCGCACCAGGCTGCTGAGCCCGGGCCGGATCGCCGATCGCATCGGCAACCGGTTCGGCCTGCTCACCAGCGGCGACCGCACCGCCCCACCCCGGCAGCGCACCCTCCTGGCCACCGTCGAGTGGAGCCACGACCTGCTGCAGCCCAAGGAACGCGTGCTCCTGCGCCGGCTGTCGGTGTTCGCCGGCCTGTTCGACCTCGGCCTGGCCGAACGGGTGTGCGCCGACGGCGGCATCCTGCGCAAGGTGGAGCTGCTCGACCTGCTCAGCGGCCTGGTCGACAAGTCGCTGGTGCTCCACCACGACGCCGGCGGCCGCTACCGGCTGCTGGAGACCATCCGGCACTACGCCGCCGAACGGCTGGCCGAGGCCGGTGAGGACGCCCGCCTGCGCGACCGCCACCTGCGGGTGATCTGCGAGGAGATGGAGCGCTGCTACGAAGGGGGTTCGCTCGATCGGCGGATGCCGTGGAGCGAGCGGTTCCCGCACTTCGTCAGGGGCCGGGGGCTGCTTGACGACTGCCGCATCGCGGTGGACTGGGCGGTGGCGTCCCGGGATCCGGTGCTCGGCCTGCGTCTGGCCCGCGCGGCCCTGGCGATCCTGGCCGTTCGCGGCGATTTGGGGGAGAGCGTCGGCTGGCACGAGCGGCTGCTCGCCCTGGACCTGTCCGCGGTGCCGGGGGACCTGATCGCGGTGGCCAAGGGTGGGCTGGCGTACGGGCTGGAGGTCGGCGACGAGCTGGCCCGCGCCGAGGAGCTCATCGTGCAGGCCGTGGAGGAGCAGAAGAGACACCCGTACACGCACTGGCTGGGCATCACGTACGGCGTGGCGCTGACCGTCTTCTTCCGCACCGGGCAGAGCGAGCGGGCGCTGCGTTACCTGGAGGAGCTGGAGGCGGCGGCCATCGCCCACGATGACCCGTTCAACCTGGCCACGGCCCGGATCGCGCAGCTCAACCTGGCACTCTTCCGCGGGCAGGTGCGCTACGCGCGCCGCCGCGGCGAGGAGGCGCTCGAGCTGGCCAGGGAATCCGGACACCACTGGACGATGGCCAGGGCGCTGACCCACCTCGGCGCGGTGGCCGAGGCCGACGGCGACCTGGAGGCGGCCATGACGCACCACACCGCCGCCCTGCCGCTGCTGGAGGACATGGACAACCGGGTCGAGCTGGCCCGCATCCACGCCAAGATCGGCCGGGTGGCGGCCGGGTTGCGCGACCACGCCGCCGCTCGCCGCCACGTGGCCGCCGCGCTGGCCTTGAGCAGGCAGAGCGGTCAGCGTCGTGGGATCGTCCGCGCGCTCATGGCCCTTGCCGCGCTGGCCCAGGCGCAGGACGACCTCGAGGGCGCGGTGCTGGCCGCCGCGGCGGGCACCGCGCTGCGTGAGTCCATCGGCCAGTACGGCACTCCAGGCCGGGTGCAGCGGCTGCTGGCGCCGGCCCGGGCGAGGCTCGGTGAAGGGCGGTTGGCGCTGCTGTGGTCCAGGGGCAGGGAAGGCTCGCCGGAGGACGTGGCCGCGCGGGTGCTCGACAGCGACTTCGCCGTGGCGCCGCCGTCCGGGCCGCCCGCGCCGACGGGCTCGCGGTACGGCGGGCTGACCCGCAGGGAGCAGGAGATCGCCGCCTTGCTCACCCGCGGGCTGAGCAACCGGATGATCGGGCTGGAGCTGGTGATCAGCCCGGCGACGGTGGCCAAGCACGTCGCCAACATCATGGAGAAACTGGGCTTCACCTCCCGCGCCCAGATCGCGGTGTGGGCGGCCGGGCATGGGCTGGACACCGAGCACGGGGCCGCCCGCGAGGCGGACGCTGAGCGAGCATAAGCTCGTATTCATGCCTTTCGCGCCCAACTTCCCCGTCATGCTCAGGACCGAGGACGGCGTCCGCATCGACGCCGCCCACACCCCGTCCGCAGGCACAGACCTCGGGATTGTGGTCGCACACGGCTTCACCGGGTCGTGGCGGGAGCGGCCGGCGCGCCGCATCGTGCACGTGCTCAGTGAGTACGGCGGGGTGATCGCCTTCGACTTCCGCGGCCACGGGCGCTCCGGCGGCGTGACGACCGTCGGCGACCTGGAGATCCTCGACATGGAGGCGGCCGTCAGGCACGCCCGCGTGGTGGGCTACTCGAAGATCGCGGTGGTGGGCTTCTCCATGGGCGCGGCGGTGGCCGTACGGCACGCGGGGCTGCGTGGCGGGGTGGACGCGGTGGCGGCGGTGAGCGGCCCGGCCCGCTGGTACTACCGGGGCACCAAGCCGATGCGTCAGGTGCACTGGGCCATCGAGCAGCCGTTCGGGCGGTGGGCGGCCAGGGTGGCCAAGCGCACCAAGATCGCCCGTGGCCGGTGGGACCCGATCCCGATGCCGCCTTACGAAGCCGCCGCGCTCATCTCGCCGACCCCTCTGCTGATCGTCCACGGCGATGCCGACGCGTTCTTTCCGCTGGAGCACGCGCACCAGTTGTACGCCGGCGCACGCGAGCCCAAAGAACTCTGGATCGAGCCCGGGTACGGCCATGCCGAGGCCGCCGCGACCCCCGCGCTCATCCGCAGAATCGGCAAATGGATCTCCTCGAACTTTTTGTGAGTAAAACACGTCTACCTAGAGCGGATGGAAGGAAACCGCCGGGAGAAAGTCCCTGGGGAAGGAAACCGTCGATTCGGTGGACGTGGGACATACTTCAGTCATCAGGCGGTCGCCCAGCGTCGCGGGGGCGCGCTGGGTGACATCCTGCGCGAGGGCCCCGCGAGACACCGCGCGGGGCCCCCGAGCAGAGCTAGGGAGTGCCGTCGCCCGCCTCACGGAGTGAGGCCATGAACAGGGCTCAGCCGAGCCGGGCGATCGACTTGTACTCCAGGTAGGCCTGCAGGCCCTCGGGCCCCAGCTCGCGGCCGACGCCGCTGGCCTTGTAGCCGCCGAAGGGCGAGTTCGTCTCCAGCATGAAGCAGTTGACGCCGTAGGTGCCGGTGCGCACCTGGCGGGCCACCTCCATGCCGCGCTCGGTGTCGCCCGTCCACACGGTGCCGGCCAGGCCGTAGTCGCTGTCGTTGGCGATCCTGACGGCGTCCGCCTCGTCCTCGTACGGGATCACGGCCAGGACCGGGCCGAAGATCTCCTCGCGGGCGATGCGCATGTCGTTGGAGACGCCGGCGAAGACGGTGGGGGAGACGTACCAGCCGCGGTCGTGGGGTCGGTCGAGGCCGCCCACGACGACCTTGGCGCCCTCCTCCATGCCGATCTTGATGTACCCCTCGACTCGCTCCTGCTGCCGCTTGGCCACGAGCGGGCCGATGCCGGTCGCCGGGTCGGCGGGGTCGCCGACGGGCTGGGAGTTGACCATGTTCGCGATCGCCTCGACGACCTCGTCGTAGCGGTTGCGCGAAGCGAGGATGCGGGTCTGCGCCACGCACGCCTGCCCGTTGTTCATGAGCGAGGCCATCGACAGGAAGCCCATGCTGGCGGCCAGGTCGGCGTCGTCCAGGATGATCGCGGCAGACTTGCCACCCAGCTCCAGGCTGACTCGCTTGAGCTGCTCGCCGCAGATGGCCGCGATGCGCCGGCCGGCCGCGGTGGAGCCGGTGAAGGCCACCTTGTCCACGCCGGCGTGCGAGATCAGGTGCTCGCCGACCTCGCGGCCGGCGGTCACGATGTTGAGCACCCCGGCGGGCACGCCCGCCTCGGCCACCCACTCGGCCAGCAGGTACGCGTCCAGTGGCGTCTCCGGCGCCGGCTTGAGCACCACCGTGCAGCCGGCCAGCAGCGCGGGGGCCAGCTTCGTCATCGTGACGAACTGGGGCACGTTCCACGGCACCACGGCCGCCACCACGCCCACGGGTTCGCGCCGCACCGTGACGGGGCCGAACAGTCCGGGCCGCTGCTCCTCCTGCTCGTACGTCTTGCCCAGCTCCGCGTAGTACTGGAGCATGCCGAGCGGCTGCGGGGCCTGCGCGAGGTTGGAGAACGTGATCGGCGAGCCCATCTCCTCGGTGATGAGCGCGGCCATCTCGCCCTGCCGCTCGTTATAGATCGCGGCCAGCCTGCCGATCACCTCGGCCCGCTCGGCGAACGTCATCCGCGGCCACGGCCCGTGGTCGAACGCCTCGCGGGCGGCCGCAACCGCGCGTTCCATGTCCGCGGCCGTGCCCTCCGGCACCCGGCCGACGACCTCCTCGGTATGCGGTGAGACGATGTCGATCGTTCCCGTGCCCGCCGGGGCCACCCATTCGCCCCCGATGAACAGCGTGTCGTGCTGGCGCATGTCGTGAGCCTCCTGCTGACCTAATGCTTGCTTGCCCGAGCAATGTCCCATGCCGACCGAACCATGTTCTGTGGGTGCACGCAAGAGGGGCGCGGCACCAGCGTGCCGCGCCCCTCAAAGCAGGCTCAGCGAGGATCGCCGAGCAGGTGCAGCATGGACCGCGTGATCAGGTCCGTACGTGCCGCCTGGTCGGTGATGCTCTCCGCGCCGAATCCGAGGTAGACGGTGTCCTTGGTGACGATGCCGCCGCCTTCCTCGAAGATCTGGTCCGTACGGAACCAGTTGTTGACCGACGACGAGGAGCCCTCAGGCGCCGCCCCGATGGTCCAGCCGCTGAGGTCGGACTCGAACGAGGTCTCCTCGGCCGTCGCGCCGTCCAGCGTGACCTTGAAGTCGTCGAGGAAGACGCCCGCGCCCTGGGTGCCCCAGTCGCTGATGTAGGAGATGGACAGCTCGACCTGCTTGCCCGCGTACGGAGTCAGGTCGATCTTCCACTGCTGCCAGCCGGCCGAGTTGCCCGAGGCGGCGTGCCACGAGCCGGAGGTGCCGGTCGGCTCGCAGTTCGGGCCCTGGTAACGCTGGGTGAACGGATGGATGGTCCGCCAGCCGTCGCCGCCGCTCGGCGGGTCGCAGCTGCTGCCGGTGACCTGCGAGGTGTGGCCGTTGGCGTCGGGCAGCGTCGTCCAGTCGTCGCCGCCGGCCGTGCGGGCCTCCACGGTCAGGAAGTCCCACTCGGTCTCGGTGTCGTACGACGTCCAGAACGACAGGTCGCCGCTCGTCTTGCCGGTCAGGTCGATGGTCTTGGTCAGCCGCTTCCACGAGACGTCGGCGATGCCGCTGTAGACGTCCCACGCGCCGGTGTGCGGGTCGAACGGGCCGCCCGGGCGTGCCCACTTGACCTGCGCGGAGCTCTCGAACAACGGGAACTGCTGCGCGGGCAGGATGGCCGAGGTGGCCACGAACGAGTTGGTGTGGCTCGGCTCCAGTGTGGCGTTGAAGCCGTCGAACCTGCCACCGTTGCCGGCCAGCGCGAACGGCTGCCCGGTGTCATGATCGGTGCCCGCGTCGTCGAAGAAGACGTAGGCGCCCAGGTAGTACTGCTGGAAGTCGTTGAACACCGGGATGCACGGCGGGTCGTCGTCGACCGGGCACTCGGGTTGTGCGGGGTAGTCCGGCTCGTAGTAGTACGCGCCGTTGTTGTTGGCCGCGTACGACGGGAACTTGCCGGCGTGCAGCAGCTTGCCGCCCTCGTTGAGGTAGTCGCGCACGGCCAGCTCGGTCTCCACGCCGCCCTTCGACGTGGTGCCGGGCACCTGGCCGGTCGACCTCGGGATGATGTCGTCGCCGGTCTCCCACACCACGGCCTTGTAGTGGCTGAGCACACCCAGCGGGTGCGGGGCCTTGCGGCCCATCTTGTCCATGTCGTACACGTCCGAGGTGTATCCGGCTGCCGTCAGCGCGCCGGCGTACTCGTCGGCGTACTTGGCCTCGCTCACGCCCTGGACGGGGCTGATGCCGGTGACGTCCTCGGTGGCCAGGACCAGCACCTTGCCGCCGATGTCGGCGGCGACGGTGTAGGTGAAGTCGGTGCTCTTCTTGCCGATCGAGGAGAACCAGACCTTCACCTGGTCACCGGGCTTGGTGCCAGTGATCTTGCCGCGCATCCAGTGGTAGTAGCGGTTGTAGCCCTTGCCGTAGCGCTCGCCGCCCTTCCACTCCCCGGTCAGGACGGTCTTGGTACGACCATCGTTGACCTGGTAGTTCAGGAACACCGGGCCGAGCTTGCGCTTGGCGTTGACCTGGACGACCTGGTCCTTGCCATGGCTGACCTCGAACGGGTCGAGCACGAAATCGGGGGTCTTGTTGCCCAGGTGGCTCACCGGCTCGGCCGGGTTGACCGCCGACTTCGCGACGTCGAGCGCGAACGGCACGTTCTTCTCGAACTCCGCCTGCACCAGGGCCTCGTCGTCGGGGAAGACGAAGCCGCAGCCGTCGCAGCCCTCGTTCAGCTCCGGCGTCCACGACAGCGTGCCGTACTGGAAGTGCGCCTGGTCGTTGGTGTCGCCGTTCGTGGTGTAGAGCTCGGCGCCCAGGTCGGGGTCGAAGCCGGGGACGGCCGGTTTGTCGTCGGTCCCGGTGAGCGCCTCGTAGATCGGGTTGTCGGCCGTCTCCGTGGCGATCTGCACGCCGATCGGGTAGAGCAGCAGCGGGCCGTAGGAGTGGTAGTTCAGCTGCATCTCGAACCCGACGCGCTTGAGCAGGCCGTCCATGGCCTTGGTCTCCGGCTCGCTGGCCGGGCCGGGGCCGCGGTAGGTGTCGCTGCTCGGGATGCTAGACGAGCCCTCTTCGTCGTAGTGGAAGTTCGTGGGGAAGTTCCTGTTCGGGTCGACGCCGTCGCCGACCGTGATCTTGCTGTCGCCGTTGTTGTCGCGCAGGTTCTTACGCCACAGCCGGTTGCCCTCGGTGAAGGTGAAGTCGTAGCCGTCGGGGTTGGCCACCGGCACGAACCACAACTCGGTCTTGTTGAGCAGGTCCTTGAGCGTGCTCTTGTTCGCGATCACGTACTTCAGCAGCCGCATGTCGATCTCGGTCGAGATCCACTCGCGGGCGTGCTGCGTGGCCGAGAAGAGGGTGGACGGCTTGAGGCCGTCGGGCAGCAGCCGCGCGCCGGTGCTCACCTTGGCGGCCAGGATGTCCTGGCCCTGCAGGGACTTGCCGATGGACTGGAGCTTGACGATGTCCTTGTTGGCGTTCGCGATGGCTTTGAGCTGGTCGGCGATGCCGCCGGGCTCGGAGTAGGACTTCCAGACGGTGTAGCCGCCGGCCGCCTGTGCCTTGGTGGCCTGCAGCTGGGTCTGGCCCTGCGGGTTGCGTACGGGCTCCGGCTTGTAGCCGAGCTTCCTCAGTCCGGTCAGGTCCGCCTGGGCGGCGGTCAGTTCCACGTGCTCCTTGTCGCCCTTGGCGTCATGCTGGACGACGTCGAAGCCTTTCTCTCTGAGCGTCTGGCCGGTGCCTGGCGTGCTTTCGAGCTGGTAGAGCTCGATCTGGTCGCTGGGCGGCAACGGGTCCGCGGAGACTTGGGTGGGGACGGCTACGAGTGAGGTGCCTAAGCCGAGGATTACGGCCGCGGCGAGGGTCGTTGATCGAGACAACGGTCTGCCCCTTCGCAGAGACGAGTTCGATCGCCATCTCAGACCGTTGGAGCGATCTAGGCAAGACCTAAAGTTTTAGATCCGCGTTAATTACGGCAAAGTGTCTCAAACCTCGCCAAAGGTGCGGCAGTTCGGTCGTTCGGATGACAGACATCAAGATCATCTTCTATAGTTTCGGTCCGTCTATGAGGGGAGGGACGGGTGTGAGAATCTGGCGGTTCGCCGTTCTTGTCGCCGTCCTCTCCGGGCTGCTCGGGCTCCACTCGCCGCAGCCTGCGTCGGCCGATCCCAGTCCCGCTGAGCTGCGCAAACTCACCAAGCAGGCAGCCCGGCTCAACGAGCTCTACCGCGGCCAGATCCAGAGCCTGGAGGAGATCAGGATCCAGGCCAAGCGGGCCACCGACACCTCGGGCGACCTGCAGGCCAGGCTCGCGGACGCGCGGGCGGACGTGGGGCGCATCGCCCAGACCGCGTACATGATCGGCCCGATCGACGGCATCCAGCTCTTCGGCATGAAGGCCGAGCCACACCAGGTGCTCGGACAGGCGGCCAACATGACCTACATGGCCACCGAGCGGACCGAACGCGTCAAGGGCATCCAGAAGCTGATCGAGGAGTCCAAAGAGGCGAAGCTCAACGCCAACGACAAGATCGATAAGCTGAAGAAAGAGATCAAGAAGCTGCAGAGCAAGCGCGACGACATCCATCGCCTGCTCAACAAGTACGGCTTCCAGCAGCCCGGCGGCGCGGACAACCTGACCCCGCGCATGATCTCGATACGCGCGGAGATCATGGCGAACTTTCCCATGAAGTACGGCGTGGGTTGTTTTCGCGCCGGCGACCCCGGCGAGCACGGCAAGGGCCGGGCCTGCGACTTCATGATGTCCCGAGGCGGCACCATGGCCGCCGGGGCCGACGCCGCCAACGGCGACGCCCTGGCCGACTGGCTCATCAAGAACGGCCCCAGGCTCGGCGTGATGTACATCATCTGGAAGCAGCGCTACTACGACATCCGCTCAGGGGGCGGCTGGGATCCGATGTCGGACCGCGGCGGGGTCACCGCCAACCACTACGATCACGTTCACGTGTCGGTGTTCTGACGCCGCAGGAAGTCCCTCAGCCACGCATAGGACGCCTTCGGGGTGCGGCGCTGGGTGGCGAAGTCCACGTGGACCAGGCCGAAGCGCTGGTGGTAGCCCTCGGCCCACTCGAAGTTGTCCAGCAGCGACCAGACGAAGTAGCCGCGGACGTCCACGCCCTCGGCCATGGCCTGCCGCATCGCCGCGATGTGGCCCTCCAGGAACGCGATGCGGGCCGCGTCGTCGAGCGTGACCGTGTCGTCGTTGGAGCAGCCGTTCTCGGTGATGAGGATGGGCGGGAGCGCGGCGCCGTACCTGGTCCTGAGTCCGGTGAGGAGCTCCCGCAGGCCGTCGGGGACGATCGGCCAGCCGAACGCCGTCGTGGGGTAGCCGGTGATGCCGGCGTCGGTGAACGGGAGGCCTTCGGAGGTCGGTGCGGCTATGCGGGTGGGGTTGTAGTAGTTGATGCCCAGGGCGTCCAGGGGTGTGGCGATGACGTCGAGGTCTCCGTCGCGGACGAAGTCGAGAGCCGGAACATAGGCCGACAGATCCGGATATTTGCCCAGAAGGAGGGGGTCGTTGAACAGGCGGTTGTGCAGGATGTCGTAGGCGTCGGCCGCCTTCAGATCGGGCTCCTGCTGGGAGGACGGCCAGACCGGGGTGCAGTTGTTCGTGATGGCCACCTGGCCTGCTCCCGCGGCCCGCAGGGCCCGCACGGCCAGGCCGTGGGCCAGGAGCTGGTGGTGTGCGGCCGGGAGGGCGCCGGTCAGCAGGGCCTGGCCGGGGGCGTGCACGCCCATGGCGTAGCCGAAGGCCATGTGCACGAACGGCTCGTTCAGGGTGATCCACAGGGGGACGCGGTCGGCGAGGCGGTGGGCGACGGTGGCGGCGTATTCGGCGAACATTTCCGATATTTCGCGATTCAGCCACCCGCCGCGGTCCTCCAGGGCCTGTGGCAGGTCCCAGTGGAACAACGTGGGCACCGGCTGGATGCCCGCCTCCAGCAGGGCGTCCACGAGCCGTTCGTAGAAGTCGAGGCCCTTGGCGTTGGCCGGACCCGAGCCGAGCGGCTGGACGCGCGGCCAGGCGATCGAGAACCGGTAGGCATTCACGCCGAGACCGGACAAGAGGGCGACGTCCTCGCGCCAGCGGTGGTAGTGGTCGCACGCCACGTCGCCAGTGTGGCCGTCCCTGGTGCGGCCGGGCTCGTGGCTGAAGGTGTCCCAGATGGAAGCGCCTCTGCCGTCCTCGGCGGCGGCGCCCTCGATCTGGTAAGCGGCGGTGGCCGTACCCCAAAGGAACATGTCACGCTCCCGGTAGATGCGAGTAGGGCTCATGTTATCTGAAGCCCAAGTGACTCCCTTTACTTCCTGGTAATACGCCAGGATGGGGGCATGACGAGTATCTTGCGCCGCCGTCCCGCCCAGCGCCGCAGCGTGGAGCGGGTGGAGCGGATGCTCGACGAGTGCGCGTTGCTGCTCGACGAGGTCGGATATGAGGCGCTGACGACGAAAGAGGTGGCGCGCCGGGCCGAGGTGCCGATCGGCACCTTCTACCAGTTCTTCCGCGACAAACAGGGGCTGGTACGAGCGCTGGCGCTGCGTAACCTGGACGCCTTCCTCGAGCGGATCACCGAGCGTATCGCCACGGCCGATCTCGGGCACTGGACCGACCTGGTCGACCTGGCCATCGACGAGTTCGTCGACATGAAGCGCACCACGCCGGGGTTCGCGGTCATGGACTTCGGTGAGGTGCTGACCGCGCCAGGTGGGCCCGCGGTCCCGGGGACCGATCGGGTGCTCGACAAGTCGAAGGACAACAACGCGATCGTGGCCGACCGGCTGCGTGCCCTCACGACGGAGGTGCTGGGCGTCCCTGTGGGGCGGGGGCTCGATCGGGCGCTGGTGGTGGCGGTCGAGGCGACGGACGCGGTGCTCAAGCTCGCCTTTCGCGTCGACCCCCGAGGCGACGCGGCGCTGATCACCGAGTGCAAACAACTGGTCCGCCGCTACCTCTCCGACCACCTCCCGTAACCACCACCGGCACCCGGCAGCCCTGCCCCGGGACCGGGTCGCCCCGTGGCCCGACGGCGACGGCGCAACGCCACGTAGCTCAGCACGGGGCGTCCAGGCGGGCGCGCAGGTCCGGGTCCAGCTTGAGGTCCGCGGCGCCGATGGCCTCCTCCACCTGCGCCATCGTCGACACGCCCACGATCGGGACGATGCCGTCGGCCATCAGCCAGGCCAGGACCACCTGGTTCGGGGTGGCGCCCAGCTCGTTCGCCACCTCTTGGAGCACGGCGAGCCGGCCGGTGGTGCCCGAATGGTCGTAGATCTCGGAGATCGGCCGGTCGGGACGCGTGTAGGCGCCGAACATCAGCGTGTTGTACGCCCACAACGTCATGTCCGGCTCGGCGGCCAGGTAGTCGAGCAGCTCGTCCGTCACCAGCGTGTGCCCCGCCTCCGCGGGCTTGGTGAGCGGTCGCGGCCGCAGGTACGTGTGCCGCAGCTGCACGTACGTGTACGGCATCCACCCGCGTGCCGCCGAGACGTTCCTGGCCCGCTCCAGGCGCCAGGTGGCCACGTTGCTCGCCCCCAGGGCGCGGACCTTGCCCTGCGCGGCGAGCTCGTTGAACGCCCCCAGAGTCTCCTCCAGCGGCACGGACCGGTCCTCGATGTGCGCCCAGTACAGGTCGATGTAGTCCGTCCCCAGCCTCCGGAGGCTGCCCTCCGCGGCCCTGGCGATGACGGGCGCCGACAGGCCCTCGGCGGAGTCCAGGGTTCTGTCGCCGGGGACGGTGGGCCGCGCCCCGGCCTTCGTGCTGATGAAGATCTCGTCCCGGTTGCCGCGGGCCGCCAGCCAGGCGCCGATGGCCTGCTCGCTCTCGTCGCCCGTGCAGCCCTCCACCCAGAACGGGTAGTTGTTGGCGGTGTCGAGCATGGTTCCGCCCGCCTCGTGGAACCGGTCCAGGATGGCGAAGGTGTCCCGCAGGTCGACGCCGGTGCCGAAGTGAATCGTGCCGAGTGCGATGTTCATGGCCTCGACTGTGGGACCTGGAGTGCACTCCATGTCAACCGGTTGACCTGGAGTGCACTCCAGGTGGGAAACTTAGGCCGTGAGCGAGCGTAGCGAGCGAACCAATAGACACAGCACGGACACCGTCATGCGGCCTCCGCAGGAGGTCGCATGACGGTGTACACGCCTGCGGAAGCGGTCGAGGAGACCGGCTTCAGTCTTGACACTCTGCGTTACTACGAGAAGATCGGCCTGCTGGAGCGTGTCAGCAGGAACGCGTCCGGCCAGCGCAGGTTCACTCAGGACGACATCGGCTGGCTGGGCATGCTTCGCTGCCTGCGCGACACGGGCATGCCGATCGCCACGATGCTGCGCTTCGCCGAGCTCGTCCGCACGGGAGACCACACGATCCCGGATCGGATCAAGCTGCTGGAGGAGCACGACCGGCAGGTCCAGGCGCAGATCGCCAACCTGGCCGAGCGCCAGCGCTACATCCACAACAAGATTTCCTACTACCGCAGCGTCATGTAGTCCTGCCTTTGCCGTCCGGCCGGTAAACCAAGATCCATGGCCGGAGCGAGGGTCGGGCGGATCAACATGTCGCTGCGCCGCGTCGCCATGATGGGCGCGGCGATGTTGTTCCTCCTGCTGGGCCACATCACGATCGTGCAAGCGTTCTGCTCCCAGGCGCTCAACGCCGACCGCAGGAACGAGCGGCCGCTGATCGCCAGGTTCGGCCATCCACGCGGCGACATCCTCACCTACGACGGCACGGCCATCGCCACGAGCCGCCCGGCCGGCGATGGCCCGTACCTCTACCAGCGGGTCTACCGGCACGGCAAGCTCTACGCGGCGGTCACCGGGCACCTGTCGCTGTACCGCTCCACCGGCATCGAGCACGCACAGGACGCGGTGCTGTCCGGTGACGACGCCAAGGTCAAGGTTCGCTCGCTGGTCAGGGACGGCGCCGTCGAGGGGGCCGACGTTCGGCTGACGATCAGCGATCGGGCGCAGTGGGCGGCGTACCAGAGCCTCAAGGCGACGGGCGTGCCCGGGGCAGTGGTGGCGATCGACCCGGCGACGGGCGCCATCCTGGCGCTGACCTCGTACCCGTCGTACGATCCGAACGCCCTCACCACCTTCGACCGCGCCCGGCTCACCGAGACGGCGCGGCGGATGCGGCAGGCGCCCGGGCAGCCGCTGCTCAACCGGGCGCTGCACCGGGCGTACCCGCCTGGCTCCACGTTCAAGCTGGTCACCACGGCCGCGGCGCTGGGCTCCGGCGAGTACAACCCGGCCAGCCGGGTCACCGCGCCAGCGCGGCTGCCGCTGCCGGGAAGTTCCGCGTACGTCCGCAACGATCCCGGCTGCCGCGACCCGCGCCCCACGCTCATGTACGCCTTCCAGGTCTCCTGCGACACGGCGTTCGCCACCATCGGGCTGCAGCTCGGCCAGGACATCCTGCGGGACCAGGCGGAGGCGTTCGGATTCAACGCGGAGGGCCTGGCGATCCCGGTGACCACGACGCCGAGCAGGTTTCCTTCCGCGATGAACCGGGCCCAGACGGCCCTGGCGGCCATCGGGTACCACGACGACAGGGCCACGCCATTGATGATCGCCATGCTCTCGGCCGCCGTGGCCAACGACGGGGTGCTGATGCGGCCGTACCTGGTGGAGGAGGTACGTCTGGCGGACGGCTCGGTCATCAACCGGGCTGGCCCCACGTCGTACCGCACGGCGGTGCCGGCCACGCTGGCCAAGCACCTGGCGGCGATGATGACCACGGTGACGCACAGGGGCGGCACCGGAACGGGCGTGGCCATCCCCGGCGTGGAGGTGGCCGCCGAGGCCGCCATGTCGCGGACCGTCTCAGGAGCGGAGGAACACGCGCTGGTCACCGCCTTCGCGCCCGCGGACAAACCCGAGGTGGCGGTGGGGGTGGTGCTGGAGCACCCGGGCTCCAGGGCCGCCGACGTGGCCTCGATTGCGCGGGCCGTGATCCAGGCAGCCCTGGCCTGAGCGCGGGTCAGCGGTAGGCCCTGGCCTGGCGTGGGCGCCGGTCAGCGGTAGGCCCTGGCCTGGAGGGAGTAGAGGTCGGCGTAGAGGCCGTCGAGTGCCATGAGCGCGTCGTGGTCGCCTTGTTCGGTGACTTTGCCGTGGTCGAGGACGTAGATGCGGTCGGCGTAGCGGACGCTGGCCAGGCGGTGGGTGATGAGCAGGACGGTGCGGCCGTCGGAGTGGGTGCGGATGCGTTCGAAGAGGGCGTGTTCGGCTCGGGCGTCGAGTGCGGCGGTGGGTTCGTCGCAGATGAGCAGGTCGGCGTCGCGGTGGAAGCCGCGGGCCACGGCGATGCGCTGCCATTGGCCGCCGGACAGCTCGTGGCCGTCCTTGAAGCGCCGGTCGAGCAGTGTGCGGTAGCCGTGGGGGAGATCGGCGATGACCTCATCGGCGCCCGCCACCCCCGCGGCCGCGTGTAAGGCCTCGTCCCCTTTGTCGGTGCCCATCGTGATGTTGTAGCGGGCGGTCAGCGGCCAGCGGGTGTGGTCCTGGGCGATCACGGCCGTACGCAGGCGCAGGTCTTCCGGGTTGACCTGTTTCAGGTCGGTGTCGTCCCACAAGACCGCCCCGGAGTCCGGCTCGTAGAGGCCCGAGAGGATCTTGGCGAGGGTGGTCTTGCCGGAGCCGTTCTCGCCGACGAAGGCGATCACCTCGCCCTGCTTGATCTCGATGGTCACGTCGCGCAGGGCCGGCTCTTCCGCGCCGGGGTAGGTGAACGTCACCTCTCTGGCGGTGATGCGCTGGAAGCCCGGCGGTAGCGCGGCCGGTCGACTCCCGGACACGCGGTGCTCGGCATCGGCGCAGAACTCCAGGAAGTCGGTGAAGTAGAGGCCCTCCTCGTAGAGGCGGTTGGTGGCGTACATCAGATTGCCCAGCGACTGCTGGGCGGACCTGATCGCCAGGACCGCCGTGCCCGCCACGGCCAGCGGGATCGCGCCGATCGCCAGGAGCACGCCCAGTGCGACGTAGACCAGGCCGGTGCCGAGGCCGCCGAGCGCCTCGCCGGCGAGCCTGGCGAACGTCTGCCGCTTGGCCAGCTTGAGCATGACGTCCTGCTCGGCCTTGGCCACCGCGTCGTACATGCGCAGCAGGAAGCCGCGCATCGTGAACGAGCGAACCTCTGCCGCCGGCTCGCGGTTGGCCAGCAACTCGCCGATGATCCACTTGCGGCGGTTGGCGGGGATGAGGGCATAGAGGGTGGCGTAGCGCATCCTGGCGCTGCGGACCATGGCCCACGCGTCCGGCAGCACCGCCAGCAGGAGCAGCGGGAGCAGCACCGGGTGCAGGACGCCCAGCACGCCGGCCACGGCGGCGATGCCGACGGCGGCGGTCAGCACGTCGACGGCCGCGGACACCACCTGGTCCGCCATGGCCACGCCGCGCAGCCTGGCCCGCTGCAACGCGTCGTGGAAGTCCGGGTCGTCGTAGGCGACCAGGTCGACGCGGCTGGTCAGGCCGTAGAGCCGCTCCTCGGTCTGACGGCTGACCTGCGGGTCCAAGCGTGACTGCGCCCAGCCTGCGCCGGCCTGCACCGCCGTGCGCAGCGCCGCGGCAGTGGCCACCAGGGCCAGGCTGGGCAGCGCGGCCACGACGCGGTCCGGGGTCGGGCCCTCGCTGAAGAGCGCGGTGAGCACGCCGGTCGTGGCCAGCAGCCCGAACGCGGTGAACACACCACCGAGCAGGTTGAGCACGACTGCGGCCACGGTGTCGCGCGGGCTTGCCCGCCACGCCATGCGCATCGCCTGGGCCACCAGCGACGGCAGCCGCCTGGCGATGGTCAGGAAACCCACGTCCGTCAGCTTGTCCGTGTGCGCGTGCCAATCGGAGAAGGAGATCTCGCCGAGCTCCAGCGGCTCATCGGGCATGACTTGAGTGTGCCTACGGGCACCGACAGTTCTCCATAGGTTATCCTCCGTAGTGGATCGTATACTTACGGTAATGTCAGCCGGGTCTACACATTGTCTTCTGCATCGTCGTATGGCCATGTCAACGCATGTGCCGCCCCCTTCCGCGGCTCTACGGTGGGGACGCCGCGCAGCCGAGCGGGCCGGACGTCTTCGGAGGGGTGGGAGTCCGGCTCCGGGCGTGCGGCAGCGGGCTCGGGCCGCGCAAGGCTCGGGCCCGCCCGCCAGAATGCACATGGGCCTACATAGATCGGTGGATGCTGTGCCGCCCGAGGCGGTCGTACGTTGGCGGACATGCAGCCCGACGCCTCGGCCACCGTGATCAACGAGGTGTTCCACCGGGCCTATGAGCGCGGCGACCGGCCGGCGCTCGTCGACCTGCGCGGCGGCCATGTCTACGGCTATCGGCGGCTGGTGACCGAGGTGACCAGGGCGGCGTCCGGGCTGGTGCACAGAGGCGCCAGGCGCGACGAGGTCGTGGGCGTGCACGTTTCGACGGCGGGGGCGCAGACGCTGGCTGTGCACACGGTGCTGGCGGCCGGAGGGGTGGCGGCGCCCATCGACCCCGCGCTCGGCACCGAGGAAATGGCCGCCTGGCTGCGGGCCTGCGACGCACGCACGGTGATCGCCACTCCCGACCTGGCCGAGACGGCGATGTCGGCGGCGCGCGGATCCCAGGTACGACAGGTCGTCTCGCTCGGCGCGGCACACGACGCGATCGACTTCCGCACCCTGCTCACGCTGGAGCCCACCGCGCTGCCCGCGCTCGACGCCGAGCACCAGGACGCCTTGCTGCTGGCGGACGGCCGCCGCATGTCGCACACGGCGCTCCTGGCCAGGATGGCCGAGCTCGACCTGCCCGTACGCCTGGCCGAGTCCGACGTGGTGCTGACCACGTGGCGGCCCGACGGCGGCTGCGACCTGCTGGCGCTGGTCGGCCTCGGCATGTCGAAGGGGGCGCTCGTGGTGGTGTCAGGAGACGGCGGTCTTCCCGTGGACGGCCACGAGTTCGACGTCACCGTGGTGACCGGCCCGCAGCGCACGCTGGAACGCGTGCGCTGAGTATGCGGAGCGGTTACCGATGATCTCTCGGGCTCATGGCCGGGGCGCTCAAGGGGTAGCCGGATGTGCGAGTGGCTCGCCGCGTATGTAGCGGGCCACGTCCGCGGCCACGATCGCGGCCGCCTTCATCGCCGTCTCCTTACTGGCCCCGGCCAGGTGCGGGGTCATCACCAGGTTCGGTGTCGTGAGCAGGCGCGAGCCATGGGGGATCGGCTCCTCGGGGAAGACGTCCATCGCGGCGCCGAACAGCTGGCCCGAGTCCAGCGCGTCGCACAGGGCGTCGTAGTCGAGCAACGCGCCGCGGGCACAGTTGACCAGGACCGAGCCGCGCGGCATGGCGGCGAGCTGCGCCGCGCCGATCATGCCGGCCGTCTCCGGGGTGGCGCGGGCGTGCAGGGAGACGAAGCGGGAGCGGCGCAGGAGCTCCTCCAGTCCCACCTTCCCGTGAACGTCGACGTACGGGTCGTGGACGAGCACGCTCGCGCCGAAGCCCTCCAGCATGCGGGCCACGCGGCGGCCGATCGCCCCGTAGCCGATCAGGCCGACCGTGCTGCCGTCCAGCTCGGGGCCGACGTTGTCGTACTTGTAGTAGTCGCCCCGCCACACGCCCCCGGCCAGGTCGGCGTGCGTCTGCGGGATCCTGCGGGTGGCGGCCAGCAACATGGCGAGCGTGTGCTCGGCGGTGGCGACGGCGTTGCGGCCGGGCGCGTACGTCACCGCGACGCCTGCCCGCGCCGCCGCCTCCAGGTTCGCGTTCACCGGGCCGCCCCGGCTTACGCAGAACAGCCGCAGGTCGGGAGAGGCGTCCAGGACCCGCTTGGTCAGGGGAGCCATCTGCGTCACGCAGACCTCAACGCCGCGCAGCGCCTCGATCAGCTCGTCCTCCACGTCCGACGCCTCGTCCACCTCGCCCACCCGGCCGAACGGCTCCACCGGCCACGGCAGCGTCAGCTCGCGGATGTCCACCTCGCCGGGGACCTCGCGCCTGAGCGCGTCGACGAGCAGGCTGTTCTGGACGAAGTGATCGCCTGCGACAAGGACTCGGGTGGTCAACGAACGGCTCCAATCGGGGAGTTGTACTGCAGCAACGCGGCCCGTCCGCCCTCATCACGCAGACGCAGCTCGGTCAGCGCGCAGTTGTCCAGGCGCGGGAACAACCGCCGGTACTCGCCGAGCGGCACGCCGATCAGCCGGCACAGGGCCAGCCTGATCGCGGTCGTGTGCGCGACCACCAGCACCCGGCCACCTCCCCGCCCGTCCCCCCTCTGCTCGGCGGCGATGTCGTGCAGGGCCGCGACGAAGCGGGCGGCGGCCTCGTGCGGGTCCTCCCCGCCGGGGAGCGGGTGCCCGGCGGGATCGGCTTCGAAGGCGGCGCGTGCCTCGGGAAAACGCTCCGTCATCTCGGCCGCGGTCAGGCCGTCCGCCTGGCCGAAGTCCAGCTCCCGCAGCCGGGGGTCGGTCCGGACCGGCACGCCTGCCTTGGCAGCGCTCGCCTCGGCGGTGATCCTGGCGCGGCTGAGCGTGGAGGCCCACACCGCCGTCAGGTTCGCATGCGCGGCCCATTCGGCGAGCAGGGCGGCCTGGGCGTGGCCGCGCGGGGTGAGCTCGATGTCGCTGATGCCGGCGTAGCGGTTCTCGGCGTGCCAGACGGTCTCGCCGTGGCGGACGAGCACGAGGTCGGTCATCGGGCGGTCCTCTCACGGGCGTGTCGCGCGGCCTGTTCTCGAAGCCAGCCGCGTTGCTCCAGCTCGGCGACGAAGCGCAGGTACGGCTCACGCAGGTCGGTGTGCGACGGCTCCACCGTCGCGCGGGTCCTGATCATCCGGCTGGGGTCGCCGCCGGCCAGGACCGCCATGCCCAGGGCGGGCTCGGCGTTCTCGCGCAGCGTCACGGGACGTCCCAGGACGTCCGCCCTGAGCTGGGTCCAGAACGGGCTGCGGGTGGCGCCGCCGGTGAGGATGATCTCACCGTCTACGGGGGCGCCGATCAGGTCGAGGTAATCGAAGCAGAGCCGCTCGACGAAGGCGGCGCCCAGGAGGATCGCCGCATAACGCTCGACGTCGTCGGCCGGCTCGCCGAGCGTGAAGGTCTCGGCGTCGGGCGCGTCGAACGGGAAGCGCTCGCCGCGCGACACCAGCGGGTAGGTGACGGGCGCGGATGCGGGCCATCCGGTCCCGGTCGCAGGGCTGCCGTCATCCGTCCGTCCCCGGCCGAAGCGGGCGGCGGCCTGGGTGCTCAGCGCCTCCAGGTCTCGGCCGGGCAGGTCGCGGGTCAACGCGCCGGCGCCCGTGCTGGACGCGCCGCCCGGCAGCCACGAGCCGTCCGGAGCGCGGTGCGAGTACACCACGCCGAGCGGGTCGTGGAGCAGTTCCTTCGTCACGCCTTTGAGTACCAGCGTCGTGCCCAGCACCGAGTTCCAGCTCCCGATCCGCGTGGCGCCCGCGCCGAGCTGGGCCGCGCAGCCGTCCGTGGTCCCGGCGATCACCGGCGTGCCCGCAGGGATGCCGGTCTCCGCTGCGGCCTGTGCGCAGACCACCCCCAGCGGGGTGCCCGGCCGCACGACCTCGGGAAGCATCTCCGGAGGCAGCAGGTCCAGCACCTCGGCGGGCCAACGCTCCTCGATCAGGTCCACGCCGGTCTTGAGCGCGTTGCTCAGGTCGGTGGGCACCTCGTGCCCGACCAGCCGTCGGTTCACGAAGTCGTTCTGGTGCGCGGCCCGCCGGGGCTCGGCCCCCTCCGGAGCGTCCCTGAGCAGCCACAGCAGCTTCGGCAGCGCCCAGTTGGGCTGCATGCGGCGGTAGCCGAGCCGCTCCCACACCGCCGCGCCCACCTCGTTGACCCGGTCGGCGTCGGCGCGGCGGTCGTCGTACATGAGCGCCGGGGTCAGCGGCCGGCCGGCTGCGTCCGTGAGCAGGATCGTTCCAGAGGTGGCGGCCACGGCCACGCCCGCGACCAGGGAAGAGGGCACGTCACGCAGCGCCTCACGGGTAGCGGCGGCCAGCGCGCGCCACCATTCCTCGGGGTCCTGCTCGTGGCGGGGCCCGTCGCGGCGGCTGGTCAGCGGGCGGCCGGCCGCACCGAGCACCTCGCCGCCCTCTCCGACGGCCATCGCCCGCACACTCTGCGTGCCGAGGTCGATGCCGATCCACACGCTCATGTACGGCCCCTCATCTCGCCCAGCAGCGGCCACGAACCCGCGTTGGCCTCGCGCAGGGCCAGGAAGTCGGCGAACATCCGCGCGTAGAACGCCTGCCGCCCGGGGTCGGGCTCGACCGCGTCGCGCAGGCGCACGTGATCGGCGGCCGCCGCGGCGACGGACGGCGTGGCGCCCGTCGCGGCCAGGCCCACCAGGTACGCGCCGCGCGCCCCCACCTCGGCGTCGACCGAGCGCCGCACCGGCAGCCCGGTGACGTCGGCGATCATCCCGAGCCAGGCGGTGTTAGCCGACCCGCCCCCGCACACGCGCAGCTCCGTGGGCACGGCGCCGGTGGCCGCCAGGCAGTCCTTGATCACCATGGTGAGCCCTTCGAGTGCCGCCCGCGCGACGTGCTCACGGCCGTGTTCGAACGACATGCCGAGCATCGCGCCCCGCGCGAGGGAGTCCGTGAACGGCGCCCGCTCGCCGGCCGGCGACAGGTACGGCAGGAACGTCAGCCCGCCCGCACCGGGCGCGCTCAACCCGGCCAGTTCTCCGAGCTCCGCCGGTTCTCGCAGCCCCAGCAGGCGGCACGTCCACTGCACCACCTCCGTGCCCGCGAACGTGGGGAACGCCCGCAGGTAGCCTTCGGGCAGCGCGATCGTGATGCCGATCGGCTCACCTTCCAGCGCGGGGGAGTCGACGACGACCTCGGTGCACAGCGTGGTCCCGAGGATGCCGCACGCCTGTCCGGCCGTCACCGCGCCCGCGCCCAGCGCCGTCGCGGCGATGTCATAGGGGGCCATCACGACCGGCGTCCCGGCGGCCAGTCCCAGCGCTGCCGCCGCCTGCGGGCTGAGCTCGCCGGCCGGGCAGGAGCGGACCGGTGGAAGGAGCCGCTCGGCCCATTCCAGGCCGAACATGGCGAGCAGTTCGGGCGAGTAGGCCCGCGCCCGCAGGTCCATGAACGGCGCGGAGGCGTCGGACTCGTCCGTCACCGGCTCCCCGGTCAGTTTCGCGAAGATCCAGCCGCCGCAGGTGAGCATGGCGGCCGACCGGTCCAGCCGGTCCGGGTCGTGCTCGCGCAGCCAGGTCAGGATCGCGTGTGGCAGTCCGGACGCGGCCGAGGAGCCGTTGATCCGGAAGGCCGCCGCGGCCCGTCCGCCCCGCGTCCAAGAGTCCACGATGGCCGCCGCGCGGGCGTCGTTCCACAGGATGGCCGGCCCGGTGGGCTCGAGATCCGATCCGACCAGCCAGCAGCCGTCGCCCTGGGCCGTCACCGCCAAGAAGTCGACGTCCCCGGTCGCGACCTCGCGTACCGTAGCCGCGACCGCGTCCCAGACCGCTGCCATGTCCTGCTCGGCGTGGCCGGGCGCGGGCCTGGACACCATGGTCTCGCGCCGGGAGACGGCCGACTCCGCGCCGGCGGCGTCGTACGCGACCGCCTTGATGACCGTGGTCCCCGCGTCCACGCAGATGATCGCCATCAGGCCCTGCCGTGGGAGGTCCTCGACCGGCGCGACACGGAGTCGACGATCACTGCGAGCAGCAGCACCGCGCCGGTGACCACGAACCGGATGGAGGAGTCCAGGTTGAGCAGGGTCAGGCCGCTGGAGATCGACTGGATCACGATGATCCCGAGCAGCGCGCCGAACGCGGTGCCGCGCCCGCCGAACAGGCTCGTCCCGCCGATCACGGCCGCCGCGATCGCGTTGAGGTTGACGTCGCCCGCGCCGCTGCTCTGGTTGGCCGCCGCGAGCCTGGCCGCGGCCAGGATGCCGCCGACCGCCGCGAACGTCGAGCACAACACGAACACCGAGGTGTAGATCGCCTTGACGTTGATGCCCGCCCGGCGCGCGGCTTCCACGTTGCCGCCCACCGCGTAGACCGCCCGGCCCCACTTCGTCCGCGACAGCAGGTAGTGCATGATCAGCACGAGCGCGACGAAGAAGACGAACATCCAGCCGATGCCGCGGGTCTGGCCGAGGTACCAGACCACGAAGGCCAGCACCGCCAGCAGCGCCACACTCCTGAGCGCCAGCGTGGACACGCTCCTGGCCGACAGCCCCGCCCGGCGCCGCTCCCGGGCGTGCAGGTAACCGCTGGCGAACAGCCAGATCGCGGCGATCAGCGCGAGCGTGTACGACAACCAGGCCGGGACGAAAGCGAGTTGCGCGAAGTTCACCAGCCCCGAGTCGAAGGGCAGGTTGATCGATCCCCTCGTGCCGAGCACGTACAGCTGGAGCCCGAGGAAGCCCAGCAGGCCGGCCATCGTGATCACGAAGCTCGGCACGCCGAACCTGTTGAACAGCTGCCCGTACAGCCAGCCGATCACGGCGCCCATGATGACCGAGGCCGCGATGGCCAGCCAGACCGGCAGCCCCTCGCCCACGAACAACACCGCGAGCACCGCGCCCGAGAGCCCGCTGACCGAGCCGACCGACAGGTCGATCTGGCCCACGAGCAGCACGCATACGATGCCGAGCGCGATGACGCCGACCGCGGCGGATTCGAGGGTGAGGTTCACCAGGTTCGCACTGGACAGGAAGACCGGGTTGAGCACCTGCAGAACCGTCCAGATGACCACCAGTCCGACCACGACCGGGATGACGCCCAGGTCGCCGCCACGGGCCCGCTCGACCACGTCGGCGAGCGCCCCGCGCAGCCCGTCGCGGTTCTGCAGGCGCTCGTCCTGGCGATCCGTGGTGAGTGTGCTCACGACGGCATTCCTTTCTGTGGCGTGTCCATGGCCTCACTCCGTTCGGCGGGCTCGGTCGCCATATGCCGCCGCCTTCCCCCGCTCTGGTCGCTGCGCTCCCGCCGCTCCTCCAGGCGACGGCGCTCCCTCGCGGAGACGGCGTTGTCGGTGGCGCCGGTGATGGCGGCGATGATGTCCTCGGTGGTGACCTCGCTGACGTCGAACACACCGTTGTTGCGGCCGAGCCGCAGCACCGCCACGGTGTCGGCGACGGCCTTCACGTCCGCCATGTTGTGGCTGATCATGATGACGCCCAGGCCGTTCTCGCGCAGCCGCTCGACCAGGTTGAGCACCTCGGCGGTCTGGGCCACGCCGAGCGCGGCGGTGGGCTCGTCAAGGATGATGATCTTCGGGTCGCCGAGCAGCGACCTGGCGATGGCGACCGTCTGACGCTGGCCGCCGGACAGCGCCGCGACCGGAACCCGCACGCTCGGGATCTTGGCGGACAGCTGGCGCAGCAGCTCCCACGAGCGGGTCTCCATGGCCACGTCGTTCAGCCGCAGCGGGCGGATCTCCTGGCCGAGGAACAGGTTCTGGATGACGTTGAGGTTCTCGCACAGCGCCAGGTCCTGGAAGACGGTGGCGATGCCGAGCTTGTGCGCGGCGGCCGGGGTCGGGATGTCGACCTCGCGGCCCTCGAACGTGATCGTGCCGGAGTCCTGCGGGTGCACGCCCGACAGGATCTTCACCAGTGTCGACTTGCCCGCGCCGTTGTCGCCGACGACCGCGACGACCTGGCCGGCGGCGACGTCGAGGTCGATGCCGGTGAGCGCGGCCACCGCGCCGAAGGTCTTGCTGACAGCGCGGAGTGAAAGAACGTTCATCAGCTCATCCATTGATTCCGAGCTCGGCACAACCCTTGGCGTACTCGCCCGTGCAGATCTCGGCGGCCTTCATGATGCCGCTGTCGAACAACACTTCCTTGATGTTGTCCTTGGTCACAACCGTGGGGGTGAACAGCTCGGACGGCGTGTTGTACAGCGTGGTCTTGCCGGCGGGCTTCTTGCCCTGCATGAACTCCCAGGCCACGTTCGCCGACGCCTCAGCCACGATCTTGATGGGCTTGGAGATCGTGTTGTACTGGTCGCCGGCGATGATGCGCTGCGCGGCGGCGGGCTCGGCGTCGTTGCCGGTGATCGGCGGCACCTTCACGCCCGCGGCCTTGAACGCGGCGATCGCGCCGCCGCCGGTGCCGTCGTTCGCCGCGACCACGCCGACGATCTGGTCCTTGAACTGCGTGATCTGGCCGCTCACCCAGGTTTGCGCCTTCTCCGGCTGCCAGTCGGGGGTGTCGTACTCGGCGAGCAGCTTGAAGCCGCTGGGGTCGACCGCGCTGTGGATGCCCTTCTTGATCAGTCCGGCGGCCGCGTCGGTCGGGGAGCCGTTGACCTCGAGGATCCCGCCCTCGGCCTTCTCCTTCTTCAGGTGGTCCACCAGGGACTGGGCGATCATCTGGCCGATCTTCTCGTTGTCGAACGAGATGTAGTAGTCGGCCGGCGTGGCCGGGATCGGGCGGTCGTAGGCGATGACCGGCACCTGCTGCGACTGCGCCGACTTGACGATGGTGGCCGCGGCGGCGGAGTCGACCGGGTCGAGCACGATGGCCTTGACGCCCTGGGCCAGTGCGGAGTTGGCCTGTTGCTGCTGCTTGGCGGCGTCGGAGTCGGCGTTCTGGTAGATGACCTCGCACGTCGGGCACAGCTGCTTCATGCGCGCCTCGAACAGCGGCTTGTCCTGCAGCTCGTACCTGGTCGACGCGAGGTCGGGCATGAGGAAGGCGACCTTGGCGTTCTGCAGATCGCCGCCGCCGCTGGTGGTGGTCCCGCCGGCGGAGCCGGAGCCTGACCCACACGCGGCCAGCACCGAGCCGGCAAGCACTGCCACTGCGGCGAACGCTGAGGTCCGCATCTGAGCTCTGTTCACGGATTCGTTCCTCACTCGCTTCGTCCTCGCGGACGGGTCCTTACGCTCGCTGCCCCCGAGACACGGACATGCCCTCACACAAGGGAAAACCCGTGGTGCGGCACACGTTAGCGCGCGGTCAGAAACTTTGTCCAGCACAGATGTTCAGAGCTGGCGGGCGGCCGCCACCAGGCCCTCGGCGGTCGGGGTGTCGGTGACGAGCTGCTTGAAGTAGCCGCCACGGGCGCCGGCGACGATCGACAGCACCTTCTCCGCGCCCACGGCCACGGCGATCACGGCGGGGATGCGGCGCAGCTCCTCCAGCTTCGTGGCCACCAGTCGCTCGCTGCCCGGATAAGTGATCGGGGCGCCGTCGCGGTCGTAAGCCCGCATACACACGTCGCCCACGGCCTCGCGCAGGCTGTCGGCGTCGCGCGGCATGAGCGAGGGGACCATCTGCCGCATCAGCGGCGGCGAGCCGACGCCGACGATCGCGACTTTGGCATGGGCCCACAGGTCCATGACACGACGCACGGACGGCTCGTGCTGCAGGGAGTAGAACAGCTCCGGGCCCGGCAGGGCGGGCGCATAGAGGTAGGCGGGCACACCGCCGACGCGTTCGGCCAGGATGCGGGTGGTCTCATTGGTCTGGAACCAGGGCTGGGGCTCCTCCTGCCCGCCGACCGCGGGCGCGATCGTGACGCCGGGGAAACGGCCGAGCCCTTCGCGGGCGCACTCGTAGACGGTGCTGCCGGAGGAGACCAGCACGACGTCGCCGGACTCCAGGCCCACGGCGGCCAGCGCGCGGGCCACGCCGGGGGCCAGCCAGGGGCCCAGTGCCGGGCCGCTGACCTTGGGCACCAGGAAGACCCGCTCCAGGCCGAGCGCCTGCGCGACCTCGTCGGCCAGCGGGCCCTCCGCCAACGTGGCGGGACGGTGCACCTTGATCTCGACGATGCCCTGCTTGCGTGCCTCGGTGAGCAGCCTGCTCACCGTCGCTCTGGAGACGCCGAGCCGCTTGGCGATGTCGCCCTGGGTAGCGTCCTCCATGTAGTACTGCTGCGCCGCCGCGTACATCAGCTCATGCGGGAACCTGGCCTGCTGCGCGTCCGGGGCGACGTCGGCGGCATTCATTGCACGCGCTCCTCGTGAACAAGCTTGCTGAACTGATGTGCAACGACTATACCCGTGTGCTCTCCGGAGAGAAGGCTAGTCGTCGATCATGATCAGCGGGCCGGTTGCGGCGCGGGAGACGGGCGCAACACGCCGGCCAGGGCCAGCGCCACCAGGATGCCCCCGCCGCCCGCGACCGCGATCGCGGGGCCGGGCCCGATCGCCTCGCCCAGCGCCCCGACCAGGGCCGCGCCGACCGCCTGGCCGGTCATCAGCCCGGCGGACTGCAGCCCGAACGCCTGCCCGCGCACCTCCTCGGGCACCGCGTCCACGAACCGCCGCTGCAGCCCCAGCTGGTACGCCAGCCCCGCGGTCGCCACCCCCGCCAGCACGGAGGCCCACACGACCTCCGGCCCGAACGCGTAGCCGATCCAGGGGATCCCCAGGAGCAGCGCCAGAGGCAACGACAACCGCTCGCGCAAGGTCGGCGCCGCAAAGCGGCCGACCGCGAACTCGCCGACCGCCATGCCGCCCGCGGCCGCCGCCAGCACGACCCCGGCCTGTCCCTGCCCGCCCATGTACGGCACCACCATGGCCTCGGCCCCGGCCAGGCACACACACGGCAGCCAACCGGCCAGCAATAACCCGCGAACCGGCCGGGCGGCCAGTAGCCGCCGGTTGACCCGCAGCGTCTCCCGTACCGCACCGCCCCGGGCCGCACCCCGCGCCGGCTGGTGCGGGAGCCCCACCCGCAGCACCACGGCGGCAACGACCGACAGGGCCGCGGTGACCGCCAGCGCCCCGGAAGGCCCGGCGAACCCCAGGAACGCGCCGCCGATGGCCAGCCCGACGATCTGCGCGCTCGCGGAGGCGACGTTGAGCACCGAACGCCCCAGCACGAACGCGTCCCCGGGCAGAATCTCCGGCAACATCGCCGCCCGCGCCGCGAAGAACACCGGCGAGAACAGCCCGGTGACCAGCACCAGCGCCAGCAGCGCCCACACCGGCAGCCCCGCGTACGCCAGCAGCAGGCACGTGACCGCCCTGACCAGCTCGCCGGCGATCATCAGCGCCCGCGGCGGCACCCGGTCGGCCAGCGACAGCAGGAACAGCCCGCCGAGGATGAACGGCAGCCACCCGGCCATGTACGCCGCGGCCGACAGTCCGGGCGAGCCGGTCCGCTCGTAGACCAGCACGGCGAGGGCGAGCATCTTGATCATATCGCCGACGATGAGCAGCACGAAGCTGCCGAACAACACCCGGAACTCTCTGACGGCGAACACCTCGCCGAACGTCGCACCCTTCATGGGACCGATGCTGCGAGCGCCACAGCCATCGGGCGACTTTTTCGGATATAACCGAAAGGTGGTCGTGAGCATCGAGGTCACTCCGCAGGACCTGGTGGCCAGTAGGTTCGCCATCTCGCCGCTGATCGAGACCATGCACGCCCAGTGGGTGCTCGCCGGCCGGGCCGAGGCAGGCGTACACGGCCAGTGGGCCATGCGGTGGCGGGAGAAGTACCGGGAGCTCGCGCGTGATCATCCCGCCCTCCGGGCGGCCGGGGCGATCAGCGGCAACATGGGCGACGCGAACGTCGACTTCGTCGCCCCTCCGCCCACGGCCGTGGACGTGCCGTTCGAGGCTGAGCTGGCCTCCATGCGGGCCACGCCGCTGGAGCAGGCGCACGGCGAGATCACCAGGGTGCTGGCCGGGCGGCCGGTTCCCGGCTGGGTCCTTGACCTGCTGCTGGGGCCGCATGTGGTCGTGCGGCTCGCGGATGCGTACGAGGCACTGTGGACGGAGATCGTCTCCCACGAGTGGCCTCGATTCCGGGCGATCCTCCAGCGCGACGTGGCCCAGCGGGCGGGACGGCTCGCCGCCTACGGCTGGCAGTCGGCGTTGGAGGACCTCAGCCCGCGCGTCCACTGGCGGCGCGGCGCGCGCATCGAGCTCGAGATGAGGTCGATCAGCGGGCCGCGCAGGCTCGGCGGCAAGGGGCTGCTCTTCCTCCCGTCGGCGTTCATGCGCACCATCGCCGTCTACCTGGAGGACGCCTGGCCATACGCGATGATCTACCCCGCCAGAGGAATCGCGGCCGCTCCCGCGGCGCCTGACGCGGACCTGTCGTCGCTGATCGGCCGCAGCCGCGCGCTCATCCTGGCCGAGCTCGCCGAGCCGGCCACGACCACGCAGCTCGCGGCCCTGCTCCGGCAGAGCGTGGGCACCACGGGCGAGCACGTCGCGGCGTTGCGCAGGACGGGCCTGATCACCGGCACCCGTACGGGCCGCAGCGTCCTGTACGCCCGCACGCCACTCGGCGACGCATTGATCAAGGGAGCTCACCCGAGCCGCGGGGGATGAGGCGGACCGGGAGCTGGATGTGCTCCGGAGGTCCCACGTCGCCGCGCAAGCGGCGGAACAGCAGCTCGGCCGCCACCCTCCCCATCCAGGACGGGTCCTGCGCCACGACCGTCACCCCAGGCCGGAGCAGGTCGGACAGCTCGAAGTCGTCGAAGCCCACCAGCGCGATCGGCCGGCCCGCCAGCGCCCGCAGCGTGGTCACGGTGCAGCGGCCGTTGCCGGTGAACAGCGCCGTCGGTGGCCGGTCCAGGGCGAACATCCTGTTGAGGTCCGCCCGTACCCCCTCCAACGTGGGCGGCCGCATGGAGACCAGCCGCGGGTCGTACAGGCCGCCGAGAGTTTCGCGGTAGCCGCGGTGCCGCTCGGCGGCGGTGTAGATCGCCAGGTCGTCGCCGAGGAAGGCGATGCGATGATGACCGTGCCCGAGAAGGTGGCGGATCGCCTGCTCGGCCCCGCCCGCGTTGTCGGCGAGCACGGTGTCCACGTCGAGCCCCGCCCCCGGCGGCCGGTCCGCGAACACCACCTTCGTCCCCGCCTCCAGCTCCGGCCGCAGGTACGTGTGGTCGTCCCCGGCCGGCACCACGATGAGCCCGTCCACCCGGCGGGTGAAGAACGTCTCGACCAGCTCCCGTTCCCTGACCGGCTTCTCCCCGGACGAGCCGGTCAGCAGCAGGCAGTCGTGACCGATGACCACGTCCTCCACGGCCCTGCTCAACCCCGAGTAGAACGGGTCGGCGACGTCCTCGATGACCAGCCCGACTGTGGCCGTCCTGCCCCGGCGCAGCACGCGCGCGCTCTCGTTGCGACTGTAGCCCAGCCGGTCGATGGCCGCGCGCACCCGCTCGGCGGTGGCCGGGTGCACCCCGGGCTCGCCGTTCACGACGCGCGAGACGGTCTTGAGCGCCACGCCCGCGGACGTGGCGACGTCCTTCATCGTCGGTCTCACGCCAGGATCATGTCTCACCAGGTAGGGGGCAGACAACGTTGTCAAGGCGGCCCGTGCGAGAGTGTTCCCCTATGTCGTTGAGATCCGCCGTGCTCGTGGCCGGGTTCGTCCTGGCCGCGCTCAACCTGCGGCCCGCCATCGCGGGCGTCTCCCCGCTCCTCGACGAGATCATGGACGACGTCGGTCTCTCGCCTGCGGGCGGCGGCGCGATCACCACGGTCATGGTGATCTGCCTGGGCGTGTTCGGCCCGCTCGCGCCACTGTTCGCGCGGCGTATCGGACTCGACCGCATGCTGCTGGCCGGGCTGCTCGTCATCGCCGTCGGCGTCGCGCTGCGCGGCCTCGACGGCGCGCCGGTGCTCTACCTCGGCTCCGCCCTGGCCGCCACCGCGATCGCCGCCATGAACGTCGCCATGCCCGCCGTAGTCAAGCAGCACTTCCCGGCCAGGATCAACCTGATGACCGGCGTCTACGTCTCGGCGGTGGTGGCCGGCGCCGCCACCGCCTCCGCCGTGATGATCCCCGTCGAGAACGCCACCGGGTACGGCTGGCGCGGCGTCTCGGCGCTCCTGGCCGTGCCCGCCCTGCTCGCGGCGTTGCTCTGGCTGCCCCAGGCCCTGGCCAAGCAGGCCGGGCCGCAGAACGGGCCCAGGCCGTTCGGCATTGTCCTGCGCAGCCGCGTGACCTGGTACATCACCGGCCTCATGGGCCTGCAGTCGCTCACTTTCTACGTCGTCCTGGCCTGGCTGCCGACGATCTTCCTGGACCACGGCCTGCCCGCCGACCAGGCGGGCTACCTGCTCAGCCTCACGAACCTGGTCCAGGTCGCCGCCTCGCTCGCGGTCCCCGTGCTGGCCGGGCGGCGGGCCTCGCAAGTGCCCTACGTGGTCGGGGCGGGCGTGCTGACCGTGATCGGTTACCTCGGCGTGCTGCTGGCCCCGTTGACCGCGCCGTGGTTGTGGATGATCGTGCTCGGCGTCGGCCAGGGCGCGTCGTTCGCGCTCGCGCTGCTCATCATCGCCCTGCGACCGGCCGACCCCGCCACGGTGACCGCGTTGTCGGCCGTGGCCCAGTCCGTCGGGTACGTGATCGCGGCGCTGGGGCCGATGCTGTTCGGGCTCCTGCGGGAGCTCTCCGGAGGCTGGTCGGTGCCCCTGATCGCGGTGCTGGGAGTGCTGGTGGTGCAGATCTTGGCTGGGTGGTTCGCCGGACGTCCTGCTACCTTAGGTAAGGCTAACCTTTAGGGGAGGGTGTTCCAGCGTGCTGACCGAGGCGCTCCAGCGCATGGCCGACGGGCGCGGCGGGGTGATCGGGGTCGAGCCCGGGCTCGTCATCGCACCCGGGGCCGCTGCCGAGAGCTGGACGCCGGTCGCGGAGCTGCTGCGGGAGCCGTACACGCTGCTGGACGGGCTGATCGACGAGACGGCCGGGCGCTGGAACGCGCCACGCCACGTCGGGGCGGCGCTGTTCTGGAAGACCTTCGCGTACTGGCACACGCTGCCGATGGCGCTGGGGTGGGCGCTGGACGGGCGGGTGCCGATCATGCGGCGGGCCGACACCTATTTCAAGCCGTCCGACGCCGGGGTGACGATCGCCGCCACCCGCGTGATCTGGGACTCGGGCGCGGGAGCCATCGGTGACGCGCTGGCGGAGTCGCAAGAACCCCTGGTCAAGGCCATCAGCGCCCGAGCCAAGGTCGGGGAGCGTACGCTGTGGGGCTCCACGGCGGAGGCGCTCGCCCATCCGCTGACGGCCATCGTGCCCGGTGACTACATGAAACTGCTCAAGGAGATCGGCCGGCCGGTCGATGGGCTGGTGGAGCCCACGGACGACGGCTACTTCCGCAGGACCTGCTGTCTGTGGATCACACTGCCCGACGTGGAGCCCTGCGGAAGCTGCTGCGTCCTCAGGCCACGGCGTCGTCCAGCGGCCTGAGCTCGTCGGCGTAGCTGACGGAAACGCGGCGCATGACGCCGGTGCCGTCGATCGAGTACTGCCCCAGCCGCCACAGCGGTGGCGAGTAGGCGTGGATGGACACGCTCTGGTCCACCGCGCCGGTCAGCCGGTGGATGTGGTCGGGCCCGAACGAGAACGACTGGCCCTCCGGCATGACCGTCTCCAGGTGCTCGCCGCCGATGCGCGGGTTGCACTCCAGGAGGGCGCCCTTGACCACGTGCACGGCCCCAGAGGAGATGTCGTGGTCGTGCCAGCCCGTGTCGTCCTCGGGACGCCAGCACAGCACCCAGACGTCCACGTACGCGTCGCGGTGCAGCGAGGCGTAGTGCCGGCCGCCGTCCTCCGGGAACTCCACGAGGTCGCGCCACTCCTCCGGGCGGGCGGCCAGCCGGTCCACCAGGTCGCGCAACTCGCGCCGGTCGAGCGTGCGATCAGGGAGCGCGGCACAGGTGCCCCCGTCCTGGATCTGGTTCGTGTTCATGTACGAGGCTCCTCCCTGCTCAACAGACGACGGGGGTTGGTCACGCGGATGGCATGGGTGGCAGCGGCCCCGAGGCCGGGGTCGGGTGCGGTGGCGTAAGGGGCGTCCGAGCCGTTGACGACGACGTCGATGCCGAGCTCGCGGACGATCGCGTCGATCGCGCGCGGGCCGTAGGAGGAGGTCTCCACGAAGACGTTCCTGTCGACCAGGCCGCGGCCGGTCCCGCCCCTGGCGATCAGGCGTTCCGCGTGCAGCGGCGCCAAGCCCGCCAGCAGCGCGAAGCACACCCGCAGCCGCGGGTGCCTGGGCCTGACGACGGCGTGGAAGTAGTGCCACGCTTGGTGCATCTGCTGGACGTACGGCACGAGCGCCGGCCACCACGCCGGCAGGCCGTCGGGGGCTTTCGCCGGACCCGGGTGCACGAACAACGGCAGGTCCCGGTCCGTGAGCACCTCCAGCAGCCGGTCGTCCGGCAGGGCGGTCGCGGGGATCTGCAACCCGCAGATCTTCCTGGCCGAGCTTCGCTCGGCGGGCTGGGATGGATGTCCTCGCTTCGCTGCGGATCCATCCCAGCCCCGGTCGAGGTCCTTGGCCAGCCGCTCGGGGTCCGGCTCGCTGTGGCAGGTGGCCGCCCAGGCGCCGAACGGCCCGCCCAGCGCCAGCGCGCCATCGTGGTAGGCGTCGAGCACCGGCCAGCACTCCTCCGGCGGCAGGAACTCGATGCCGAGCGGGCTCGACATCGACACCAGCGCCAGTTCCAGGCCGGTGGTGTCGCGGTGCTCGTGGTCGGCGGGATTCACCTCGTACGGAGGCTCGCCGTCGAGAATCAACGTCCACCCGTCGAGGCGGGGCGGCGAGGTGCGGGCCCGGAGCGCGTCGATGAAGGACCCGGTCCACAGATGTTGATGCACGTCGATGCTCACGCCCACACCTCCCTCTATTTCCTACAAGTATTGCAGGTAAACCTGCTCACCTGCGAATCGAGGCTGTGAACCGCTTCAGTGATTCGTTTCAGTGAACCGCTTCACGCGGGGATCTGTCAATGGCTCGCCCGGCGCAGCGGCACCACGGCCGGCGTCGTGAACACCAAGGTCAACTCCGCTGACCAGGCCGGCGACGATTATCCTCACTGCCTTCAAACGGGGTAGGTAGGAAGGCATACCCGACAGGTCTATGTCGGGAAATCCGATTCTGTCGGTGCGACGCAATAGGCTGGCGGAATGCCTCGCAAGAGAGCCACGATCCGTGAGGTGGCCCAGGCCACGGGTCTGTCACCCGCGGCGGTCTCCTACGCACTACGCGGTCTGCAGGTGTCCGAGGAGACGATGGAGCGCGTGCGCGCCGCGGCGGCCGAGCTCGGCTACGAGGCCGATCCCATCGCCAGGGCCCTGGCCAGCGGGCGCACGGGCATGATCGGGCTGCTCTGCGGCTCGCTCGAGGACCTGTGGCAGCAGTCGCTGGCGGTCGGCATCAGCAGGGGGTTGCGGGAGAAGGACCGCTACGCGCTGATCCTCGACGCGGTCGGCGACCCCGCCAGGGAGCGGGCCCTGGCCCAGCAGCTTCGGGACCAGCGGGTGGACGGGATGATCGTCCAGCCGCTCGACCCTTCTGCCGCGTTCTGGAAGGAGTTGTGCGAGTCGCTGCCGGTCGTGGCGATCGGCGACTCGCTCGCCGGCACGGCCGGTGAGGTGATCTTCGACAACCGGCGGGGGGTGACGCTGGCGCTGGAGCATCTGCGGGCCCTGGGGCACCGCAGCATCGCCGTGCTCACCCCGACCAGAGCCAGCACACCCGACCGCCCCGCCGACGTGCACGTCACGGCCGAGGCCGAGCGCCTGGGGCTGGACATCGAGCTCACCACCGCCCCGCACGACCTGGCCGGGGCCACCGCGGCGGCCCGCGACATCCTCGCCGCGGACAAGCCGAGCGCCGTGTTCTGCTTCGCCGACTCCATCGCGTACGGGGTGTACGCGGCGGCGCAGGACCTGGGACTGTCGGTTCCCGGCGACGTGTCGGTCATGGGATACGACGCCCACCCGATGTCGGGGCTGCTCACGCCGGGGCTCACGACCGTGGACTGGGACATCGACGGGATCGTGCGGGCGGCCGTGCGGCTCATCTCGGCGGCGACCGACGGCGCCACCCGCCGGCGCCGTATCGTCCAGGCCCCCACCCTCAGGGAACGCGGCTCGGTGGCCCGGCTCTCCTGACCCGCCCCGCCTGGGCGCCCACCCCCCGCGCCGAGCCGGCCACATCCGCCGGGCCTGCCCGTTGGGCCCACCGGTGTGCTCGCCCTCTACCTGCCTGCTGGCTCCACGCCGCCGCGTGTATGGCCGGCACGGCCTGACGGTGGGCACGGTCTGACGGTGGGCACGGTCTGACGGTGGGCGGTGGCGTTCGCCGGGCGGAGGGTGGGTCCATGTGCGTGGATGGCGCCGGGCGTGTGGCGCTCGCGGCGGTCAATGCGTGAGGTGGGCGGTGGAGGTGGTCAGGGCGCGCCGTGCTTCCTCCAGGTCGTCGGTGAGCGGGCGGTCCGGGGGAAGGGTGTTGAGCGCCCGGGTGGCGGCGGCGCGCTCGCAGGCCAGCACGAGCTCCAACGGCTCCAGGCACCTCAGGGCGTGCCGGGCGGCCTGGGTGGCGAAGCCGGCGTGGTCCTCGACCCCCAGGGAGATCACCGCGGTGCCGGTCGTCACCGGGTTCGCGAGGTGGCGTAGCTCGGTCAGGGCGTCCTGGGCCACGTACTCGAGGATCAGGACGCCCGAGGCGCCGGGACGGTCGGCGAGGAAGGGGTGGCGGCCGGTGTAGGCCGGGTCCATGAGGGCGGCCAGGCGGGCCGTGCTGAGCTGGGCCGTCTGCACCAGCGCGGCGCGCAGCGCGTCCAGCGCCAGGGCGACGGGAGAGGAGTGGAAGTTGCCGTTGTGCCAGGCCAGGGAGCCGGCCATGAGGGGGTTCTCGGCCGCGGCGTTGAGGTCGATCTCGACGGTGGCGGCGGCCCGGTCGAGGGCGTCCACGGCGGCGCCGTGCACCTGGGCGAAGGCGCGGAAGCCGTACGGGTCCTGTATGCGGGCGGCCTGCTCCTTGGCGAGGAGCCCGCGCAGGCGCGCGGCGACGGCGGCCTGCCCTGGGTGCGGGCGGGCCTCCTGTACGGCGGCGGCCAGCGGCTCGGCCGAGGCCCCGATCGCGGTGAACGACAGGGCGGCGACGTCGACGGCGGCCCCGAGCAGGAGCCGCAGGCGATGGCAGGCGATCGCGGCGTCGGCCAGGGTGGCGGCCCCCGAGCTGATGAACGGCAGCGCGTCGCCCGAGGTGAGGGGATAGCGGGGAGGCGGGGTCACTTCCTCCCGGTCGGCCGGGGCCTCGTCATGGCGTGCCGGTGCAGGCTCGCTGTGCCAGGGGAGTTCACCGAGCAGGCACAACGCCGTGGTGGCCAGGGCCGTGAGGTCGCCGGTGCCGATGGCGCCGTACGTGCGGATCGGCGGCGTGAATCCGTGGTTGACCGCGTCGGCCAGCACCGGGAGCACAGCAGGGTCGATGCCGGAGCCGCCCGCGAGCAGCTGGTTGAGCCGGACGACGAGCATCGCCCGGGCGCGGGCGGGCTCGACCGGCGGCCCGGCGCCGCACGCGTGGCTACGCAGCACGTCCAGGCCGGGCGCCTCGATCATGACGTCCTTGCCGGCGCCGACTCCGGTGCTGCGGCCGTACACCGGGCCCGTCAGCTCCTGAGCGGTGACCCACGCGGCACGGGCCCGATCGAGGGAGGCGATCGAGACCCGGGCCCGGCCGTAGGCGGCCTCGTGGACCTGCGCGCAGGTCAGTCCGGCGCCGTCGAGCAGCACCATCGAAGGTCAGTCGTTGTCGGGGATGAACAGCCCCAGCAGCCAGCTCACCACGCTGACGATGATCGCGCCCCAGAACGCGGCCGGGTAGAAGTTGTCGACGTGGAAGGGGATGTCGAACTGGCCCGAGATCCAGCTGGTGAGCAGCAGCATCGCCGCGTTGATCACAAGGAGGAACAGGCCCAGCGTCAGGACGATGATCGCGCAGCCTAGGGCTTTGACGATGGGTTTGACGATCGCGTTCACGATGCCGAAGATCAGCGCCACGAGGAGCAGGACGCCCCAGTATGTGGCCGAGTTGGTGGGAGCGTTGACGTCGATGCCGTCGATGAACTGAACGGCTACCCAGAGCGCCGCTGCCGCCGCGAGGGTTCTGATGATGAATCTCACGCTGGTTGATCCTCCCACTTGCGATCGGCGCCGCGGTAGAGGCGCAGTCAGAACGATGCCCGGTCGTCACTGTTGGTAGTCACCGGTTATCGCTGCCCTAACGCGGGGAAGAGGCGTGCAGGGGAGGGAGCGAGATGGACGCGAACGGGCTCGAGTCGTTGCCGGCGAACGAATTGCATGATCGTGCGGTGCGGTACGCCGTACGCCACGGCGACCTGGGGTTCCTGTGGGACTTGCTGAAGGTGATCCCAGCCGCTGAGGCCGCCACCGGTCACGAGACCGACGCCGACCTCACCAAGGTGTCCGCGTTGCTCAGCGACGCCATCGCGGCGGGGGAGGGCGAGCTGGGGGAGGCGCTGCGCCCGGTTTATATCGAATACCTGCGTAGACATCCCGACGCCTAGCCCGCCATGCGGGCCTCCGCGCCGCTGTACGCCGCGAAGCCCGGCGTGCTGAACTCCTGGCCGTCCCGGGCCACGATCAGGGTCTGGTACGGGCCGGACTCGGCAAGGCCGGTCGCGTAGCGGCGGGCCAGGAGCGGGCCCATGGCGTAGATGGCGGTGGCGTACGCGTCGGCCACACCCAGGTCGGGGCCGATCACGGTGACGAAGCCGAACCCCGCCTGGGCCTGGCCGGTGCGCGGGTTGACGACGGGCACACCGCCCGAGGTGGCGATGCCCAGGTCGTGGGCGAAGACGACCTTGCGCACGATGTCCTTGCGCGGGTCCCGGACGCCGATGCGCCAGCGCTTGCCGGGGGCGGCCGAGCCGCGTACCCGGATGTCGTTGCCGGCGCTGAGGCGGTGGTCGCCCGCGCCCGCGTTGCACAGGGCGCGGGACAGGCGCTCCAGCGCCCATCCCTTGATGTAGCCGGACGGATCGGTCACGCCGTTGATGCGGGGCTCGAACCAGCCGTCGGTGGCCTCGCTGAGCTCCTCGCAGCGGTGCAGGACCTCGATGAGTTCGGGGATCTGCCTGATCGTCTGGCCTCGGTTGAGCCGGCCGATCTGGCTGTCCTCCTTGACCGGGCTGAAGGTGTCGTCCACCCACCTCAACCACGCGAATGCGTCATCCAGCAGGGGCGTCAGCTCGCGTGCCGGGAGGGCGGTGCGGATGTCGACGCTGACGGGCATGCCCATGACCATTTCGACACGTGCGCTTCCGGGGAAAGTCGTCACCTTGCCTCCTTGTCCGCAGACCACCGTTGCAGAAGACGCGTAATGTGGAGCTAAACCCTTACCGGGATTTGAAATGAATTTGTGACTTCGGGATAGCAAGGCGTGACAACGCGCCGCCGACGTACCGCTTGAACTGCCGCGGGCCGGCCACCACCACGTCGCGCTCGGCGAGGTCGGGAATCTCACGACTCAGGCCCGAAGCGCTCAACCGCTCCTTGGCTCGCGGATCGTGCTCCTTGCCGACAACGAGGATGAGCCCATACCTGGCCTCCAGGTCCCTGAGCTCGTCGGTGGGGTGCTCGGTACGGTAGATCGCGACCGTGTCCGTGGCGCCGGCCAGGCGGGCCCGTAGCGCGGCCGGGTCCAGGCCGGTGGCGATCAGCAGGGAACCCCTGGTCGTGTGGCGGACTTGGTGGCTCCAGACCGCCATCACGGCCGCCATCGCGTACAGGATGAGGGAGCCGGCGCGGCTGAGGTCCGTCACGTATGCGGTCGAGCCGAACTGGTGCGCCACCAGCAGCGCGCCCGCCAGGTAACCGCCGAGTCGCAGGCGCTGCTTGGCTTCCTCGGTACGCAGGTAGTCGGCGGCCTTGACGCTGAGGAAGCCGAGCGCCACGAGCAGTCCTGCGGCGGCGTAGGCAGTCGGGGTCCACGGGTAGCCGAAACTCGGCTGGATCGCGCCGAACTCCGCTACCGCGACACCGCTCCAGAACAGGACCGGGCCATGATTCGCATTCGCCTGGCTTGCCATGCTGACCACGATGCTGAACGAACATGAAAGGTTGCTGAGTAAGGTCTGAAACATGGCTAATGTGCGTGTTGAGCGGACCGACGATGGCGGGTTCCGGGCTGTGAACGGCCGCGGAGCCGAGGTACGGATCGGCGGTGGGAAGGACGACGGCGTGTTCTCGCCGGTGGAGCTGTTGCTGGCGGCGGTGGGCGGCTGCAACATCGTGACCGTCGAGCCGCTCACCGCCCAGCGTGGTCACCGGCTGCTGAGGCTGGCCATGACCGTCGAGTCCGAGAAGGTGGAATCGAACAAGCTGGGTCCGGTGACGGTCACGTACGACGTGGAAGTGCCGTCGGAGAAGGCCGATGAGGTGTTCCGGGCCGTGGCGGGGCGGGTGCACGACAAGTACTGCACGGTGAGCAGGTCGCTGGGAGAAGGTACGGAGGTGAGGCTTGAGCTGTCCCGGCCAGACGAAACAGAGTCGGATTAAACAGATATTCGACCCCGTTATGACGCGACCGTTGCATTCGTCTCGGTAGCGTTGTAGCAGGTCAGGAGCTCTGCGACTGGCTGAGGACTTTCACCGAAGCGGACGCGGAGGGGGACCGCGGGCCGCTAGTGCGGGACCGCCGACGTTTTTGGGGGAAAGCGTCGGCCTGGACCGCCGCCGATCGGGCCGGGCAGCTTTGGGGGAACTGCCCGGCCCGATCTATGCGTATCCTCCGTTTCCGTGAAGAAAGTTCTCATCGACTGCGACCCCGGCATCGACGACGCGCTCGCCCTGGCCCTGGCCGCCGGATCCCGTGACGACTTGGACCTGGTGGGTGTCACCACGGTGGGCGGCAACGTCGACCTTCCGCTGACCACGGCGAACGCGCTGGCGCTCAGGGAGTTCCTCGACCTCGGCGACGTGCCGGTCACGGCGGGCAGCGCGGGCGCGCTGCTGCGGCACACGGTGCGCGCCACCGCCGTCCACGGAGTCACCGGGCTCGGCAACGCGGTGTTGCCCGCCCCGCTGCGCGGCCCGGCCGATGGGCACGCGGTCGACTTCATCGTGGACACGCTGCGGGCCGCGCCCGGCGAGATCACGCTGGTGGCGGTGGGGCCGCTGACGAACGTCGCCCTCGCCGTCCGGCGTGAGCCGCGCGTCGTCGAGTGGGCCCGCGAGCTGGTCATCATGGGCGGCTCCTACACGCGCGGCAACCACAACCCGGCCGCGGAGTTCAACATCTTGGCCGACCCGGAGGCGGCCGCGATCGTGTTCGACGCAGGTTGGACGGTCAAGCAGCTGGGCCTCGACGTGACGCTGTCCGCCGTGGTGACCATGGAGGTGCTGGACCGCATGCGGCCGCTCGGGCGGCTGGCCGAGTTGCTGGTGCCGGCGGCGCAGTCGTACAAGGCGGTGACCGCCGAGAGCGGGCCGGCCATCCACGACGCGTGCGCGGTGGCGTACGTGCTGGATCCGTCCCTCTTCACCTGCGTCCCGGCAGTGGTGAACGTCGAGACGACCGGGGCCTACACGCGCGGGATGACCGTGACGGACTTCGAGGTCGCCGACCGGCGGGCGAACGCGCTGGTGGCGACCTCGCTGGACGTGAAGAGGTTCTGGGACCTGGTGTTGGGGGCGTACGAGCGGCTGGCCGCCCGGCTCGGTTGACGTACTGGGCACTGGACGGCGGCTGATACAGTTACACCTGTTGCGCCGCTAGCTCAGTTGGTCAGAGCAGCTGACTCTTAATCAGCGGGTCCGGGGTTCGAGTCCCTGGCGGCGCACCTCACGAAAACCCCAGCTCGGGGCACCGAGCTGGGGTTTTCTTTGTCCTCAACGCGTGAAGATCAACCGATCAGGACCGGCACCGTGCCGGTCATCACCCGGTGATCAGAGCAGGAACCTGCCGGGTACGCGGGCGTCGCCGGGATGCCCGTGCAGTCGGTGGGGATGGCCAGAGAGTCGCCGGAATAAGGTCCAGCGATCCGGTCCTCCCTGACGAAGATCAGATCGATCTTCGCGTGAGGCTCGACAGCGGCGCACGGCGGCGCGTCGCCCGGTGTTCCCGTCGCGGTCCACTCGCCATATCCGAGGCACTGGGTGGGATCGTTGTCGTCCAGTTCTCTGTAGTTCCCGGTGTTGTTGCCGTTGTTCGCTGTGTTCAGGGAGCCGGAGTACCAGTTGTTGAGCCGGCCGTAGTCGGGTTGCGCGTTGAAGTCCCCCGCGATGATGACGGTTTCCCCGCCCGCGCGGTAGGCCTCCATCTGATCCAGTACGAAGTTCAGTTGGTTCACGTTGTGTTTCTGGCCGTTGCCGGCGATGTCGTTGCTCGTGGTGATGTGCGTGGTGCAGAACCGCGCACCCGGTGTGGTCAGCAGTCCGGCGCACAAGAGGTTCCGTTGCTCGCGTGTCCCGTCCGGCGGGAGGGTGAACCGGCTGGCAGGGCCCAGTGGTTGCTTGCTGAAGATGGCGTTGCCGAAGTCTTCGTTGCCGTTGCACACGCCGGAGGTGGGCCCGAGGATCGTGGCGAACCGTGAGTAGTTGGTCGAGTCGTTGGGCCAGCCCGCCGACCTGAGCGCGTCTTGGATCGCCTTGTACTGGCCCCAGCAGAGCTCGTTGAAGGCCACCAGATGCGCCTCACGGTTGAGAATCGAGGCCACGGCCCTGGCGACCATCCCGTCGGTCGCCGAACCGTGATGCATCTTGTTGCCGGCGACGTTCCAGTGCCAGACGTTGAAGGTCGATGGCACAGCGGCCGATGCTGCAGCGCCCGGTGAAAGCGCGATCACCGCTGCCCAGAGCATGATGGAAAACAATCTTCCTAAGTGCTTGAGGGAAACCACGGTGCTCCTTTGGACAGAGTCGTTGCGATTCAGCCGGCGGGGGTGCCATCCGTTGCGATGCCGATGACCATGCGGTCGCTGTACGTTCGCCGTTCGGTCCGGACGACGCGCAGGTCGGCGTCGAGCACGGGGAAGATGTGCACAGGTGTCAGCGTCACCCGCGCCTGGCCGCTTTTGCCCCGGTCGATGTCGATCTCCAGGTGGCCGTAGTGCTTGCCACCCGAGGTCAGCCGTGGTGTGCCCCCGGCGTTCTCCCACACCTCGGGCTCACTCTGGTCCGCCGTCCACCGGCTGAAGCCGTTGTAGTTCAGGAGCGGACTGTCCAGCGTCGGCCCGTCGCGGCGAACCCCGCGCAGACCGTCGCCGGAAACGCCGACGTCGTAGTAGTGCACTCCGACGCCGTCTCCGTCGGCGTCGACGAAGCTCCGCTCGAACATCTCGCTGTGACCGGAGATCACTGCCGCCACGCCGTACCGCTCGAAGAGATCGTGGTAGATCCGCATCGGTGTGCCCCCCTGGCCGGAGGTGAGCGCGTGGTTCATGGGCAGGCCGTGCTCTCCGCTGCTGTAGGGCGCATGATGGAACTGCACGAGAACGATCTGGCCCGCGGCACGGGCGGCGCGCAGCTGTTCCTCCGCCCAGGTCCACTGCCGGCTGCCGGGGTTGAAGGCGGACAGGTCACGTCCACCGGCCGCCTCGTACTCGGCGCGGGTGAAGTTCTCCTGGGTATCGGTTCCCGGGCCGGTGTACTGCCGGCCGGTCAGTTTCACCGAGGGAGGATAGGCGGCCGCGCTGTCGTCGGGCTCGCCGTTGTTGCTGTCCAGCGTGAGCACCGTGACCGGTCCGTAATCGACGCGGTAGTAGTTGTCGCGGTGCTCGGGCGTGCCGTTGTCGGGGGCGTCGAAATAGGCGTGATACTTCGCGCGGGATCGCACGACCGGCGTGCGGTCCTGAGGCGTGCCGTACCCGCCGTTGAGTGCTCCGAAGCTCTCCCAGTTTCCGAAGACAGGCAAGATCGGAACGCTGGTCAGCAGGTCGCCGCCGGCGCCTGCGGTGTGGCGGAAGAACTCATCCCATCCGGGCTGGTATCCGCCGCCCTGGACGAGATCGCCGGTGAAGAGCACCGCGTCCGGCGCGCGTTCCTCCACGGTAGCCAGGTTGACGCGCAGTCCCTCGTCCTCCGTGAGCGGATATCGCAGCACAGGGGAGCTCAGCAGGGTCGTCGTGCCATAGGTGCGATCCCAGAGAGATCCCGGGGCGGCGGACGGACGCCCCGTACTCCCGGTGGCGAGCGCGCCTGGCGCCCACTCGCGCCGTTGCACGCGGCCGCGCGGCTCGGTCTCGGAATCGGACATCGCGATCAGTCTGATGTGCTTCCAGCGGTCCTTCGCCGGCGCGGTCTGGAAGGTTCCGCGGTGCGGTACTCCGCCCTGCTCCACGGTGTAGTGGTAGCGGCTGCCCGGCCGCAGACCGTCGATCCTGACGCTGTGCTTGTGGTTTTCCTGTCCTCGCAGCCACGATCCCTTGTCCAGGCCCGGGATCTCCTGCGCGAGCTCGAGGTCGGTGTAGGCCAGCTCAGACCGCAGATCCCCGGCGACCTCGTAGGTCCTCGGGCCACCGATGCCCGGCCCGAGAACGGTCAGCCGCCCCGGCCTGCCGTCCTCGGTGAACCACGTGAGCGTGACCCCTGAGGAGCTCGGACTCTGCAGGTAGGGGAGGATGCGGAACTCCGACTGTGGCTGCGCCGCCGCTGCGGGTGATCCGAGGACGCCGATGGGCAACAGGCCCGTCATCAGCGCCATGGCCGCGTACGCCGCTTTCCTCTTGCGCATCATGCTCCTCAGTGCCGCAACGTCACTTCGCCGACGACGATGCGATGGTCGGAGTGCGGGGTCGAGATGACCCAGCCTGACCCGGCGTCGACCTTGAAGTGACGGTGGTCGACGAAGATGAAATCGATCTTCCGGTTGCTCTGGTACGGGCGGTTGTAATCGTCGGGGAGGCCGTCGGCGCCCATGGTCCACTCGCCTTGGCGATGCGGGCAGTCCTCGATCCCGAGGACCCACCGCCGGATGTTGCCGCGCCAGCGCGGGTCCTCGCCGTCGACCTCGTCGAAGACGCCCCGGCCGTCGCACTTGGCGTAGAAGAGATCGAGTGAGGGCAGGAAGGGCAGTTCGTTCAGGTCTCCGAGCAGAGCGACCGGCATCCGCCTGGCCATCGGGGTGATGGTGTCCGCGATCAGCTTCGCCTGGGCGTAGTTGATGGACCGCCCGTAGAAGGGGTCTTTGGTGATGTCGGGATTGTTGGGGAAGCTCGTCTCATTGATGATGACCAGCGGCACCTCGGTGTGCGTGACGCAGGCGCGGACGACGGCGGCGTCCGGCACGGCGACGTCGCCGCAGACGAGTTTGCGGTACCTCTCGCGGTAGTGGTAGCCGAGGTCCAGGTAGGGGGTGTCGCCGAACATCACCCGTTGGGAGGGGTGCTTGCTCAGCAGACCCATGACGTACCAGCCATCTGGGTTCACGACCGGGTCGTAGCAGTTGGGGATCTTGTAGTTCGTCACGACGACCTGCTCGGAGAGCCCCTCGTAGCCCGGCTTGGCCTTCAGCCGGTCCCTCAAGGCGACCCACTGTGTGTAACACATCTCGTTGAGGCCGATGATCTCGGGCTTCTGTTCGGAGATCTTCGCCACCGCGTCGTCGACCGGTGCGCCGGTGCTGCCCTTGTTGAAGCCGTTGCCGGCGAAGTTGAAGTCGAGCATCCGGATCTTCCGGTCGCTCTGCGCGGCTGACGGTGTGACGCTCGCGTTTGCCGCGAGGGGCGTCGTCAGGAGCAGGGCGACAGCCGTGGCAACCGCAGCGATGGGACGTCTCATGACCACCCTCCAGGGTGAAGACGATGACCGGCATTCCTGTCTAGACCGGTATTTTCCGCGGAACGTAACACCGCAGTGGAAGGCGTTGCAAGAGGGGTGTGTGGGAACCGCGCGTCTTTTGCGGTGGTGCGGAGGGCCGGGTCAGCGGCCGGCTGACCGGCTGACGTGCATCTGGATGGCGTAACGGTCGCCTCGGTAGAGCGACCGGCCGAATTCCACGACGTTACCCATGGTGTCCACGGCGGTGCGCTCCACGAGGAAGGCGGGATCGTACGCCGGCACCTCGAGTTGCTTCGCCTGTGCGGGGCTGAGCCGGGCGATCGAGACGGTCTGCTCGGCGGTCTCCAAGCGGACACCGAACACCGTGCCCAGCACCTCGTACAGGGAGTCGTCCCGGCCCATCTCGGCCAGCAAGGTAGGGAAGCGTGCCGCCGACAGGTTCGTCCGCTCCAGAGCCATGGCGATGCCGTCGGCGGTGCGCACCCGCTCGATCGAGTGGACAGGATCGCCGGGTGCGACGCCGAGGCGGGCGGCGACGTCGCGTGGCGCGGGCCGGGTGCGGGTCCGGTAGCTCTTCGCACCAGGCACCATGCCGCGCATGCGCATGTCCTCGCTGAACGAGCGGAAGATCTCCGAGTGGACGAGCGTCGGATGCTGGACGAACGTGCCGCGGCCCGCCACTCGGCGCACCAGGCCCTGGGACTCCAGTTCGACCATCGCGTTGCGCACGGTCATTCTGGCCGCTCCGAAGCGTTCGGCCAGCACACGTTCGGACGGCAGGAGCTCGCCGTCGCGGGACTCCAGCACCAGCGCCGTAAGGACGTCTTTGATGCGCTGGCCTTTCGGCCGCCCGTCGTTGGCAGTGAAGACTTCGGGCGCGACATTCCTGGGTTCGTGTCGCGGCCTTGGCACCCCGCCGGCTCCTCATCTGTCGGGTCGGATGCCTCATCCTACGAGCAGTTTCGCCTGGGGCGTCCACGGTTGAGGCATTGACATTCGGTCTATACCAGTATTAGCGTCCGCGCCATGGTGCGATCAACCGATCCAGGGAGACCCGAATGTTTCGCACTCGTCGCAACGTTGTGGCCGCGCTCGGCCTGCTGACCATCGGTCTCACGGCCTGCGCGCCGAGCGCCCCCGAGAGTGGGGCCCCCAGCGGAGCCGCGCAGGAGATCACCCTTGACGTGTGGGGTTGGCGTCAGGAGGACGTGGCCGCCTACGAGAAGATCTTCAAGATCTACGAGGACGCCCACCCAGGCGTGAAGGTGAAGTATGTGCCGTACAAGTCCACGGAATACGACACCATCCTGCGTACAGGGCTCGCCGACGCCAACGGCCCCGACGTAGCGCAACTGCGCTCCTACGGTCTGCTGCAACCGCTTGTCGCCGCGGGCAGCCTTGTGCCGCTCGATGGTGAGGTCAAGGAACTGGCCGCCTTCCCCGAGACGGTCCTGGACGGTGCGCGCGGTGTGAGCGACAAGCGCGTGTACGGTGTGCCATTCGCCATCCAGACGCTGCACGTCATCTACAACAAGAGCATTTTCGACAAGAACGGCATAGCCCCACCCGCGAACTGGCAGGAGATGACGGCGGCCTTCGACAAGCTCGCGGCCGCTGACGTCATCCCGCTCGCGGCGACGGTGACGGACACCTGGATGCTCCCGATCCAGCAGGAGATCTTCGGCGCCACCACCTATGGCGGACACGACTACCTCAAGCGCATGCTGGCCGGCCAGTCGAAGTTCACCGACCGCCCCTGGGTGGACTCACTGACGACGTGGAAGGGCACCAGCAAGTACTGGGGCCCGCAGTTCGCGGGCACGAGCTACACCGACGCCCAGGCCCTGTTCACCTCGGGAAAGGCGGCGATGTTCCCGGGCGGGGTCTGGGAACTCGCGGCTTTCGCGAAGGCCGATCCCAACCTGCAACTGGGCATCTTCAACGTCCCGGCGGCACCCGGCGCCGCGGTCACCGAGACCCTCGTCCCCGGCTTCGTCGACGGTTCGTTCGGTGCCTCGGCCAAGTCGCCTGACAAGGCGGCGGCTCTGGACCTGGTCCGCTGGATGGCTTCCGCGGAGTTCGGGCAGGCCTTCTCCAAGGAACTGCGGCAGATCTCCGCAGTGCCCGATGTGGCGCCGGCGGACCCTCTCCTCGCGCAGGCGCTGACTGCGTACAAGGCCAACCCCGGCCCGTACGTCACCTATGCCTACTTCTCCGGAGGCACGCCGACCGCCTGGGACCTGGCGTCGGAATCGTTGTCGAAATTCGTCCTCGGTCGCTCCACTGCCGAGGAGGCGGCCAAGCACATCCAGCAAGGTGTCGACCAATGGTTCAAGCCGACGCAGTGAAGCCAGGAGTGCGGTGGCCGGCCCGCGAACGAGGAGGGTATGGCGCCAACCGCGTTTCCTGGCGCTGGATAGCGGTGTTCTGCCTGCCTGCTCTCGCGCTCTACGGGCTCTTCGTCGTCGTCCCCCTCGTGACCGCTTTCTACTACGGCCTCTTCCGGTGGGAAGGTATCCGCCAAGCGGAGTTCGTGGGCCTGGGCAACTATGGCGAAGTGCTGACCCGCTATCCGCTGAGCGAGGAGATCCCGACCGCGCTGTGGCACAACGTGCTCTTTTTCGTGGGCACCATGGCCATCCAGAACACCATCGGCCTCGGGCTCGCTGTTCTGCTGTATCGCAACCCCCGCGGCAAGCGGTTCTTCCAAACGGTTTTCTCGCTCCCCTACCTGATCAGCCCGCTGATCGTCGGTTACATCTGGTCGTTGTTGCTGAGTCCGGCATTCGGCCCGGTCAACTTCATCCTGCGCACGGTCGGGCTGGAGTCGTGGGCGCGACCGTGGCTGGGTGAACCGGACACCGCGCTGCCTGTCCTCATCCTCGTCAACGCGTGGCAGTGGGTCGGAGGTCCCATGCTGATCTTTCTCGCCGCGCTGGGTGGCATTCCACGCGAACTGGAGGAAGCGGCGGCCATGGACGGAGCCTCCGCCTTCCGGACCTTCTGGAGTGTGCGCTTCCCGCTGCTCATGCCGGCGGTGGGGGTCATCACCGTGCTGACGTTCATCGGGTGCTTCAACATCTTCGACCTGGTCTACGCCCTGGGCGGATCGGACGGAGGTCCGGGAGGCGCGATGGACGTGCTGGGCCTGCTCTACTACCGCACAGCTTTCGAGGGCGGCACGAACGCGATCGGCGAATCCTCCGCCCTCGCCATGATGATCTTCGCGTGTGTGTTCGGGGTCTCCGTTGTCCTGGAACGGTTTCTGCGCCGCCGAGAGGTGACCCTGTGACCGGGCCGGCGGCACAGGTGCGCCGGCGGCGACTGCCGGGGCTCGCCGCCCAGCTCATGTTGTGGATCTACGCTGCGATCGCCTTCGGGCCGCTCGTCCTGGTGGCGCTCGGGTCGTTCCGCACCAATGCCGATATCCTGCAGCGGCCCGTGGGCCTGCCGGACTCGGTCGATCTGGCCAACTATCTTCGTGCCTGGGAAACCGCCTCGATCTCGACCTACTTCACCAATTCGATCCTGGTCACCGTGGGTGCGGTCGCGTTGTGCGTGGCGGTGTCCGCGATGGCCGCCTATGCACTGTCCCGCTGGCGATTCCCTGGTCGCGCCCTTCTGGCGGCGTTCTTTCTGTCCGGGTTGATGATCCCGGCCAAACTCGGGTTGTTGCCGGTGTTCTACATGTTCCAGTCCATGGGACTGATCGATACCCGGCTCGGCCTGATCCTCCTCTACGCGGCGAGCGGCGTGCCCTTCTCGATCTTCGTGATCATGGGGTTCATGCGCGGCCTGCCGACCGAACTGGAGGAAGCCGCCCGACTGGACGGCGCAGGCGAAGGACGGTTGTTCGTGTCAGTCGCGCTACCGCTCATGCGGCCCGCACTGGCCGTGGTCACGGTGTTCCAGTTCGCGCCCACGTGGAACGATTTCTTCTATCCGCTCGTCCTGCTGAGAAGCAGTGACATGTACACCGTCCCGGTTGGGCTGACCCGCTTCTTCGGCGAGTTCGCCACCGATCGCGCAGCGCTCTTCGCCGGACTGGTGATCGCACTCGTGCCGCTCGCCCTGATCTTCGCGTTCGCCACGAGACAGATCATCGCCGGATTGACGGCAGGGATGTCCCGGTGAGAACACACCAGACCTTCGTCTGCATTGACGGGGGCAAATCCGAGCTGCGCCTGCTGGCGATCGACGGGGAGCGCCGTGAGTACGCCGTAGGCCCCGGCCTGACCTACCACCCGCACGAGGACGGTGTCGCAAGCATCCTCGACAGCGTCCAAGAGGCCTCGTCCAGGCTGGCACATCCCGTGGCTCCGGCAGCCGTGATCGCGGGGCTCACCGCGGTGCCAGGCGATCCGGCTCACCGACGCCTGCTCACCCGACGGCTGGAGGAATTCTTCCGCTGTCCGGCGCTGGTGGTGGAAGACGGCCTGCTGGCTCATGCCGGTGCGCTCGCCGGGGTAGGCACGGTGATCTGCGCGGGCACCGGAACTACTGTTCTGGGCATAGGAGAATCCGGCCGAGAAGTCAAAGTCGACGGCTGGGGTCCTGCTCTCGGTGACCGTGGCAGCGCCTACGCCATTGGTCTTGCGGGCATGCGAGCGGCGACAGCGGCGCATGACGGCACCGGACCCGCCACCCAGCTCGCCCACCGGTTGACGGGCGAACTCGGCGGGACGGATCTGGCGAGCTTGCAGGCGTTCTACCGGGACGCCGAGCTGGTCGCGCGCATCGCGAGGTTCGCCCGCGCTGTCGTGGAGGTCGCCGATGGCGACGAAGTGGCCGGCACGATCTGCGATGAGGCCGCGGACCATCTCGCCGTGGCCGCGGCGACGGCGGCCGCACGGCTGCCGGAGGTGGGCAGCCGGGTCTCGTGGAGCGGTCGGCTGCTCGAACTCGGCGGAATCCTGCAGACGAGGCTGGCCGCCGCACTCGCCGATCGTGGGTTGGAGCTGGTGCCGCCGCTGGCCGGCCCGTTGGAAGGCGGGCCGGTGCTCCTCCGGCAGGAGGAGCCCTACCGATCTGTGTTGTCACGGCTACGTATCGAAACCTGAGGTGGACATGAGAGTTGGACACGGCGTCGATCACCTTGAGATTGTCGCCGGGGAGGCGATGGGAGGATACGCCGACCGGCTTCACGGGCTGTCCGGCGTCCTCGACCCTCTCGAGATCCATGCCGTCACCTTCGCGGACGGGGAGCGCAGGTTCGCCCTCATCGTGGCGGACCTGGTGTGTGTGAACAGCGACGTCGTGGAGCGCATCCGGGCCGCCGTGCGCGAGTTGGGCGTCGACTCCTGCTGGGTCGCGGCGACCCATACGCATGCCGGCCCGGAGGCGGGCTGCAGTCCTGGCGGTGCCCCGACACCTCCGGAGCTCGCCGAGCGTATCGTGTCAGCCGCACTGCGGGCCGCCGCCGCCGCGTTCATGGACGAACGCGACGCCACGGTCCACACGGACCGCATACAGGTTCCAGATCTTGCCAGCCGTCGGCACCTCCCGGAGTGGCGAGCGATCGATATACCGGTGGACGTGATCGTGGTCAGCTCGGCGGGCCGGGTAGTCGGCGCGGTCGTGGTTTGTCCTGTGCATCCCACGGTCCTCCCGGCTGACAACCACCGCGCCAGCGCCGACCTCAGCGGAGGCATCAGGCGCGCGCTCCGCACAGACGCGTGCTGGGTGGTGGTGGCCACCGGGGCTGCCGGCGACATCAGCACCAGGCACACCCGGCGGGGACGCGATCAACACGAGATCGACCGGCTCGGCACACTCGTGGCCGCTCGCCTCCACCGCACGGTTCATCCTGCGGACGCACCGGAGAACGCGTCGGTGGTTCCGGCGGTGTCCACACGTGTCCGGCTCGCAGCGAAAAGGCCAGAAGAGGCGGTGGTCTCCGGTGGCAGCGGTGTCACCGACGAGCGCGGCCGAAAGGTCCTCGAACAGGGGCGACGGATCGCCCGCGACTTGATGGCTCGTGATCACTCCGAGCCCTATGAGATCGAGGTGCAGGCGGTCGGCCTGGACTCCGTCACGCTGGTGGCCGTGCCCGGAGAGCTGTTCTTGGAACTGGGAGAGAAGATACGCGCCGCGGCAGCCGCGCCTGGCATCGACGTCGTCGTCATCGGCTACGCCAACGGCTACCTCGGATACCTGCCGAGCCGTGACACCCCCACGAGCTACGAGACCTTGGTCAGCCCGGTCACCGAGGGGAGCGGCGAACTCGTCGTGGCAGCCGCGATCGACGCGGCCGGGAAAATCATGAACCGGAGGAAAAGAGATGGCCGAGTCTGAATTCGCGGCCCAGGCCCCGGCCCTGATGAGCCGGGTGCTGAGCACGCAGATGCCCGCCATGCGGGAGGCGGCCGATCTGGTGGCCGACTCGCTGGCCGCAGGCGGTGTCCTTCAGGCGTTCGCCACCGGACACTCGAGGATCGTGACGCTCGAACTCACCGGACGTGCCGGCGGGCTCGCGCCTGTGGGCATGCTGAGCATCAAAGACCTGGTGATGTTCGGCGGAGTGGACCCGGGGGAGATCCTGGACCCGACCTACGAACGGGTTCCCGGCCTCGCCGAGCGGATCTACGAGCTCGCGCGGCCCGACGTGATCGACCCCTTCCTGATCGTGTCGAACTCCGGCATCAACGCGGCCATCGTCGAGATGGCGCAGCTGGCACGCGAGCGGGGGCACCGCGTGATCGCCATCACCTCCCTAGCCCACACCCGCTCGCCGTCCGCGCGGCACACCGCCGGACCTCACCTGGCCGATCTCGCCGACCTGGTCATCGACAACTGCGCTCCCATCGGGGACGCCTGCGTAGAGCTCACACCGGAAATCCGCATCGGTGCGGTTTCCTCGTTGACCGGGGTGCTCATCGCCCAAGTGCTCACCGAACTCGTGTGCCGCCGCCTGATGGACCGGGGAGCCGACGCGCCGGTGTTCGTGTCAGCCAATCTCACCGCTGGTGACAACCACAACGCGAGTCTCTGGGAGCGGTATGGCCGGCGAGTGCGCCCCGTGGAACCTTGATGGTCGCGGTCGCTCGTCTGGCCCTACCGCCTGGCGAGTCCCTGGCGGCGCACCGCAGAGCGAGGGCGGGGACGCGACGGCATCCCCGCCCTCGCTGTTCAGGCGTTCTGGGCGGCGTTCAGTTCGGCCTGCTGCTTGACTTCCTGGATCTGCTCCTCGGTCACGACCAGGCTGCCGAACTGCTTGACCGCCTGATAGTAGGTCCAGGCGAGTCCGTCGCACGTGGATTTGGACACCCCTGAGTACCGGGCGCAGACGCGTTTCATATCGAAGTAGAATGCGTCATCAATTCGTGACTTGTTCGCCGGGAATTGGTTGACGGACTTGTAATTGCGGTAGCCGAAATCGTGCCGCCGGCACGGCATGCGGAAATCGTACCCGAGCGGTTGGTCGGGGCTGCTCGAGCACAGGTCGGTGGACCAGTTGAAGGCGTAGTCGGCCCAAGCCCCTTGGTTCTGCCAGGCCGAGAGCCATGCGTCGGCGCTGGTGGTGGTGGGCTGGGAGAAGGCGGACAAGGCGGCGAGCTTCTGCTCCAGGGTGACCGCTTGGGCGGGTAAAGCGAGTCCGAGTACGGTGCCCAGGGAGAGGGCGAGCATGACGAGGGCGCGTCTGACCGTGCTGACCATGAGTAACCTTCTTCTCTGCTCGGGAGCCGGTGCGTGTCATGGCAAGATTCGCCTGACGCCCTCACGATGAAGCGAAAAGCGCGGAAATGCAGAAGCAGATTGTGCTCAATTTTTCGCCGGGCTTCGCCGAAGGTCGCTCTTTACAAAGGGTCAATGGCGTTGATAGTGCCTGGCTCAGCGGTAGTAGCCGCGACGGGTACGCGAGCCGGCGCAGGACCGCGTCGTGCGTGTCGTCGGCACCCGGCGAAGGAGGAGGCGGGAGCTCGGGCACGTTACGCGGCAGCCGGGCGAGTACCGCCGCGGCCACCAGGGCGGTCGCGCCGCCATAGCGCTGGACGCCCCACGACACGCAGCGCTTGTCCTTCTGCGGCGGCTTGGCCGGGCCCTCCCCCTTGATCCGCAAGCGCAGCGTGCCATAGCCCATGCCGGCCTGCGGCTTCCACTCCACGCCGGAGATGTCCGACAGCGGGTATTCCTGCGGCCCCGCCTTCTCTTTCTTGTCGTCGGCGAACCCGGTCCACTCCAGGCGCACGCGGTCGCCGTCGAAGAACACCGTGCCGTCGCCGGCCATGGCGGTGATGGGCACGTCGGGGCCGGGTAACAAGTAGTCCTCACAGGGACCGGTCGGCGTCTGGTGGACCGTCAGCGTGTCGCGGACCTCGTCGGCGAAGTATTCGGCGGCGCCCACGCGATTCTTGGGGACGGCCAGCCGGTACGGGTCCGCGGGCACCCCCAGCGCGCCCGCCACCACGTCGGACAGCGGATCGGCCCCCTTGCGCAGCCGCAACCGCAGGTGCCCGCCCTTGCGGGCCGGCTCGAACGCCACCCCCGCCAGGTGGCCTGACTCATATCGCGCTTGACCAGCCCTTACGCGTCAGACCGGGTCGGGGTTCGCTGCCGCCTGCCCACCGGAGGTCGGGGTTTTCAGGTTAGGACCCTGCCCAGCCGCCCCCGGTGGAACACCAGCGGCTCGCCGTCGCTGTCGTTGGTGGTCAGCGCGACCACTCTGGCGAGGACCAGTTCGTGGTCCCCCACCACGTGGCAGGACTCCAGCTCGCAGTCGATCCAGGCGACCGCGCCGTTGATCGCCGGATGGCCGCCCTCCCGCACCGACCATTCGATCCCGGAGAACCTGTCCGCCCCCTTGGACGCGAACGACCGGCACACCCGCTCCTGCCCGGCGCTCAGCATGCTGATCGTGAACGCGCCCGCGGCCCGGATGTGCGGCCACGTGGTCGAGGTGTGGGCGGCGCAGAAGCTCACGATGGGCGGGTCGAGGGAGACGGAGGTGAAGGAGTTGACCGTGAAACCATACGGTTCGACGCCCGACAACGCGGCGATCACGACCACACCCGTCGGATAGTGACCCAGCACCCGCCTCAGCCGCAGACTTTCGATCATCACTGCGCTTCCCAACGCTGCTTGAGCCGGTCCAGATACCGCAGCCCGTCCAGGACGGCGTCCGTGTCCGGGACGAAGTCGACCAGGCAGGCGACCTCGTCGATGCCGATCTCCTCGAGGGACCGCAGCGTCGCCATGCCGTCGTCGACCGTGCCGAACAGGCCGCCCGTCTCGAAGTACCGCTCGAACGAGATCTCCAGGAGGAAGTCGATGTCCTCAGGATCCATCGACTCCGGGTCGATACCCGGCATCAGCTCCTCGGCGGCCTTCAGCACCAGGCCGAGCGAGCTGCGCAGGTAGTCGGTGAAGGGCTGGTGGATCACCTCACGCACGCGGCCGCGGTCCTCGCCGATGAAGGTATGCAGCATCAGCGCGACGTGTCCGGTGCCGTCGTGCGACCTGGCGTAGTGCTCGCGGTAGTCGGCGACCTTGCGTACGAGGTCGTCCAGGCTCTGGCCGAGCAGGTGCGTCAGGATGCCCACGCCGAGTTCGCCCGCCTGACGGAACGTCTCCGGGTTGCCCGAGCTGGTGAGCCACGTGGGCAGCTCCGGCTGGACCGGAGCCGGATAGGAGCGCAGCTTGACCGACTCGCCCGCTCCGTCGACCAGCTCCACCTCCTCCTGCCGCCACAGCCGCCGCACCGTGTCGATCGTGTCCATCGTGACCTGCCGGCGATCGGCGTAGCTCTCGGGCCGCAATGCGAAGTCGACCACATGCCAGCCCGGCGCGAAGGACACGCCGACGCGGCCGCCGGACAGGTTGTCCACCACGGCCCATTCCTCGGCGATGCGCACCGGGTGGTGCAGTGGGGCCACGACGCTTCCCGCGCGGATCGCGACGTTCTCCGTCACGGCGGCGATGGCCGCGCCCGTCACAGCCGGATTCGGATAGAGGCCGCCGAATTCATGGAAATGCCGTTCTGGAGTCCACACGGCGGAGAATCCATGGGTGTCGGCGAACCTGGCCCCCTCCAGCAGCAACCGGTAGCGGTCGGTTCCCGTCGTGACGTCGTCGGCGAAATAGAATAAACCAAAGTCCACCGGTCTCTCCTTAATTGCCGCGCTGGCGCGCGATTTCCGGGTGGCGGAGAGCGCGTCCCCAATATCGGCACCAGTATTCGCCGCGCCAGAACGGCGTGGTAACCCCTAAGGCCCATTAGACGTGCTCGTGGACACGTCGGGGCCTGCGCGGTCAAGCCCCTATCGCCCCCTGGGACGGTGTGGCAGAACCGCGTGGTAGGGGAATGCGGGCGACGTTAGGGGGCGAATCGAGTAGCTATGCCGCCGCCTCGTGGGTTGCAATGAAGCATGACCGGGGCCGGGGTATGGGCGCATTCCTGGACGTCCGGATGAGTGCGGACACCTAAGGAAGGAATTTCCAGTGATCACCGAAACCGGAGCGTGGGTGCGGCGGTTCTTCCCCGCACCGGCATCCGCCACCCGTCTGATCTGCTTCCCGCACGCGGGCGGCTCCGCCTCTTATTTCCACCCGGTCGCCAAACAGCTCTCGCCGCGGCTGGACGTCCTGGCGGTGCAGTATCCGGGCCGGCAGGAACGCCGCCACGAGCGCTGCATCGACGACATCGGCACCCTCGCGGACCGGGCCGCGGCGGAGATCCTCCCCCTGGCGGACCGGCCCATGGCCTTCTTCGGGCACAGTATGGGCGCGGTGGTCGCGTTCGAGGTGGCCAGAAGGCTGATGGCCGAGGACGTCTCCCCGCTGGTGCTGTTCGCCTCCGGCCGGCGCGCGCCCTCGTGCGTACGCGTCGAGACGGTGCACAAGGAGGGCGACCAGGCGCTGCTCGCCGAGGTGCGGCGGCTCGGCGGCACCGACGCGCGGATGCTGGACGACCCGGAGCTGGTGAGCATGATCATGCCCTCGCTCCGTGGCGACTACACGGCCGTCATGACCTACCGATGCCGGCCCGGGGCGCGGATCGACGCGCCGATCATCGTACTGACCGGCGACTCCGACCCACACGTGTCGCTGAACGAGGCGCGGCGCTGGAAAGACCACACCAGCGGCCTCTTCGACATGCACGTCTTCCGCGGGGGCCATTTCTATCTGAACTCCCACGCCGCGGGCGTCATGCGGAAGATCACGGAAAACATCCCCGCCGTTCCGGCGTAGGTCCCTTTTCGGCAGCACGAGGAGTACGAGGCGAGAAATGGCTGCGAACGACACCAAGCTCATCGAGGCCCTGCGTTCCTCATTGAAGGAGACCGAACGCCTGCGGGCACAGAACCGCTCTCTCGCTGAAGCGGCACGTGAGCCGATCGCGATCGTGGGAATGGCCTGCCGGTATCCGGGCGGGGTGGGGTCGCCGGAGGATCTGTGGGAGCTGGTGGCATCCGGCCGGGACGCGATCGGGGAGTTCCCCGCTGACCGTGGGTGGGATCTGGAGGTGTTGTACGACCCGGATCCCGATGGGCGGGGGACGTCGTACGCGCGGCACGGCGGGTTCCTGTATGACGCCGGTGAGTTCGACGCCGGGTTCTTCGGGATCTCGCCGCGTGAGGCGCTGGCGATGGATCCGCAGCAGCGGTTGCTGCTGGAGGCGTCGTGGGAGGCGATCGAACGGGCCGGGATCGATCCTGACGGGTTGCGGGGCAGCCGGACCGGTGTCTTCGCCGGTGTGATGTACCACGACTACGCCCCTCAGGTGTCTTCTGTGCCGCAGGAACTGGAGGGGCTGATCGGCACCGGCAACTCCGGGAGCATCGCCTCGGGGCGGGTGTCGTACACGTTCGGGTTCGAGGGCCCGGCGGTGACGGTGGACACGGCGTGCTCGTCGTCGCTGGTGGCGTTGCATCTCGCGGCGCAGTCGCTGCGGTCGGGCGAGTGTGACATGGCGCTGGCCGGGGGTGCGACCGTGATGGCCACGCCGGGGACGTTCGTGGAGTTTTCGCGGCAGCGCGGGTTGTCGCCGGACGGGCGGTGCAAGGCGTTCTCCGCGTCGGCCGACGGCACCGGCTGGGCCGAGGGCGTCGGCATGGTGCTGGTGGAGCGGCTGTCGGACGCGCGCCGGAACGGGCACCGGGTGCTGGCCGTGCTGCGGGGGTCGGCGGTCAACCAGGACGGGGCGAGCAATGGGTTGACGGCTCCGAATGGTCCTTCGCAGCAGCGGGTGATCCGGCAGGCGCTGGCCAATGCCGGTCTGTCGGCGGCCGACGTGGATGCGGTCGAGGCCCATGGGACGGGCACGACGCTGGGCGATCCGATTGAGGCTCAGGCGCTGATTGCCACGTATGGGCAGGAGCGGGAGCGGCCGCTGTGGCTCGGGTCGTTGAAGTCGAACATCGGCCATGCGCAGGCGGCCGCGGGTGTCGGTGGCGTGATCAAGATGGTGATGGCGATGCGGCACGGGGTGTTGCCGCAGACGTTGCACGTGGGTGAGCCGTCGCCGCATGTGGATTGGTCGGCGGGGGCGGTGGAGCTGCTGACCGAGGCCCAGCCCTGGGCGGAGCAGGACCGGCCGCGCCGGGCCGCCGTCTCCTCCTTCGGCGTCAGCGGCACCAATGCCCACGTGATCATCGAAGAGGACGAAACCGCTGACGTCGCCGCTGGTGACGAGGTGGCTTTGCCGGTCGTGCCGTGGCTGGTGTCGGCCAAGTCGGTGGAGGCGTTGCGGGCGCAGGCGTTGCGGCTGGCGTCGTGGGTCTCGGATGAGACGTCGATCGTTGACGCCGCCTGGTCGTTGGCGGCCGGGCGTGGTGTGTTGGAGCAGCGGGCGGTCGTGGTGGGTGGCGATCGTGAGGAGTTGGTGGCGGGTCTGCGGGCGCTGGCGGAGGGTGCGGAGGCTCCTGGGCTGGCTGTTGGTAGTGGTTCGGGTGGTCGGCTGGCGTTGTTGTTCGCTGGTCAGGGCAGTCAGCGTGTTGGTATGGGTCGGGAGCTGGCCGAGGCGTTCCCGGTGTTCGCGGCCGAGCTCGATGAGATCTGCGGGGTATTGGATCCGCTGCTGCCGCGCCCTGTGCGTGAGGTGATGTTCACCGATCCCGAGGGTGTGCTGAACGAGACTGGTATGACGCAGCCGGCGTTGTTCTGTTTCGAGGTTGCCCTGTATCGGTTGCTGACCTCGCTGGGGGTGCGGGCTGATGTGCTGGTGGGGCATTCGATCGGGGAGATCGCCGCGGCGCATGTGGCCGGGGTGTTCTCGTTGGCTGATGCGTGCACGTTGGTGGCGGCGCGGGCGCGGCTGATGCAGGCGCTGCCGGAGGGCGGCGCGATGCTCGCTATCGCGGCGCCTGAGGAGCAGATTGTGCCGCTGCTGGATGAGCGGGTCGGCATCGCGGCGGTCAATGCTCCTGGCGCGGTGGTGATCTCGGGTGCTGAGGAGGCGGTCGCGGAGATTGAGCGGCGGGTGGATGTGCGGACGCGGCGGTTGCGGGTCTCGCATGCGTTCCATTCGCCGTTGATGGAGCCGATGCTGGCCGACTTCGAGCAGGCGATCGCCGGGCTGACCTTCCACGAGCCGACCATCCCGATCATCTCGAATGTGACCGGCCGGGAAGCCGAGCCGGGTCAGCTGACCAGCCCGGGCTATTGGGTGGAGCACGTACGGCAGGCGGTGCGCTTCGCCGACGGCGTGGTCGCCGCCGGGGCAAAGGTGTGGGTCGAGGTCGGGCCGGACGCCACACTGACCGCTCTGGCGCAGCAGAGCATCGAGGACGGGACCTTCGTCCCGGCCACCCGCAAGGACCGTGACGAGGCGCGCGCGTTCGTCCAGGCCTTGGGCCGGCTGCAGGCCCGTGGCGTGGCCGTCGACTGGGAGGCGTTCTTCGCTCCGGCCCGTCCCGCGCTCGTGGATCTGCCCACGTACGCCTTCCAGCACCAGCGTTACTGGATCTCGGCGCGGGCCGGGAACGGTGACGTGGCCGTGGCGGGGCTCGCGGCGGTCGATCATCCGCTGCTGGGTGCGGCGACCGAGGTCGCCGGTGGCGAGTCCGTGATCTTCAGCGGCCGGCTGTCGGTGGACACGCAGCCCTGGCTGGCCGACCACGCCGTCAACGGCACGATCCTCCTCCCCGGCACGGCGTTCCTTGAGCTGGCTCTTCAGGCCGGAAACGACGTGGGCTGCCCGCTCGTACAGGAGCTCACGCTGCAGGCGCCGCTGCTCCTGCCCGCCGACGGCGGCCGCCAGGTGCAGGTGCTGGTCGGCGGAGGTGACGAGACCGGCGTGAGGCCGATCTCGATCCACTCCCGCGCCGACGGCGACGCTCCAGGCACGTGGGTGCTGCATGCCGACGGGGCGGTGGCCACCGCCCCGCTCGTGCCGGTGGCCGGGCTGGAACAGTGGCCGCCGGCCGAGGCCGACGTGGTGGACGTGTCCGACGCGTACGACCTCCTGCTGGACATGGGGTACGAGTACGGGCCGGTCTTCCAAGGGTTGCAGGCGGCGTGGCGGCGTGGCCAGGACGTGTTCGCCGAGGTCGCGCTGCCCGAGCAGGCGCATGCCGACGCGGCGCGCTTCGGGCTGCACCCGGCCCTGCTGGACGCCGCGATGCACGCGCAGCTGATCGCCGGGGACGGGCAGACCGTGCTGCCGTTCTCCTGGACCGGAGTGCAACTGCATGCCGCCGGGGCGAGCGGCGTGCGGGTACGGATCACCCGCATTCACGACACGTCCATCGCGCTGAGCATCGCGGACGCCGACGGGGCGCCGGTGTTGTCCGTCGAGTCGCTCGCCGTACGTCCCATCACGGCCGGCCAGCTCACCAACGGTCACGCCGAATCGCTGCTCCACGTGGAGTGGAACCAGATCAGGCTTTCCGACGCCGGGACCGGGGAGCTGCCCGACCTGGCCTCGGCCATGGACGCGGAGTCGGTGCCGGAGTGGGCGTTGCTGAAGGTCCCCGTCACCGACCCGGAGATGGATGCCCCTGCTGCTGTTCGGCGGGCGGTTCATCAGGTGCTGGCGTCGGTGCAGGAGTGGTTGGCCGATGAGCGGTTCGCGTCGTCGCGGTTGGTGGTGGTGACGCAGGGTGCCGTGGCGGTGGGGCCTGATGAGGGCGTTGACGTCGGTGTGGCTCCGGTGTGGGGCTTGGTGCGGGCGGCCGAGGCGGAGAATCCTGGCCGGTTCGTGCTGGTGGATGTGGACGGCACCGAGGAGTCCTGGCAGGCGGTGGGCTCGGTGGCGGCGTCCGGGGAGCCGGAGGCCGCGGTTCGGTCGGGTCGGGTGCTGGTGCCGCGGTTGGGCCGGGTCGCCGGTGGTGGCGATCGCGGTCCGGCGTTCGGGCCGGACGGCGCGGTGCTGGTCACGGGTGGCACTGGTGGGCTGGGTGCGCTGGTGGCCCGGCATCTGGTCAGTGCGCATGAGGTGCGGCGTCTGGTGCTGGTCAGCAGGCGTGGACCGGATGCCCCGGGTGCGGCCGAGTTGGCGGCCGAGCTGGTGGAGCTGGGTGCGGAGGTGTCGGTGGCCGCGTGTGACGTCGGTGACCGGGATGCCGTTGCCGAGCTGATCGCGTCTGTCCCCGAGCTGACCGGGATCGTGCACGCGGCAGGGGTGAGCGACAACGGGCTGGTGCGGTCGCTGTCGCCGGAGCGGTTCGACGCGGTGCTGGCGGCGAAGGCGGATGCGGCGTGGCATCTGCACGAGTTGACGCGGGATCTGGATCTGGCCGCGTTCGTGCTGTTCTCGTCGGCCGGTGGGTTGGTGCTGGCGGCAGGGCAGGCGAACTACGCGGCGGCGAACGTCTTCCTGGACGCGCTGGCGGTGCACCGCCGCTCGATGGGCCTGGTGGCGACGTCGCTGGCGTACGGACTGTGGGATGCCGACACGGGTCTGAGCGGATGGCTGAGCGAGGCCGACTTCGAGCGGATGCGGCGCCAGGGGTTGCCGGCGTTGTCGGTGGACGAAGGTCTGGCGCTGTTCGACGCAGGGGTTGGCTCAGGTGAAGCGGCGTTGGTGCCGCTGCGGGTGGACACTTCGGCGCTGCGGGGCCGGGGTGAGAGCCTGCCCGCGCTGCTCCGCGGCCTGGGGCGGAGTCCGGTACGGCAGGTGGCGCGGGCCGCCGGTTCGGGGCTGGCGCGGCGGCTGGCCGGGATGGAGCCCGGAGAGCGGGACCGGGTGCTGCTGGAACTGGTCCGGCAGGAGGCGGCCAAGGTGCTGGGGCACGCCTCGGCGGAGGCCGTACCACCTGGGCGTGCCTTCCAGGAGCTCGGCTTCGACTCGCTGACGGCGGTCGAGTTCCGCAACCAGCTGATCACGGCCACCGGGCTGCGGCTCCCGGCCACGCTGGTCTTCGACTACCCCACCGCCGAGGCGGTGGCGGAGTACCTGGCGGACGAACTGGGCGACGGGCCCGCCGAGCAGACTGTGGTGACCACTGCGTCGGTGGTCGACGAGCCGATCGCGATCGTGGGCATGGCCTGCCGGTATCCGGGCGGTGTGGAGTCGCCGGAAGGGCTGTGGGAGCTCGTCGTCTCCGGTATGGACGCGATCGGGGAGTTCCCGGCCGATCGTGGCTGGGATGTGGAAGGGGTGTACAGCCCGGAGCCGGGCACGCCCGGGAAGACGTATGCGCGGCAGGGCGGGTTCTTGTACGACGCGGCCGAGTTCGACGCCGGGTTCTTCGGGATTTCGCCGCGTGAGGCGCTGGCGATGGATCCGCAGCAGCGGTTGCTGCTGGAGGCGTCGTGGGAGGCGATCGAGCGGGCCGGGATCGATCCTGACGGGTTGCGGGGCAGCCGGACGGGTGTCTTCGCCGGTGTGATGTACCACGACTACGGGCTCGGCACTCCGGCGAACACCAGTGGTGGCAGCCTGGTGTCCGGCCGGGTCTCCTACACGCTGGGTCTGGAAGGCCCGGCGGTGACGGTGGACACGGCGTGCTCGTCGTCGCTGGTGGCGTTGCACTGGGCGGCGCAGGCGCTGCGGTCGGGTGACTGCGACCTGGCACTGGCCGGTGGCGTGACGGTCATGTCGACACCCGGCATGTTCATCGAGTTTTCCCGGCAGCGTGGGCTCGCGCCCGACGGCAGGTGCAAGTCCTTTGCCGCCGCGGCGGATGGCGCCGGCTGGAGCGAGGGCGTCGGTGTGCTGCTGGTGGAGCGGCTGTCGGACGCGCGCCGGAACGGGCACCAGGTGCTGGCGGTCGTTCGCGGGTCGGCGATCAACCAGGACGGGGCGAGCAATGGGCTGACGGCTCCGAATGGTCCTTCGCAGCAGCGGGTGATCCGGCAGGCGCTGGCCAATGCCGGTCTGTCGGCGGCCGAGGTGGATGCGGTCGAGGCGCATGGCACGGGGACCGTGCTGGGCGATCCGATTGAGGCGCAGGCGCTGATTGCCACGTATGGGCAGGAGCGGGAGCGGCCGCTGTGGCTGGGCTCGTTGAAGTCGAACATCGGCCATGCGCAGGCGGCTGCGGGCGTGGCGGGCGTGATCAAGATGGTGATGGCGCTGCGCAACGAGATGCTTCCCAAGACGTTGCATGTGGGTGAGCCGTCGCCGCATGTGGATTGGTCGGCGGGGGCGGTGGAGCTGCTGGCCGAGTCGCAGCCGTGGCCGGTGAACGGGCATGCGCGCCGGGCTGCGGTTTCGTCGTTCGGGATCAGTGGGACGAACGCGCACGTGATCATCGAGCAGGGGCCGAGTGCGGATGTCGAGCCTGAGCCGGTGCCTGTGCCGCCGGTGGTGCCGTGGCTGGTGTCGGCCAAGTCGGTGGAGGCGTTGCGGGCGCAGGCGTTGCGGCTGGCGTCGTGGGTCTCGGATGAGACGTCGATCGTTGACGCCGCCTGGTCGTTGGCGGCCGGGCGTGGCGTGTTGGAGCAGCGTGCGGTCGTGGTGGGTGGCGATCGCGAGGAGTTGGTGGCGGGTCTGCGGGCGCTGGCGGAGGGTGTGGAGGCTCCTGGTCTGGCTGTTGGTAGTGGTTCGGGTGGTCGGCTGGCGTTGTTGTTCGCTGGTCAGGGCAGTCAGCGCGTTGGTATGGGTCGGGAGCTGGCCGAGGCGTTCCCGGTGTTCGCTGCCGAGCTCGATGAGATCTGCCGGGTGCTGGATCCGCTGCTGCCGCGCCCTGTGCGTGAGGTGATGTTCACCGATCCCGAGGGTGTGCTGAACGAGACCGGTATGACGCAGCCGGCGTTGTTCTGTTTCGAGGTCGCCCTGTATCGGTTGCTGGAGTCGTTCGGGGTGCGGGCTGATGTGCTGGTGGGGCATTCGATCGGGGAGATCGCCGCGGCGCATGTGGCCGGGGTGTTCTCGTTGGCTGATGCGTGCACGTTGGTGGCGGCGCGGG